>NZ_LXEU01000001.1 GCF_001654985.1 Kluyvera georgiana ATCC 51603
GCTTCGCTTTTCTCAGCGGCGCGGGATGTGCATATTACGCTTTCCCGCTTCAGAGTCAAGCGTTTATTTCGCTTTTCTCCGTTGAGATTCTCAGGAGAACCTCGCTGACCCGGCGGCTTATAATCCGTTGTTCCGTGTCAGTGGAGGCGCATTATAGGGAGTTCTGAGACGTTGACAAGCCCTGTTTTAAAAAAACTTTTCAACCGTCTCTTTTTTGAACAAATCAGGCTGAAACAGGTAGTTTTTCGAGCGTTTCAAAGCCATAACGCTGTAAAACGGGTAAAAGTTGTTCAGTTTCTGCCGTCAGGGCCATGCAATAAGCCAGATTCGCGTCGCTCGATTTTGCATCCGGCGCTTCATGTTCCAGCAACCAGGCCGTACGCCGTGCAATCGCCGCGCCGGAATCCACCAGGCGCGTTCCTTCCGGCAGCACCTGCAGCAACTCCTCTTGTAATAGAGGGAAGTGGGTACAACCGAGCACAACGGTGTCCGGCGGCTCCGGCATCCGCAGCCACGGGCGCAGAATGCGGCGCAGTTCTTCCAGCGAGACCGGTTCTCCGTGCAGTTTTGCTTCCGCCAGCTCCACCAGCTCGGCGGAACCTAACATCTCAATGCGGCATTCATTCGCAAAGCGCGCGATCAGCTCGTGAGTATAAGGACGTTTCACCGTACCCCGCGTCGCCAGCAGCCCCACAATGCGGTTAGCCGACAGCCGTGCCGCCGGTTTAATAGCAGGTACGACGCCGACAACCGGGAAGGCGAATTTTTCGCGCAGCGCAGGCAGCGATACCGTGCTCGCCGTGTTACAGGCAATCACCGCCAGCGCTAACGGATAGCGCTGCTGTACCGCAGTCACGATTTCCAGGACTCGCTCGACGATAAATTCCTCGCTCTTCTCCCCATAGGGAAACGCGACGTTATCGAAAGCGTAGATGTAATGGAGATCCGGCAGAAGATGCCGGATCTCATCATAGACCGACAGCCCACCGACGCCAGAGTCAAAGACCAGCACGGTGGGACGTGGTTCAGAAGGTGTAGCTGCCAGACAAGGTGTATTCCCGTCCTGCAGTTTGGTAGCCATAAACTGTCTCGTAATCTTTATCGAACAGGTTGGCTATTTTACCACGAACTGTCAGGTGTGAGGTGACCGGATATGACAATCCGATATCCCACAGGCTGACGCCGCCCATTTTCACCCGACTGGAGGAGCCAGTTGTCTCGTCGTAGCTGTTGTCATAGCGCTGTCCCAAATATTGGTAAGCGATATTCCAGCCAAGACCGTAAACCTCCCCTGTGACTTCATACTTCACCTGCTGTTTCGCGCGACGAGCAAGAACCTGGTCGGTTTCGTCATCACGCGGATCAACATACTGCAGTGTCAGGTGATGTTCTACCGAGCCAGTCGTGATGTTCCCCGTCCACTCTACGCCTTTAATGGTGGCCGACTTCACGTTGACGTACTCGCTGTATTGGCTTGAGCTTTTATAATCAATCAGGTTTTGAATTTCATAGTGGTACGCAGAAAGCCTCCAATCCAACGACCCCGTAATGCCGTCAATTCCTGCTTCCCACTGTTTAGATTCTTCAGGTTGCAGATTCGGGTTGGCAATGATGCCTCGGTTACTTCCATATGCATAACGCGTTGCACCATACTGCTGCCCCAAAGAGGGGGCCAGGAAGCCGGTGCCATAAGAAAGCGTTGCGCGATAACCATCAATAAATTCCCAACCTGCAGCTGTTTGCCACGTTCCGTGCCAACCAAACTGCTCATCGTGATCCTCACGGCCAGATGCTTCCAACGTAACGGAATCAATCTGCTGCTGCCCGGTCAGGTAAAGGCCCGTCGTATCACGTTTATAGGCATCGGTTTTTGTCGTGCTGCCGGAAACCAGCTTTTCCTGCTTCCAGTCCACCCCACCGCTAATCGCCCCGTGCCCAACCTCAAGGTTGTTCCCCCACTGGATATAACGCTGTTCCATATCATCCAATGTGGCTTGGCCAGCATAGCGACCAAGGTTATTCGTGTAGTTATAGTCTTTAAGATGCTGATAGTTAGCGATCAGTTGAGAAGAATAGATACCGGAGTTATAACGCAGCCCGGTATCCCAGGATTGGTTGTAGTTCTGAGCTTCGTCATTACCTTCAGGAGAGCCATACATCGTATTCTGATCGTAATCACTGTTAGCCGTGTATCCATAACCACGGAAGAAACCCGAGAAGCTATCATCAAACTTGTGCTGCACGGCCCCCCAGAACAGCTTATTCCGATAGCCATCGCGGTCACTGTCGCCACTGTATGGAGAATCTGGGACGATATTAAATCCCTTCGTTGTCTGGTAGGCGCCTGCTGCCGTTATCATCGTGTCGCCAAAGCGTTTATTCACCGCCCCATCGTAGGTCTGATAGCCGTCCGAACCCACTCCGGCGTTAATCTGCGCACGCTCATCGTCACTCATGGTAATGATATTGACCACACCGCCTATCGCGCCGGAACCGTACACGGCTGAACGCGGCCCGCGAATGTATTCAATGCGCTGTACCAGAGACACCGGGATTTGGCTAATATCAATCGCGTTGCCTATCCCGGCCCGCGCCATCGGTACGCCGTCAATCAACACCAGCACATGGCGCGATTCAGTGCCACGGACATAAAGAGAAGCGCTGTTACCCATGCCGCCGGTCTGCGAGATATCAACGCCGGGCAAACGGCGCATCACATCATTCAGATCTTTCGACTGCCAGCGCTGAATATCATCACGCGTCACCACGTCGGTTGGCGCCAGCACGGTATTAACAGGTTGCTGGAAGCGGTTGGCGGTGACCACCAGCGTGTCTGAATTGCTGCCTTGCGCCCAGCCGGAAAAAGCCGTGACGGATAACGCCGTCATCAGCGAAGCTTTTTTAATCATTTTTCAAAGCATCCGAAACAGAAAAAGGATGCCGCAGGCTTTATCAGTTGCTCGCGACGATAAAACCTCATGCGACGTCATCCGGCAGGTCTTCGGGCTTGGAGGCTATATAAAGAAACGATGACTTCCCACGGCCAGCCGCAGTGTCTGCACTTTGTGCGCTCGTTTCTCACCGTCCTTACCGCTGCGCGTCAGCCCCAGATTTACACTGGGTTCCCTTTTAACTCACAGGACCGGTACGGGGATGCTACATTTAGTTACATATGGATGTCCAGACTGCTATTTATGATTTTCACCTGCATCGACACTGGACATCCCCCGAGCAGGCCCTACAATCCCCGCGTACTTTTATTATTCAGGATGCATCATGACCCCCGAACACCTCCCAACCGAACAGTACGACGCGCAGCTCGCCGAGAAAGTGACTCGCCTGCAAACGATGATGGCGCCGTTTAGCGCACCCGCGCCGGAGGTGTTCCGTTCGCCGGTCAGCCACTACCGTATGCGCGCTGAATTCCGCATCTGGCACGACGGCGATGATCTGTACCACATCATGTTCGACCAGCAGACCAAAAGCCGCATTCGCGTTGATACCTTCCCGGCCGCCAGCGAACTGATCAACACGCTAATGACCGCGATGCTTGACGGCGTACGCGATAACCACGCCCTGCGTCATAAGCTTTTCCAGATTGACTACCTCACCACGCTCAGCAATCAGGCGGTGGTCTCGTTGCTGTATCATAAAAAGCTCGACGACG
This sequence comes from Kluyvera georgiana ATCC 51603, assembly GCF_001654985.1. GTDB lineage: Bacteria > Pseudomonadota > Gammaproteobacteria > Enterobacterales > Enterobacteriaceae > Kluyvera > Kluyvera georgiana. Next base: position 3,668 of record NZ_LXEU01000001.1, read on the forward strand.
AATGGCGCAAGCAGGCCGAAGCGCTGCGCGATGCGCTCCGTGCGCAAGGGCTGAATGTGCACCTGATTGGCCGCGCAACCAAAACCAAAATCGAGCTGGATCAAGATTATATCGATGAGCGCCTGCCGGTAGCGGGCAAAGAGATGATCTACCGCCAGGTCGAGAATAGCTTTACCCAGCCGAACGCCGCCATGAACATCCAGATGCTGGAGTGGGCGCTGGACGCCACGCACAATTCACAGGGCGATCTGCTGGAACTGTACTGCGGCAACGGCAACTTCTCGCTGGCGCTGGCGCGCAACTTCAACCGCGTGCTGGCCACTGAAATCGCCAAGCCGTCCGTCGCGGCGGCGCAGTACAACATTGCCGCCAACCAGATCGACAACGTGCAGATTATCCGCATGGCAGCAGAGGAGTTTACTCAGGCGATGAACGGCGTGCGGGAATTTAACCGCTTGCAGGGCATTGATCTGAAAAGCTATCAGTGTGAAACGATTTTCGTCGATCCGCCGCGCAGCGGGCTGGATAGCGAAACGGAGAAAATGGTACAGGCATACCCGAACATTCTGTACATCTCCTGTAACCCGGAGACGCTGTGCCAGAACCTGAAAACGTTGAGCCAGACGCACAAGGTTTCACGCCTCGCGCTGTTCGACCAGTTCCCGTATACCCACCATATGGAATGCGGCGTGCTGTTAACGAAGAAGTAAGACTGAAGGTAGGCCGGATAAGCGTAGCACCATCCGGCAAGTCCTGAGCAGATTGCCGGATGGCGGATTTGCCTTATCCGGCCTACGCCATAATTACGATTCCTGCTTGCGGTTACGTAACTTCACGCCAATCCAGAAAACCATCGCCACCGACAGTACCGCCGGGAAGAAGTTAGAACCGATATCCGGGTACTCCGCACGCACCACGGTGCTGTATAGCAACACGCCAAGGATAAAGCAGCCGGCCGCCAGGCCAGGCAGCCCTACCGGCATCGTGCGGTTCTGGTAGCGCTGATGCAGACAGTAGACCGTCAGCACCAGTGAGATAATCGGAAAAATGGAGAAAGGTACGATGGAGCTAAACAGGGCTGCAAACGTGCCGTTAATCGATAAGCCAGCTAACAGCGCCAGCAGCAGCGTACCCTTTTCTTGACCTGACTGTTTCATTGCTCGTTTACCACCTTATTCGGACTGATGTGTCGTCTTCTCTTGTTCACGGCGATACCAGTAGTACGCGCCTTTGGAGATCATCCGTAACTGCAGCACCAGCCGCTCTTCCAGCTGTCGGCGCTGCTCAAGGCTAACATCCAGAGCCTCCGCTCCCGCGCTAAATACGATTGTCACCATCGCCTCGGCCTGCGCTTCCGTGAACGCACGAGGCATATGGTTTTCGATTTCCAGATAGTCAGCAAGTTCCGCAATGAAGTGCTGAATTTCACGCGCCACCGCGGCACGGAAGGCGGCAGACGTCCCGGAACGTTCACGCAGCAGCAGACGGAAGGCGTTCGGGTTGTTACCAATAAATTCCATAAAGGTTGAGACGGAAGTGCGGATCACGCTGCCGCCTTTGGCGATACGCTGACGTGCCTGGCGCATCAGCTGACGCAGCATCAGGCCGCTTTCGTCGACCATGGTCAGCCCCAGTTCGTCCACATCACGGAAATGGCGATAAAAGGAGGTTGGCGCAATTCCCGCCTCACGCGCGACTTCGCGCAGGCTCAAGCTGGCAAAACTACGTTCAGCACTCAGTTGACTGAATGCCGCTTCGACCAGCGACCGCCGGGTTTTTTCTTTTTGTTGCGCTCTAACGCCCATCACGATAACTGAATCCTTCCACATGACATGCTGGCACTATACCAGAGATTAAAACGAATCGACTTACGTCGCTTTGTTAATGATTGTTTACATGCTATTTATGCTATTTCGTATGAAAAAAGCCCAACGATAATTGGGTTATACCTTCGATGATGTTATTATTCTGTTGCTTTTATGTATAAGAACAGGTAAGCCCTACCATGCCACATTCCTACGATTATGATGCAATAGTAATTGGTTCCGGCCCCGGCGGCGAAGGCGCTGCTATGGGTCTGGTGAAGCAAGGAGCCCGTGTCGCCGTTATTGAGCGTTATCATAATGTCGGCGGCGGCTGTACCCACTGGGGTACCATCCCGTCCAAAGCCCTTCGCCATGCCGTCAGCCGTATTATCGAATTCAACCAGAACCCTCTCTACAGCGACCACAGCCGACTTCTCCGCTCTTCTTTTGCCGACATCCTGAATCATGCCGATAGTGTTATCAATCAGCAAACTCGCATGCGTCAGGGTTTTTATGAGCGCAATCACTGTGAAATGCTGCAGGGAGACGCCCGTTTCGTCGATGAACACACCATCGCGCTGGAATGCCCGGACGGTTCCGTTGAAACGCTAACCGCCGACAAATTCGTGATCGCCTGCGGTTCACGCCCATATCGTCCAGCCGACGTTGATTTCACCCACCCACGCATTTACGACAGCGATTCGATTCTGAGTCTGCACCACGAACCTCGCCACGTCATTATCTACGGCGCCGGGGTTATTGGCTGCGAATACGCGTCTATCTTCCGTGGTATGGACGTGAAAGTTGACTTAATCAACACCCGCGACCGACTGCTGGCTTTCCTCGACCAGGAGATGTCAGACTCGCTTTCTTATCACTTCTGGAACAGCGGCGTGGTCATTCGCCACAACGAAGAGTACGAGAAGATTGAAGGCGTGGACGATGGCGTGATCATGCACCTGAAGTCCGGCAAGAAGCTGAAGGCAGACTGCCTGCTGTTCGCCAATGGCCGTACGGGTAACACTGACTCGCTGTCGCTGGAAAATATTGGCCTGCAGGCCGATGGCCGCGGCCAGCTGAAAGTGAACAGCATGTACCAGACCGCGCTGCCGCACGTTTATGCCGTCGGCGACGTGATCGGTTATCCAAGCCTGGCCTCTGCTGCTTACGATCAGGGCCGTATTGCCGCCCAGGCGCTGATGAAAGGTGAAGCCACCGCACATCTGATTGAAGATATTCCGACCGGCATCTACACCATTCCGGAAATCAGCTCCGTGGGCAAAACTGAACAGCAGCTCACCGCCATGAAGGTTCCGTACGAAGTCGGACGTGCCCAGTTTAAACACCTGGCGCGAGCGCAAATCGTCGGGATGAGCGTGGGAAGCCTGAAGATCCTGTTCCATCGGGAGACAAAAGAGATCCTCGGCATTCACTGCTTTGGCGAACGCGCAGCCGAAATTATTCATATCGGCCAGGCGATCATGGAGCAGAAAGGCGGCGGTAACACCATTGAATACTTCGTTAACACCACCTTCAACTACCCGACGATGGCAGAAGCCTATCGGGTAGCGGCGCTAAACGGCTTAAATCGCCTGTTTTAACGTCTTATCGAAATGACCGTCCATACTCTCGCGGACGGTCTCTGCCAGCTGCTCATAGCGGCTGCGCAGCGGCGATCCCGGTCGATAGACCAGCCCAACGGTGCGGCGCGGCTCCGGCTTAATGCATGGCAGGTAAACGACACCATCACGTTTACGCTCCTGCGGCACGGCCAGCGCGGGCAGTAAGGTAATACCGCTGCCCGCCGCTACCATATTACGCAGCGTTTCCAGACTGGTTGCGCGGAAGTGGGTATCTTCATCCGCACCGGCTTCAAAACAGAAGCCCATCGCCTGATCGCGCAGGCAGTGACCGTCTTCCAGCATCAGCAGTTTCTCACCGGCCAGATCCGACATCGGCACGCGATCGCGCTCGGCCCATGGGTGATCTTCATAGATCGCCAGCATCATTGGTTCATCAAACAGCGGCACCTCAATAAAGGCTTCGCTCTCTTTCACCAGTGCCAGAATGGCGCAGTCCAGCTTACCGCTATCCAGCTGCGCCAGCAGCTGATGGGTCTGCGCTTCGTGCAGGTACATTTCCAGCTTCGGGAACGTCTGGTGCAGCATTGGGATAATGTGGGGCAGCAGGTACGGGCCAACGGTCGGGATCAGGCCGATATGCAACGGGCCGGACATCGTCTCCCCCTGCTGGCTAGCCATCTCCTTCAGCACTTTGACCTCGCGTAGCACGGTACGCGCCTGGTCCACCAGCAGCAGCCCGGCCTGGGTAAACAGCACCTTACGGCTGGTGCGTTCCAGCAGCATAACGCCCAGTTCATCTTCCAGTTTACGAATCTGCCCGCTCAGGGTTGGCTGGCTGACGTGGCAGGAATCTGCCGCCCGGCGGAAATGCCGGTGTTCAGCTAATGCCACCAGGTATTCAAGATCGCGAATATTCATTATTCATCCTCCATCGCCACGATAGTTCATGGCGATAGATAGAATAGCAATGAATGATTATCCCTATCAAGGATTCTGTTTAATAATAGACCACAGAAACAGCGCGGTTCCTTGTTTAACCCTTTGAAGTCGCCGCGTGGATTTCTGAGTTTCTCTCAAAACTCGACTAACTAAAGCCAACATGAACGTTTGCGGGCCCCGTGGCCCGCTTTTTTTGCGCGTAAAAAACCCGGCGTCGCTGCGCTCGGCCGGGCTGTATCCAACAATGTGCCTCGATGTTGCCTGATGGCGCTTCGCTTATCAGGCCTACAGGCTACGTAGGCCGGATAAGGCGTTTACGCCGCCATCCGGCAATTAAGCGCTAGCTCAGGCGCGCCTTCGCGTCGCTAATCGCCTGCGCCACCTGCTTCGGCGAAACGCCGCCTTTTGCCGCACGCTTATCGAGGCACGATTGCAGGGACAGAATCGGGTAAACGTCATCGCCAATCACCGCGCTGAATTTCTGCAGATCGGCCAGAGGCAGATCTTCCAGCGGCTTGCCCTGGGCAATGGCTTCCACCACCGCTTCACCCACGATATGGTGCGCTTCACGGAACGGCACGCCTTTAGCAACCAGATAATCCGCCAGTTCGGTAGCATTGGCATAACCCTGCTGTGCCGCCTCCTGGCAACGTGGGCGTTTCACCTGGATACCGTCCAGCACCAGCGCCGCCATATGCAGACAGTCCAGCCAGGTATCCAGCGCGTCGAATACGCCTTCTTTATCTTCCTGCATGTCTTTGTTGTAAGCCAACGGCAGACCTTTGAGGGTCATCATCATACCGGTCAACGCGCCCTGCACACGGCCGCATTTACCGCGGATCAGCTCCAGCGCATCCGGGTTTTTCTTCTGCGGCATCAGGGAAGAGCCTGACGTCACGCGGTCGGACAGCTCAACGAAGCCCGCTTCACCGGTATTAAAGAAGATCAGGTCTTCCGCGAAACGCGACAGGTGCACCATACCGATGGAAGCGTTAGACAGCAGCTCCAGCACGTGGTCACGGTCAGACACGCTGTCCAGACTGTTGCGGGTCGCGGACGCGAAGCCCAGCCAGCCCGCCAGCTGTTCACGGTCAATTTCATAAGCGGTACCCGCCAGCGCGCCGCAGCCCAGCGGGCTGACGTCCAGACGCTTGAGGGTATCCTGCAGGCGGCTTTCGTCACGCGCCAGCATCTCAACGTAGGCCAGGCACCAGTGAGCAAAAGTGACCGGCTGCGCGCGTTGCAGGTGGGTGTAGCCCGGCATCACCGCGTCCTGGTTCACCTGCGCGGTTTCCACCAGCGCGTTTTGCAGCTGACGATTCGCGTCCAGCAGCTCCGCCACGGTGTCTTTGCACCACAGCTTGAGGTCGGTAGCAACCTGGTCGTTACGGCTACGCCCGGTATGCAGCTTTTTACCCAGTTGGCCGACCTTATCGATCAGCTTACCTTCCACCCAGCTATGGATGTCTTCGGCGTCGCTTTCCAGGATCTGCTGCGGATTAGCGCGAACTTCTTCCAGTAGCACGCTCAGCGCCGCTTCCAGTTGAGATTGCTCTTCCGCCGTCAGTACGCCAACCGTCACCAGCGCTTTGGACCAGGCTACAGAGCCAACGATATCCTGCTCCGCCAGGCGATAATCAAAGCGTAAAGAGTCGTTGAACTGTTTGAACCGCTGATCTGCTGCCTGAGAAAAACGCCCGCCCCAAAGTGCCATAACATGCTTCCTTAAATTCGTTTATTTATGCCGGGTAGTATCCGGCCTGAAAACAACCCTCACCCCGGCCCTCTCCCTGAGGGAGAGGGGGAAAAC
>NZ_LXEU01000002.1 GCF_001654985.1 Kluyvera georgiana ATCC 51603
ACCCTCACCCCGGCCCTCTCCCTGAGGGAGAGGGGGAAAACCGTCAGTTCCCTCGTCCCTGTGGAGAGTGGGAGAACTATACCGGCTCCGGCCAGTCCCCTCTCCCCTGTGGGGAGAGGGTTAGGGTGAGGGGGAAAAACTTATGCCAGAATACGCGTACCAATCGGCGTGCCGTTAAACAGCGCCGGCAGCTGCTCCGCGTGGCGCCATGAAGCGATATCTACCGGGCGGCCCAGCGTACGCGCTGCATCCAGCGCCGCGTTCACCTTCACAATCATGCCGTCGGTAATAATGCCCTGCTCGATAAGCTGTTCCGCCTTCGCTGCGGTCATTTCAGCAATACGCTGGCCTTTACCGTCGAGAATACCGCTCACGTCGGAAAGCAGAATCAGATCCGCACCCAGCGTGGCCGCCAGCGCGGTTGCCGCCTGGTCAGCGTTGACGTTCATCAATTGCCCTTCGGCGGTCACGCCGATAGAACTCACCACCGGCAGGAAACCGCCTTCCAGCAGCAGATTAATCAGTTTAGGCGAACCCGGCTGCGCCAGACCCACGTGACCCAATTCTTCATCCAGTTTAGTGACCTGCACGCTGTCACCATCTCCGAGGAACAGACCCACAGAGGCGATATCATGTTTCTTCGCCCAGGCCAGCAGCGTTTTGTTGGCTGTGCCCGCCAGCGCGCCGGTAATAATGTCGATCTGATCGGCAGGCGTCACGCGCAGGCCATTTTTCTTTTTCACCGGCAAATTGAGCTGCTTCATCAGCTCATCCACCACGCAGCCGCCACCGTGGACAATCACCAGCGGGCGTTGATGCGACTCGCGGTAGTTGACCAGCGCGGTAAACAGACGCTCCAGCGCCTCTTCGCTATCCAGTAACACGCCGCCCAGTTTGATAATTAATGGATTCATCATCGTCACACCTTAAATAAGAGACTGCGTCTCAGCGAAGCCGAAACGAATATTGGCGCACTGCACGGCCTGTGCGGCTGCACCTTTCAATAAGTTATCTTCGGTCGCCACCACGATCAGGTGCTCCCCCTGAACGGCAAAACCGATATCGCAGAACGGCAGGCCGACGACGTTTTTCAACGCCGGAACGCCCTTGTCGTATAAACGCACCATTGGCTTGTCGCCGTAGGCCTGCTGTAAGGCTTCCGCCACCTGCGCATGCGTCACGCCCGGCTTCAGGCGGCAGGTGATGGTTTCCAGAATCCCGCGCGGGAAGTTGCCCAGATGCGGAGTGAAAATGACCTCTGCGCCAAGATGACTGGCGATTTCCGGCTGATGGCGATGGGTAAACACGCCGTACGGTTGCAAGCTCACTTCACAGAAACTGTTGGAGATCGCCGCTTTACGTCCCGCGCCGCTCACGCCGCTGGTCGCGTTAATCACCGGCCATTGGCTGAGATCCAGTAAGTCGCCGTCAATCAGCGGTTTTAAAGAAAGCTGTGCCGCCGTGGGATAACAGCCAGGCACGGCAATCAGCTGCGCTTCTTTCAGCGCTTCGGCGCTCCATTCAGCCAGGCCATACACTGCCTGAGCCAGCAGCTCAGGGTGCTGATGGGTAAATCCGTAGTATTTTTCATAGAAGGCGCCGTCGTTTACGCGGAACGCGCCGGAAAGGTCGAACACCACGCAGCCCGCCGCGAGGAACTGCGGCGCAAGGTCGTGGCTGACTTCATGAGCGGTGGCAAGGAACACCACATCAACGCCGGCGCTGAATTCGCTGATGTCGGACATCGGCTGCAAAGGGAGATCAACAATCCCTTTTAGCTGTGGATGCAAATCGGAGATTAACTTTCCCGCATCATTGCTTTGCGCTGAGACCGTCAAAGCGGTTATGTTCATATGAGGATGGCGATTCACATAGGTCACAAGCTCAGCGCCAGCGTAACCGCTCGCGCCCACAATCAGCGTATTCAACATCGGGGCCGTTTACCTTCTTATGTCTGTTTGCCTGATTAAGCGTCGTCACTTCACCCTACCGTTGGTGGGTTTTCTTACGCCTAATGATAATGTATTTTTATTCACAAATACTGCATGAATATTGATACTATCACGACCCGAGGTGTGTCAACAATGAAAAACAATTTACCACCATTTATCGAGATTTACCGTGCGTTGATCGCCACACCGTCCATCAGCGCAACCGAAGAAGCACTCGATCAGAGTAATGCGTCTTTAATCACTCTGCTGGCCGATTGGTTCGCCTCTCTCGGCTTCAATGTTGAGGTGCAGCCGGTTCCCGGCACGCGCAATAAATTCAACCTGCTGGCCAGTACCGGACACGGCGCAGGCGGCCTGCTGCTTGCCGGTCATACCGATACCGTACCGTTTGACGACGGCCGCTGGACCCGCGATCCGTTCACCCTGACCGAGCACGATAACAAGCTCTACGGTCTGGGCACTGCCGATATGAAAGGCTTCTTCGCCTTTATTCTTGATGCGTTGCGTGATGTTGACGTGACGCAGCTGAAAAAGCCGCTCTACATTCTGGCCACGGCAGATGAAGAAACCAGCATGGCGGGGGCGCGCTATTTTTCCGAATCGACCGAGCTACGCCCGGACTGCGCTATCATCGGTGAGCCCACCTCATTGCAGCCGGTGCGCGCGCACAAAGGTCATATGTCGAACGCTATCCGCGTGATGGGCCAGTCCGGCCACTCCAGCGACCCGGCGCGCGGCGTGAACGCCATTGAAATCATGCACGACGCCATTGGCCGCGTGATGCAGCTGCGCGACTCGCTGAAAGAGCGCTATCACTATGAAGCGTTCACCGTGCCCTATCCAACGCTCAACCTCGGTAGCCTGCACGGCGGCGATGCTTCCAACCGTATCTGCGCCTGCTGTGAGCTGCATATGGATATCCGCCCGCTGCCGGGCATGACGCTGAGCGACCTCAACGGTCTGCTGGATGAAGCACTGGAGCCGGTCAGCGCGCAATGGCCGGGCCGCCTGACGGTCAGCGAGCTGCACGCACCGATTCCGGGCTATGAATGCCCGCCAGATCATCAGCTGGTTGAAGTGCTGGAAAAACTGCTCGGCACCAAGACCGAAGTGGTGAACTACTGCACCGAAGCGCCGTTTATCCAGACTCTGTGCCCGACCATCGTCCTGGGCCCAGGCTCGATTAACCAGGCACACCAGCCGGACGAATACCTGGAAACGCGCTTTATTAAGCCGACGCGCGAATTAATTACCCAGGTCGTGCATCACTTCTGCTGGCATTAATGTGTTCTGCCCGGTGGCGCTACGCTTACCGGGCCTACCTCCACCTGTAGGCCGGATAAGCGCAGCGCCATCCGGCATATCCCCACCTCCGTTTTCCCGCGATCTTCTTCACATTTTCATAAGCATTTCTTATCTGGCACGATGCGAATTAACTTTCGTCAATTGCCGCAATTTATTCGTTTGCTGAAGCGATTTCGCAGCAATTGACGTACGGGTTTTTACGTGGCTTTATAAAAGAGGTGTCTTTATCCCGCCCTTTCGTTCCAAAGGCTGGGATATAACAAAATAAAATGAGATGGGGTGTCTGGGTTAATGAACGAACAATATTCCGCGTTGCGTAGTAATGTCAGTATGCTCGGTAAAGTGCTAGGCGATACCATCAAGGATGCGCTTGGTGAGAACATTCTTGACCGTGTAGAAACGATCCGTAAGTTGTCCAAATCTTCACGTGCGGGCAACGAAGCCAATCGTCAGGAGCTGCTCACCACGCTGCAGAACCTGTCCAACGATGAACTGCTGCCGGTTGCCCGCGCGTTTAGCCAGTTCCTGAACCTGGCCAATACCGCCGAGCAGTACCACAGCATTTCGCCAAAAGGCGAAGCGGCAAGCAACCCGGAAGTGATTGCCCGTACCCTGCGTAAACTCAAAGACCAACCCAATCTCGACGAAACCACAATTAAAAAAGCCGTTGAATCCCTGTCGCTGGAGCTGGTACTCACCGCACACCCGACTGAAATCACGCGTCGTACGCTGATTCATAAAATGGGCGAAATCAACAACTGTCTGAAACAGCTCGATAATAACGACATTGCCGACTACGAACGCAACCAGGTAATGCGCCGTCTGCGCCAGCTGATTGCTCAGTCATGGCACACCGATGAAATTCGTAAGCATCGCCCAAGCCCGGTGGATGAAGCCAAATGGGGCTTCGCTGTTGTGGAAAACAGCCTGTGGGAGGGCGTACCGAACTACCTGCGTGAGCTGAACGAACAGCTGGAAGAGAACCTGGGCTACCAGCTGCCGGTCGATTTCGTGCCGGTACGCTTCACCTCGTGGATGGGCGGCGACCGTGACGGCAACCCGAACGTCACCGCCGAAATCACCCGCCACGTGCTGCTGCTCAGCCGCTGGAAAGCGACCGATCTGTTCCTGAAAGATATTCAGGTACTGATTTCCGAGCTGTCGATGGTGGAATGCACCGACGAACTGCGCGAGCGGGTTGGCGAAGAGGGCGCGACCGAGCCGTACCGCTACCTGATGAAAACCCTGCGCAGCCAGCTGATGGCCACTCAGGCCTGGCTGGAAGCGCGCCTGAAAGGCCAGCGCCTGCCGAAACCGGCCGGTCTGATTAGCCAGAACGAGCAGCTGTGGGAACCGCTGTACGCCTGCTATAAATCACTGCAGGCCTGCGGTATGGGCATTATCGCTAACGGCGAGCTGCTCGACACGCTGCGCCGCGTGAAATGTTTTGGCGTACCGCTGGTGCGTATTGACGTGCGTCAGGAGAGCACCCGCCACACCGAAGCGCTGGGCGAACTGACCCGCTACCTGGGCATCGGCGACTACGAAAGTTGGTCAGAAGCCGACAAGCAGGCCTTCCTGATCCGCGAACTGAATTCCAAACGTCCGCTTCTCCCACGTAGCTGGGAGCCAAGCAACGATACCCGTGAAGTCCTGAATACCTGTAAAGCCATCGTCGATGCGCCAATTGGCTCGGTTGCCGCTTACGTCATCTCGATGGCCAAAACGCCGTCCGACGTGCTGGCGGTTCACCTGCTGCTGAAAGAAGCGGGCATCACCTTCGCACTCCCGGTCGCGCCGCTGTTCGAAACCCTGGACGACCTGAACAACGCCGACGACGTGATGACCCAGTTGCTCAGCATTGACTGGTATCGCGGCTTTATTCAGGGCAAGCAGATGGTCATGATCGGCTATTCCGACTCCGCGAAAGATGCGGGCGTTATGGCTGCATCCTGGGCGCAGTACCAGGCGCAGGATGCGTTGATCAAAACCTGTGAAAAAGCCGGTATTGAACTGACGTTGTTCCATGGTCGCGGTGGTTCTATTGGTCGCGGCGGCGCGCCGGCGCACGCGGCGCTGCTCTCTCAGCCTCCGGGAAGCCTGAAGGGCGGCCTGCGTGTCACCGAACAGGGCGAGATGATCCGCTTCAAATACGGTCTGCCGGAAGTCACCGTCAGCAGCCTGTCGCTGTACACCAGCGCCATTCTGGAAGCGAACCTGCTGCCACCGCCGGAGCCGAAAGAAGAGTGGCGCGGCATCATGGACGAGCTGTCCGACATCTCTTGCGAGATGTACCGCGGCTACGTGCGTGAAAACAAAGATTTCGTGCCTTATTTCCGCTCCGCCACGCCGGAACAAGAGTTGGGTAAACTGCCGCTGGGTTCACGTCCGGCAAAACGTCGCCCAACCGGCGGCGTCGAGTCTCTGCGCGCCATCCCGTGGATCTTCGCCTGGACACAGAACCGTTTGATGCTGCCAGCCTGGCTGGGTGCCGGCGCCGCGCTGCAAAAAGTGGTGGAAGATGGCAAACAGAGCAAGCTGGAAACTATGTGTCGCGACTGGCCGTTCTTCTCTACCCGTCTGGGGATGCTGGAGATGGTCTACTCGAAGGCCGATCTGTGGCTGGCGGAATATTACGATCAGCGTCTGGTGAAACAGGAACTGTGGGGGCTGGGTACCGAGCTGCGCGAGCTGCTGGAAGCCGACATCAAAGTGGTGCTGGATATCGCCAACGATGCGCACCTGATGGCCGATCTACCGTGGATTGCCGAGTCTATCCAGCTGCGTAACATCTACACCGACCCGCTGAACGTTCTGCAGGCCGAACTGCTGCACCGTTCACGTAAAGCGGAAGAGGAAGGCCTGGAGCCGGATCCCAACGTCGAGCAGGCGCTGATGGTCACCATCGCAGGCGTCGCAGCGGGTATGCGTAACACCGGTTAATTCATCGGTACGCTGACATCCCAAAAGGCCACATTCTTTGTGGCCTTTTTTCATACCCTCAGTTAAGGTTTCTTTGTTGTTCATCACGACAGGGAGCCCCATGTTTTTCGACATCAACCCGCTGCTTTCCCGCCTTGCCTCCGGCACCACCCCGCTGCAGAAAATCGGTTTTGCCGGCAATCACACGCCCGTTCCCGATATGGCTTTTCAGGTCGACTTTCCGCGCCTCGAAATTGTGCTGGAAGGGCAGCTCGCCGACGCCGGACTGGGCGATGATACGCCCATGCAGGCCCTTGATGCGCTGTACGTTCCCGCTGGCGGCTGGAATTTTCCGCACTGGCTGGAACCCGCCACCACGCTGAGCATTCTGTTCGGCAAACAGCAGTTGGGGTTTAGCGTCCAGCAGTGGGATGGCTACCGCCTGAGCAACCTGGCGAAACAGCATGTTGCCCGTCGCGGGCCACGCGTCGGTTCTTTCCTGCTGCAAACCATGAACGAAATTCAAATGCAGCCGCAGGAGCAGCAAACCGCGCGGCTGATTGCCACCAGCCTCATCAGCCACTGCGCCGACCTGCTCAGCAGCCAAATTCAGACCGCCTCGCGCAGCCAGGCCCTGTTCGACGCCATTCGCGAATATATCGATAGCCACTTCGCCGAACCGCTAACCCGCGAATCGGTAGCACAGGCGTTCTATATTTCACCGAACTACCTGTCACACCTGTTCCAGAAAAGCGGCATTATGGGCTTTAATGAATATCTCAACCACACCCGCCTGGAGCACGCCAGACGGCTGTTGAAGGGGTATGATCTGAAGGTAAAAGAGATTGCCCACGCCTGTGGGTTCGTCGACAGCAACTACTTCTGCCGTCTGTTTCGCAAAAACACGGCGCGTTCGCCGTCAGAGTACCGTCGCCAGTATCACAGCCAGCTGACTACGACAGAATAATATGCGTGTGCTGAGGCGCGGAAAGCAGCTTACGCACCGCGCTCATCACCTTCTGCGGCTCGCGTAAGAAGGCGCTGATACCCGACTGTACGTAGCGACTTTGGGTAAAGCGTTCGCTCCCATTGAGCTCTATATCGGTAATCAGCAGCACCGCGTCAGCGCGGCGAATGTCCTCTTCCGTAAGCGCATTCTCAATGCCCAACGCACCCTGTGTTTCAATTTTGATGGTCCATTTTTCCTGCTGACAGAGCTTCTCCAGACGTTCAGCCGCCATATAGGTATGAGCCACGCCGCTTACGCAGGCGGTGACCGCCACTAACATTCGTCCGCCCGTTGCCGTCATCGTCTCCTCCTTGCAGAAAACAAACGCTGGCGGGCGCAAAAAATCTTTCGCACCCGCCGGTTTTAAAGTACCTATGGTATCGGGACAGGCTTATGCGCTCTGCGCTAAGTGTGCCTCAATTTTATTCATGATAGCGTCGGCGCGTTTTACTGCATCGCTAATATTGACGCGTACTATCGTTTTCCCGGTGAAGCGATCTTCAAATTTGATGCCGATATCCTTGGTCAGAATGACCATATCCGCCGCCTCGACGTCGCTTGCCGTCAGCGCGTTTTCCTGACCAATCGACCCCTGCGTTTCTACCTTCACGTTCCAGCCCCTGGATTTTGCCGCGCTCTCCAGCGCTTCCGCAGCCATATAGGTGTGTGCTACGCCGGAAGGACAGGCCGTTACCGCAATAATATTGGTCATAATCTCTACCTTCTCAATGAGTTAATTTCAAAATCTAAATCCAGGTCATCTTCTTTTTCGACAACCGCCTTCTTGTTCTTACGCGCCAGGCTTTTCAGCAGGTTAACGCTGACGGCGGTCACCACTGCCCCCGCCACAATCGCCAGCAAATAGCCCAGTTTGCCTTCTACCACTGGCAGGACAATCAGACCGCCCCATCCGGCGTAACACTGTGCCCCCATCAGCGCAGCGGTCACCGCGCCGCAAACGGAACCCAGCATGATGGATGGAATCACGCGTAGCGGGTCGGCGGCAGCGAATGGAATCGCCCCTTCGGTGACACCCACACAGCCCATGACGAGCGCCGCTTTCCCGGCTTCGCGCTCTTCATTATTGAAATTCTTACGATTAATCAGCGTTGCCAGCCCCAGTCCCAGCGGCGGAACGCAGATGCCGACGGCAGCAATCGCCACTACGGTATAAACACCCTGCGAAACACAAATCAGCATGAAGGCGTAGGCCACTTTGTTCACCGGGCCGCCCATATCGAACGCCAGCATCAGCCCCATGATGACCGCCAGCACCACGATGCTGCCCTGCTGCATCCCTTGCAGCCAGTGGGTCAGGCTGGTTGTCAGCAGGCCGACGGGTTCACCCAGCCCCCACATCATCACGCCTGCGGTTATGAATGTGCCGACGATAGGAATCACGAAGATTGGCATCACCGAGCGCAATACTTTGTGCACCGGGATTTTTTTCAGATAGTAGACGACGATTCCGCCGATAATCCCGGCGATCAGCGCGCCGAAGAAGCCCGCGCCAAAACTGTTGCCCACCCACGCGCCGATGGCGCAAGGCGCCAGCGCGGAGCGCTCGGCGATGGAGTAGCCAATGTACGCCGCCAGGAATGGCACCATCAGCGTCAGACCCGCGACGCCAATATCAAACAGCTTCTTCAGGTTGGGATCGGTGGCCGCATCCGGTACGGCCCCTTTGCCGTACAGCATGACCGAGACCGCCAGTAAAATACCCCCCGCAACCACAAACGGGATCATGTGCGACACGCCAGTCATTAAGTGCTGACGGGTGTTTTTGAGTATGTGCACCAATTCTTTCATCAGTCGCTCCTGGGCTTCTTCGGCCCATGTCCATTAAGGTGTTGTGGCAAACAATAGGCAATTGGCGACGGGACAGACAGTGGATAAAAAGTGCATTTACTGGATTTTTGTAATGTCAGAAGAAAAATGCGAGCGACCTCAAAAGTTAACGCCATCCCCCTCTTTATACGCACTACTGGCAACCTGTGAGATGGCTCGCATTTTCCAGCGGACAATACATTTGTCCAGTTTTTGACATAAATGTCAGATAGCCGCGCCGATAACATGCCCCCTATTCTGTTACCCATATCGACTGATTTGGGAGAGAAGGTTATGGCCTTGGTTGTTGAATTTATCTGTGAATTGCCGAACGGCGTGCACGCCCGTCCGGCCAGCCATGTCGAAACGCTGTGCAATACCTTTTGCTGCGACATTGAATGGCATAACCTGCGCACCGACCGTAAGGGCAACGCCAAAAGCGCGCTGGCGATTATCGGTACCGACACGCTGGCGGGCGATAGCTGCCGGTTGCTCATTAGCGGTGCTGATGAAAACGTCGCTCACGACCGCCTGTCCGTCTGGCTGAAAGACGAATTCCCACTGTGCGATGTGCCGCTGGCGCAAGTTACCCACGTGGAGCAAGAGCTGCTGCCGGCGTCGCTGACTCGCCTGAACCCAACGCTGTTCCGCGCGCAGCCGGTGTGCAACGGCAGCGCCGGCGGCGTCCTGACCCGCCTGGCCGCGCTGGATCTCAATAACCTCGGCGAGCTGCCTGCGGCACAAAGTCCGGAGCAGGAACAATCCGCGCTGGACGGCGGCCTGGCTCGCCTGGTGAAAACGCTGGAGCTGCGCCTGCTGGACAGCGACAGCACCGCCAGTACTATCCTTGAAGCACACCGTTCGCTGGCCACCGACACCTCGCTACGCCAGCATCTGCTGGAAGGCGTCAATCACGGCCTCAGCTGCGCGCAGGCAATTATCGCCAGCACCAACCATTTCTGCGCCGAGTTCGCCCGTTCCAGCAGCAGCTATCTGCAGGAGCGCGCGCTGGACGTGCGCGACGTCGGCTTCCAGCTTTTACAGCATATTTATGGCGAACAGCGTTTTCCGGCGCCGGGCCAGCTGACCCAGCCGTCTATCTGCATGGCGGAAGAGCTAACCCCAAGCCAATTCCTTGAGCTGGACAAAACGCAGCTGAAAGGCCTGCTGCTGCAAAGCGGCGGCACGACCTCACACACGGTAATACTTGCCCGCTCATTCAACATTCCCACCCTTGTTGGCGTGGAAATTGACGCGCTGGCGCCGTGGCAAAACCAGACGGTCTATCTCGATGGCAACGCCGGAGCGGTTATTGTCGCACCTGACGAAGCCATCACCCGCTACTACCAGCAGGAAGCGCGCGTTCAGGCCGCTATTCGTGAACAGCAAAGCGTGTGGCTGAATAAAGAGGCGCGCAGCGCCGACGGCATTCGTCTGGAAGTGGCGGCCAACATCGCTCACTCCGTCGAAGCGCAGGCGGCCTTTGGCAACGGCGCGGAAGCGGTTGGTCTGTTCCGCACCGAAATGCTGTATATGGACCGCGCCAGCGAGCCGAGCGAGAGCGAGCTCTACAATATTTTCTGTCAGGCGCTGGAGTCCGCCAACGGACGTAGCATTATCATCCGCACCATGGATATCGGCGGTGATAAGCCGGTGGATTACCTGAATATTCCAGCGGAGAACAACCCGTTCCTGGGCTACCGCGCGGTGCGTATTTATGAAGAATATTCCACGCTGTTCATCACCCAGCTGCGCGCCATTCTGCGCGCCTCGGCGCACGGCAGCCTGAAAATTATGATTCCGATGATCTCCTCCATGGAAGAGATCCTGTGGGTAAAAGAAAAAGTAGCCGAAGCGAAACAACAGCTGCGCAGCGAGCACGTACCGTTTGATGAGCGCATTCCGCTGGGCATCATGCTGGAAGTCCCTTCGGTGATGTTTATCATCGATCAGTGCTGCGAAGAGATTGATTTCTTTAGCATCGGCAGCAATGACCTGACGCAATACCTGCTGGCAGTCGACCGTGATAACGCAAGAGTAACCCGTCACTACAACAGTCTGAATCCGGCCTTCTTGCGCGCCCTGGACTTCGCCGTTCAGGCGGTGCATCGTCAGGGAAAATGGATTGGTCTGTGCGGTGAGCTGGGGGCGAAAGGCTCCGTCCTGCCGCTGCTGGTTGGGCTGGGGCTGGATGAAATCAGCATGAGCGCGCCGTCAATTCCAGCCACCAAAGCGCGTCTGGCACAGCTCGACAGCCGCGCCTGTCGTCAGCTTCTGAATCAGGCGATGGCCTGCCGTACCTCGCTGGAGGTGGAACATTTGCTGGCACAGTTCCGTATGAGCCAGCAGGATGCACCGCTGATTACCCCGCGCTGTATTTCGCTGGATAACGACTGGCGCAGTAAAGAAGAGGTGCTTAAAGGCATGACCGATAATCTGCTGCTCGCCGGGCGCTGCCGCTATCCGCGCAAGCTTGAGGCCGACCTGTGGGCGCGCGAAGCGGTCTTCTCAACCGGCCTGGGCTTTAGCTTTGCCATTCCGCACAGCAAATCTGAGCATATTGAACAGTCAACCATCAGCGTCGCACGCCTGCCCGCCCCGGTGGCATGGGGCGATGAAGAGGCGCAGTTCATCATTATGCTGACCCTCAACAAACATGCCGCGGGCGACCAGCACATGCGCATCTTCTCGCGCCTGGCTCGCCGCATCATGCATGAAGAATTCCGTAACTCGCTGGTTAACGCCGCCTCAGCCGACGCGATTGCCAGCCTGCTGCAACACGAACTGGAACTTTAAGAGGAAAGAGCATGGAACTGTATCTGGATACCGCCAATGTGCAGGAAGTTGAACGTCTGGCGCGCATCTTCCCGATTGCCGGCGTGACCACGAACCCGAGTATTGTCGCCGCCAGCCGCGAGTCTATCTGGGATGTGCTGCCGCGCCTGAAAAAAGCGATGGGCGAACACGGCACGCTGTTTGCCCAAACCATGAGCCGCACGGCGGAGGGCATGGTTGCCGACGCATGTCGCCTGAACGAGGCCGTTCCCGGCATCGTGGTGAAAGTTCCCGTCACCGCCGAAGGGCTGGCTGCAATCAAACTATTGAAAAAACAAGGTATACCGACGCTGGGTACTGCAGTTTACAGCGCGTCGCAGGGGCTGCTCGCCGCGCTGGCCGGAGCCGAATACGTCGCGCCATACGTTAACCGCGTGGATGCTCAGGGGGGCGACGGTATCCGCATGGTGCAGGAATTGCAAACGCTGCTGGAACTGCACGCACCACAGAGTAAAGTACTGGCCGCCAGCTTCAAAACCCCACGTCAGGCGCTGGACTGTTTATTGGCGGGATGTGAAGCCATCACCCTTCCTTTAGATGTAGCGCAACAAATGCTCGGCACGCCCGCTGTAGAGTCAGCTATAGAGAAGTTTGAGCAAGACTGGAAAAACGCATTTGGTAATCTGAACCTGTAAGGGAGAAATGTATGGATCGCATTATTCAATCGCCAGGTAAGTATATTCAGGGTGCTGACGTCATCACTCGCCTGGGTGATTACTTAAAACCGATGGCAAATAGCTGGCTGGTCGTCGGCGATAAGTTCGTACTGGGATTTGCCGAAGAGACGCTGCGCAAGAGCCTGACCGGCGCAGGTCTGTCCGTTGAAATCGCGCCGTTTGGCGGCGAGTGCTCACAGAATGAAGTCAACCGTCTGCAGGACGTCGCGACCAGTGCAAAATGCAGCGCCATTTTAGGTATCGGCGGCGGGAAAACGCTGGATACCGCGAAAGCGCTGGCCCACTTTATGAATTTACCGGTGGCAATCGTGCCCACCATCGCCTCTACTGACGCGCCGTGCAGTGCGCTCTCCGTGTTGTACACCGATGACGGTGAATTCGACCGCTACCTGATGCTGCCGCATAACCCCAACATGGTTATCGTCGACACCAAAATCGTCGCGGGCGCGCCAGCACGTCTGCTGGCCGCCGGGATTGGCGATGCGTTGGCCACCTGGTTTGAAGCCCGCGCCTGCTCACGCAGCGGCGCCACTACCATGGCGGGTGGTAAATGCACTCAGGCGGCGCTGGCGCTGGCTGAACTGTGCTACAACACGCTGATTGAAGAAGGTGAGAAAGCGATGCTGGCCGCTGAGCAGCATGTGGTTACCCCAGCGCTGGAGCGCGTGATTGAAGCCAATACCTATCTCAGCGGCGTTGGTTTTGAGAGCGGCGGTCTGGCCGCGGCGCACGCCATCCACAACGGTATGACGGCCATTCCTGACGCACACCATTTCTACCACGGCGAAAAAGTCGCCTTCGGTACGCTGACTCAACTGGTGCTGGAAAACGCGTCGGTGGAAGAAATCGAGACCGTTGCCGCGCTGTGCCACAGCGTTGGTCTGCCGATCACCCTCGCGCAGCTGGATATTAAAGAAGATATCCCGGCGAAAATGCGCCTGGTGGCGGAAGCGGCCTGTGCCGAAGGGGAAACCATTCACAACATGCCTGGCGGCGCGGAGCCTGACCGCGTTTACGCAGCGCTGCTGGTCGCTGACCAGTATGGGCAGCGTTTCCTGCACGAGTGGGAGTAACCCCCTCACCCTAACCCTCTCCCCACGGGGGAGAGGGGATCGTTTAGTGCGGTTTGTGAATACAGCGTTCAAAATCTGCTCAGACCGCTTTTCTCCCTCGCCCCTTTGGGGAGAGGATCGTAATGAGCCGTTTTAGGTACAGCACTCAAAATCGACTCGGGCCGATTTTCCCCCTCGCCCCTTTGGGGAGAGGGCCGGGGTGAGGGGAAATCCCGCCACCCCACCAACAAAAATCCCCGCTTTCGCGGGGATTTTTTTATACCGTCAAACCACCCTTACAGCAGGTCGAAACGGTCCAGGTTCATCACTTTCACCCAAGCCGCGACGAAGTCCTTCACAAACTTCTCTTTCGCATCGCTGGAAGCATAAACCTCCGCCAGCGCGCGCAGTACGGCGTTGGAACCGAACACCAGATCGGCTCGTGTCGCGGTATATTTCACCTCACCGCTCACACGGTCATGGCCTTCAAACAGCTCAGCCGTTTCGTCCGTTGCCTTCCATTCGGTGCGCATATCCAGCAGATTGACGAAGAAGTCGGTGGTCAGCGCGCCGACGTTGTCGGTCAATACACCGTGGTTGCTGCCGTCGAAGTTCGCCCCCAGTACGCGCATCCCGCCGACCAGTACGGTCAGTTCCGGTGCGGTCAGCGTCAGCAACTGTGCTTTATCAATCAGCAGAGACTCGGTGGTCGCTTCACCCGGCGCCGCACGATAGTTACGGAAACCATCGGCAACCGGCTTGAGCAGTTCGAACATCTCGATATCGGTCTGATCCTGACGCGCATCAACGCGGCCCGGAGTGAACGGCACGGAGATGCTAACGCCAGCCGCTTTCGCCGCTTGCTCAACGCCCACCACGCCAGCCAGCACGATAATATCGGCCAGCGACGCCTTATGCGCCGATTTATAGATGCCTTCCAGTACCGGCAACACGCGCGCCGCCGTGACGTTAACATCCCAATCACGCTGCGGAGCCAGCGCCAGACGCGCGCCGTTCGCGCCGCCACGCTTGTCACCGCCGCGGAAGGTTGAGGCTGACGCCCATGCTACCGACACCAGTTCGCTCACCGTCAGACCGGAAGCGGCAATATCCGCTTTCAGACTAGCGATATCTTCTGCTGACGGATTGAAGAACGCGTGCGGCAACGGATCCTGCCAAATCAGATCTTCTTTCGGCACTTCCGGGCCAATGTAACGCGCTTTTGGCCCCATATCACGGTGGGTCAGTTTGAACCACGCACGGGCAAAGGCTTCGTTAAAGGCCTGCGGATCGTTAAGGAAGCGACGGGAAATTTTCTCGAAGTCCGGGTCGAAACGCAGCGTCAGGTCGGTCACCAGCATCGTTGGCTTACGCTTTTTCGACGGGTCGAACGGATCCGGAATGATTTCCGGCGCGTCTACCGCTTCAAACTGGATAGCGCCAGCCGGGCTGCGGGTCTGTACCCATTCGTATTTGAACAGGTTCTCGAAGAAGTAGTTGCTCCACTGGGTCGGGGTCTGAGTCCATACCACTTCCAGACCAGAGGTAATCGCATCTTTACCGACGCCCGTGCCGAAATCGCTCTTCCAGCCAAGACCCTGGTTTTCAATCGGCGCCGCTTCCGGATCCGGACCGACATGCGTAGCCGGGCCCGCGCCGTGGGTTTTACCCAGCGTGTGACCACCGGCGATCAGGGCGACGGTTTCTTCGTCATCCATGCCCATGTTGCCGAAGGTGGCGCGAATCGCCGATGCCGCCGACAGCGGCTCACCGCTGGCGTTTGGTCCTTCCGGGTTAACGTAGATCAGGCCCATTTCAGTGGCTGCCAGCGGGCGTTTTGCCAGCTCTTCCGGGTCACGGTGCGCCAGCCAGGTTTTTTCATCACCCCAGTTCACGTCCTGATCCGGCTCCCACACGTCTTCACGCCCGGCGCCGAAACCAAAGGTACGGAAGCCCGAGTTTTCCAGCGCCACGTTACCCGCAAGAATATACAGGTCGGCCCAGGAAATTTTTTGGCCGTATTTCTGTTTGATGGGCCACAGCAGACGACGCGCCTTGTCCAGGCTCACGTTATCCGGCCAGGAGTTCAGCGGGGCAAAACGCTGTTGACCGCGACCCGCGCCACCGCGCCCATCGCTTGAGCGGTAGGTACCCGCACCGTGCCACGCCATGCGGATAAACAGCCCCACATAGCTACCCCAGTCGGCGGGCCACCAGGATTGTGAATCGGTTAACAGCGCGCGGATGTCCCCTTTCAGGGCGGAGTAATCTAATTTACTGAATTCTTTACGATAATCAAAATCCTCACCCAGCGGGTTGGATCGATTGGAATGCTGATTAAGTAGATCAACGCGCAGCTGTTTCGGCCACCAGTCTTTGCTACTGGTGCCGGCACCGGCGCTCTGGTCGTGGCCAACACCGTGGTGGAAAGGACATTTACCTGCGTTCTGGATATCGTCTGGCGTGCTCATCACTATGCTCCCTTACAGTATTTATCATTAAGATATACACCCCTGCTGATAAGTTATAGCTGAAATGACCCACGGATTTGATAGTTAATTCCTCTTATTTTTTCCTTGTCAGCGCGGAATTTTTGCGCAAGCCATACTTATCCTTGCATAGAAAGGGACACGATGACTGTGACCAGGGGGGAATTGGCAAGAAATTCCTTATAAAATATAAGGAATTTCTTATCTCTCATCGACTACGTTGAACCTGAGGGGCACGTTTTTTGAGACTGATCACCGCCAGGGCGCACACGATCAGTACGATACCGACGGTTTCTAATCCGTCCGGCTTTTCCCCCAGCAGCCACCAGGAGAACAGCACGCCAAACACCGGCACCGCCAGCGTACTCAGGCTGGCAATACCGGCAGGCAGGTTTCGCAACACATACAGCCACAGGCTCCAGGCCAGCGCCGTCGCCAGGATGGCGCTGTAGGCCAGCGCCCCGAAAACCGCGGGATGTCATTCAACCGGTTGCTGCGGCACCACTAGCGCCACGGCGCTCATGATCGCTGCGGCATACAGCATTTGCCAGCTGGTGAGGGCCAACAGATCGAGCCCCGGATGACGTCGATACATACGTTTTGCGACGATGGCGCTCGCCCCCCAGCTGATGCCGGAAAGAATCGCTAACAACGCGCTTTTTAACGAAGAAAGGTCGAGCTGCCACGGCTGCATCACCAGACACAGTCCCACCGCCGCCACGCCAATCGCCGCATACTGCAGACCCCGCATGCGTTCGCCAAGAAATAGCGCCGCCATAATCACCACCCAGAACGGCATGGTATAGGTCAGAATCGCCACTTTCCCGGCCCCGCCGCTCATCAGCGCCCACTGCGCGAGGCCTATCATGCCGCAAGTTTGCAGCAGCGCAATCGCCAGCGTGTAGCCAAACGGCGTAGGCCTCATGCCGCGCCCGCGCAGGAGTAAAACGAGAAACAGCAGTAGCGCGCCGCAGATACAGCGTAGCGCGGTGAAGTCGAAGGCGCCGATGTAGAGCGTCACCTGTTTCATCGCAATCCAGCTGTAGCTCCAGATGAGCGTCAGCGTCAGCAGGCCAACAAGCGCCAGCGGATTGCTTTTCCCTTCGGTGGTCATGGTCAGTCCGTAACGGTGATGTGATAGCCGTTACTATACTGCGCAAAAGCCCTGCATAGACAGGGCTTTTGTCGGGAATAGCCTGGTTGCGCTGAGCTTACCAGGCCTACTCGCTATCGGAAGCGGGATCTGGCAGAGCATTATGCCGGGCGCACGCCCAGCGTATGGCAGATGGCGTAGCTCATTTCCGCACGGTTCAGCGTGTAGAAGTGGAAATCCTTCACCCCTTCACGGCTGAGAATTTTCACCATGTCCATCGCGATGCTGGCGCCCACCAGTTTGCGGGTTTCCGCATCATCGTCCAGCCCTTCAAACATGGTCGACATCCACGCCGGAATGCGGACGTTGGTCATATCGGCAAATTTTTTCGCCTGCTTGAAGTTCGACACCGGCAGGATCCCCGGAATGATTTCAACATCAATCCCCGCAGAGACACAGCGGTCGCGGAAGCGCAGATAGCTTTCAACATCAAAGAAGAACTGGGTGATCGCACGGTTTGCACCGGCATCCACTTTACGTTTCAGGTTGAGCAGGTCAGCCTGGGCACTTTTTGCTTCCGGGTGTACTTCCGGATAGGCGGCGACGGAAATATCGAAATCCGCGACGTCTTTCAGCAAGGTCACCAGGTCGGCCGCATACATTTCCGGCTTGCCGCTGCCCGGCGGCAGGTCACCGCGCAGGGCCACAATGTGGCGAATACCGTTGTTCCAGTAATCCTGAGCAATCGCGCGCAGCTCGTCGCGGCTGGCGTCAATACAGGTCAGATGCGGTACGGCTTCCAGACCGGTGCGCTCTTTAATGCCTTTAATGATGCTGTGCGTACGGTCACGTTCGCCGGAGTTGGCGCCATAGGTGACCGAGACAAATTTTGGCTTCAGGCTGCTCAGACGGTCGATAGAGTTCCACAGGGTTTGCTCCATTTCACTGGTGCGCGGCGGGAAAAACTCGAAAGAAACGTTAATCTGCCCCTGCACTTCGGCCAGACTCTGATTCAGCGCTTCCCGCTGGTTGGCGTGAAAAAAGCTCATACCTTACCTCTATCAATCGCAAGTCATTATTGTTGTATTGTAAACATCTATCCGTTTAGACGTCTGGATGTAAAAATGCCGCAAAAGACGACGGGCGTCAATAGAAAGATCGGCGTAAAAAGTGAGTAATCTTCAGCGAAGATGAAAAATATTCATCTGGCGCGGCGGCGGCCATGACACTGGTAGCAATATAACCCTCACGGCCAGCCGACGTCTCTTCCGCGGCCTCGCCGGTACAATGCCTAAAACGATGAATCTATGCCCACACGACTCCCCATCCTCTAATACATTAAAGTGAGAACTACTTCTCAGTTCTCTCACTCTCCTGCGGCCCTGACAAAAATTCTATTGCAGACGTTAATGGCTTGTTTCACGATAAGTAGAACGTTCTACTATAACGTTATACCTAACATAAACAGGGTTATTAAAAGCACGCACGAAGAGGCGTCTATCCGGGGGAAATCAGTATGAGTCTGATATCGAGTGTCGTTAAATCGCTTTCTAAACTGTCGATGATTGGCCGCGCGTTAATGCTGCCCATCTCGCTGCTGCCTGCGGCCGGTCTGCTGCTGGCGTTCGGGGATAAATTCCACCTGCCGTTGATGATGAACGCAGGCGGTATTATTTTCGACAACCTGCCGATGCTGTTTGCTATCGGCTCCGCCGTTGGTCTGGCGTCCGAATCCGGCATCGCGGCGCTGTCCGCCGCGGTCTCCGTCTTTGTGACCAACATTACCATCAGTACCGTGCTCGGTATCACGCCGGAAATGGCGGGACAAGGTGGGAAATATGCGATGGTGGTCGGCATTCCGACTCTGCAAATGGGCGTCTTTGGCGGCCTGATTTGCGGTATCCTCGCCGCGTGGTGCTATAACCGCTTCCACAAAATGCAGCTGCCGGAATTCCTTGGATTCTTCTCCGGCAAACGCTTTGTTGCCATTGCAACCGCCCTGCTGTCGTTTATTCTCGGGCTGCTTCTGCCGTACATCTGGCAGCACATTCAGGCGGGCATCGACGCGCTGTCGGTGGTGATCAACGGCGATAACCAGGCGGTATCGACCTTTATCTTCGGGCTGGTTGAGCGCGCGCTGATTCCGCTGGGCCTGCACCACATCTGGTATCCGTCATTCTGGTACTCCTTCGGCGATTACACCACCCACGCAGGCCAGGTGATTCACGGCGACCAAACCATCTGGTTCAAAATGCTGGAAGAAGGGGTGAAATCCTTCAGCAGCGACACTTACCAGAACGCCGGTAAGTTTATGCAGGGCGAGTTCCCGCTGATGCTGTTCGCGCTGCCTGCGGCGTGTCTGGCGATGTACCACGAAGCGCACACGAAAAATAAAAAAATCGCCGCCGGTATTCTGTTCTCCGCCGCGCTAACCTGTTTCCTCACCGGGATCACCGAGCCGGTTGAGTTCACCTTTATCTTCGTGGCGCCCATTCTCTACGTCTTCAACGCCATTATGGCGGGCCTCTCCTACATGGTGATGTACCTGCTGCACGCGCACATTGCCAAATCGTTCTCCGCCGGGCTTATCGACTACATTTCGTTTGGCATTCTGCCGTCGTTTAATGGCTATCAGACGAACTTCCTGAACGCGATTATCGTCGGCGTGCCGATGGGACTGATTTACTACTTCACCTTCCGTTTCGTGATTCGCCGTTTTGACATCAAAACGCCGGGCCGTACCGAAACCACGGTGAGCGCTAACGATAAAACCGATGAAGATCTGGCAACGGAAATTATCAGCCTGCTGGGCGGCGAGCAGAATATCGCCTCCGTGGGCTCGTGCATTACCCGTCTACGCCTGGAAGTGTCAGACAAAGGATCGGTGGATAAGGATGGTCTGAACAATATCGGTGCGCGCGGCGTCGTTTTCGTCGGTGATAACGGTATTCAGGTGATTTTTGGCGCCAGAGCGCAATTTATCGCGCAAACCATGTCGACGATGATTGGCAAATAATCATAAGATTGTCGCCGGTTGGAGGTCCCATCCCTGATGGGCACCTCCTTGTTTTCTGCGGATATTCACGATGGTCCAGGGAGCACTTTTTGAAGAAGGTCAGCATAATTGATGTCGCGAAGCGCGCGGGCGTCTCGGTTTCTACCGTGTCGCTGGTGCTACGTCAGAAAGGAAAAATCTCCGATGCGACCATCGAAAAAGTGCAGGCCGCCATCCACGAGCTGGGCTACGTCCACAACGTGGCCGCCGCCAACCTCCGGGCCAATACCTCCAATTTGATTGGCCTGATTCTGCGCGACTTTAGCGACAGCTTCTCCATCAAAGTGATGGCCAGCATCGTCCAGGAGCTGGAAGCGCAGGGTTACATGGTGTTCCTCGGCCAGCCGCTGAACGAGCGTGAACATCTTGAGCGCTGTCTGCTATCGTTTAAACAGCAGGGCGTCGCGGGCGTTATCTATCTCGCATCGGATGTCCGTCGCGATACGCTGCCCGCACAAATTCGCCAATGCCCATTGCCGCTGGTCGTCGTCTCACAGTCTCCCATCAAAGAAAAGTGCAACCTGGTGATGCGTGATAACCAACAGGCGGCCAGTCTGGCCACCCGCTATCTGCTGGAGCGCGGCCACCGCTACATCGCCTACCTCGGCGGCCAGGAACACGATCTGATTCGCCAGCAGCGGCTGGTTGGTTTTCGCAGCACCCTCACCCGCCTCGGCATTGCGACTCGCGACGAATTCAGCCCTGCCTGCGGCGACGATACGTACGCCGCCAGCGTCGCGACACGTCAGCTGCTGGAAAACAATAACGCCATTACCGCACTGCTATGTCATTCACCGGACGCGATGATCGGCTGTATCGATGGAATTCATAAGGTGGGGCGCACCGTAGGGAAAGATGTCTTTTTAACCCAGCAGGTGGCGCTGATTGGCTTTGAAGATATGTTGCACATCAACCTGACCTCGCCGTCATTTACCTACGTCTCCTCGGCCAGCGAAGAGACCGGGCGTCAGGCCGCGACGCTGATGATCCGTAAACTGCGCGAACCAACATTGCAAAATCAGGCGATTACGCTGTCAGGTCAACTGGTGCCGCGCGAGTCGGCCTGAACCATGTTCACCAGCCAATCCAGCCGCGCCGCGTTTTCCGGCGACGTCACGAGCCCGCACTGGACATACAGGGCGGCTTCATCAATGGGCCGAAAAATCACCCCCTGACGCTGGATCGCAGCAAACGATTCGGGAAACAAACTCAGCCCTTCACCACGAGCAATGCGCGCCAGCAGCACGTCGTGTTCCAGCGGCTCTTCAATACAGGCGGGCAGGTAACCCACACGGCGGAAAATATCGCGAGTAAAGTCAAAGAAGGCGGGGTTACGCTCGCGCTTGAACCAGAATAACGGTCGATCGTTCAGCGCGCGGAGCATCAGCCTATCCTGCTTCGACTCGGGCCATTGTTCCGGCAACGCCGCAATCAGAGGCTCCTGTCGGCTAAGAGGCATCAAGTTTAACCCTGAGGTTTCCAGCGGCAGCGCCACCAGCGCAGCATCCAGTTTTCCCCGACGCACCTGACGCACCAGCTCTGGCGAACCGTGCCGCACAACGTGCAGGGTCTCCACCTGGGCCGCCAGCACGGTTTCCAGCGTGGCAAATACGCCCTGCTCAAACGCGGTGGTCAATCCAATGCGTAGCGATGACGTGCCAGCCTGAGCGAGCCGGCTCAGGGCATCATAGGTTTCATCCTGTTGCGCCAGCAGTGGGCGAATAATCGCCAACACCTGCCGCCCTTCAGCCGTTAACGTCAGCCCTTTGGTATGCCGGACAAAAAGCGTTACCCCCAGCCGTTCTTCAAGCTGGCGAATGTGACGGCTCAGCGGCGGCTGCGACATATACAGCCTTTCCGCCGCACGACGCATATTGTTCTCTTCCGCCACCACGGCAAAGTAGCGTAGCAGTCGGATATCCAGAGCGTGCAAAGGGGATGAAGTCATACCGAAAAGGTATCACGGAATCGGTATTATCCAAATGATTCTGCGCGCTCTATCTTCTCGCCATACGCTAACAAACGAGGTGATGATGATGGATTCAGAACGCTATATAACCGGTCAGAAAATGCTGCAACAGGTTGATGGAAAAGGTGGTGAGGCCGTCGTGAATAGCCTGAAGGATATCGCACCGGACTTCGCCCGCTATCTGCTCGAGTTCCCGTTTGGCGATATTTATGCGCGCCCGGGGCTGGACCTGCGCAGCCGGGAAATCGCCACCGTCGCCGCGCTGACCGCCATGGGTAACGCCGCGCCGCAGCTCAAAGTGCATATCGCCGCTGCGCTGCACGTTGGCTTAACGCAGGAAGAGATCATTGAAGTGATTATGCAGATGGCGGTTTATGCGGGATTTCCGGCGGCGCTCAACGGCCTGTTCGCCGCAAAAGAGGTGTTTGGGAAGCGGTAACCGTGCCGGATGGCGGCATAAATGCCTTATCCGGCCTACCGAACGATGTAGGCCGGATAAGCGCAGCGCCATCCGGCAATCAGGACTACAGCAGTTGCGCCAGACGGTTAATATCCGACTGAATCGCACCGGCAGTCACGTCGCGGCCCGCCCCCGGCCCACGAATCACCAGCGGGTTATCGCGATACCAGCGGCTTTCAATGGCAAAGACGTTATCACACGGCAACAGCGAGGCCAGCGGATGTTCCTGACGCACCGCTTCGACGCCGACGCGCGCTTTGCCGTTGGCGTCGAAACGCGCCACGTAGCGCAGCACCAGTCCCATTTCCTGGGCCGCTTCCAGACGCTGCAGCATCTGCTCGTTCAGCTCATCGCCGTTCTCAAAGAAATGGTCGATTGAGCCTTCTTCACAGTGCGCCGGCACCAACGACTCCACGCGAACCTGGTCCGGCTCAATGTCATAGCCCGCCTCACGCGCCAGAATCACCAGCTTACGCATTACGTCTTTGCCGGAAAGGTCGACGCGCGGGTCCGGCTCGGTTAGCCCCTGCTGCCAGGCCTGATCGACAAGGTCGGTAAACGGCACGGTACCGTCAAACTGCAGGAACAGCCAGGAGAGCGTGCCGGAGAAGATACCGCTGATCGCCAGAATGCTGTCGCCGCTGTCAATCAGGTCGCGCACGGTATGGTTAACCGGCAGACCCGCGCCGACGGTGGCGTTATACAGCCAGTGACGGCCGGTTTTTTCAAACGCGTCGTGAATCTGGCGATATTTATCGCTGCTGCTGGCCCCGGCCAGCTTGTTGGCGCTGATTACGTGGAAACCGTGGCTGGCAAAATCGAGATACTGATCGGCCAGCTGTTCGCTGGCGGTGACATCCAGCACCACCAGGTCGTCGTACGGATGGGCGCGCATCCACAGGAACAGCGACTCTTCGTCCTGCTCAACGGCTTCATCTTCAAAGAAAGCCAGCGCGCGGCTGGCATCCAGCCCGTCATAGCTCAGCAGGCTGCGGCGGCTATCCACCACGCCTGCCAGCACAAATTCAAAACCGGTGCGCGCCGAGAGCGTCGTCTGCTCACGAGCAAACAGTTCCAGCCAGCGAGAACCAATATTCCCTTTGCCGAACAGCACCAGGCCAATGCGTTTTTCCGCGCGGAAAATCGACTGGTGCAGACCCTGAATCAGGCTTTCCGTCGGGCCAGCACGCAGTACGGCGACCAGGCTGATCCCCTCTTCCGACTGCCAGGTAAATTCAACCGGCTGCCCCTTAAGCTGTTGCCAGAAACGGTGGCAGTGCAGCGGGTTACGCGTGACGCCCGCCCCGACCAGCGCCACCAGCGCCAGCCCCTGACGCAGGCGTAGCTCGCCCGGCAAACCGGCTTCATCAAGAATTTTCAGCGCGCTATCAACCACTTCCGAGGTATAGCAGAACTGCAGCAGACGATGATCCGCGTGTACGCCAACCGCCAGCGGACGAATCTGCGCGCGTTTGAGTATCTGGTCGATCTCCTTATGCGCCAGCTTAAAGTCCTGGCTAGCCGGAACGCGGAATTCGATTAAACAGACATCATCATGACTGGTGACAATCCGCGCGCCGGTACCGGAAGCCAGCACGCGTTCGATGCGCGTGGACCCCTGATCCGGCGTGTAACTACAGCGCAATTGCAGATCGATATCGCTGCCGGAAACCGGCTGTAAGGTACGCGCGTGCAGCACCGGGGCGGCAAGACGCGCCAGCTCGCTGGCTTCATCCAGACGCAGCAGCGGCAGCAGGCAAGCATCTTTCACTTTACGCGGATCGGCGCTGTACACGCCCGCCACGTCGCTCCAGATGGTGACGCGGGAAACCCCCGCCAGGGCGCCAATCTGGGTGGCGGAATAGTCGGAACCGTTACGCCCCAGCAGCACGGTTTCACCCGCGTTGTTACGGCTGATAAACCCGGTCACCACCAGGCGTTTACCCGGATGCTGCGCCATCAGCTGCTGTAACAGCGGGTATGACAATCCTTCATCCACCTGCGGCTGTGCGCTACGTTCGGCACGCAGGAACGCGCGAGCATCGAGCCAGGCAGCGTCCAGACCTTGCAGCTTGAGGACTTCCGCCATCAGACGCGCCGACCACAGTTCACCGTGGCCGACCACTTCCGCGTATACCGCGTCGTTGACGCCGTTATCCAGCAGCCCGGCTAACCGCTCCAGGTCATGAATAAAGTCGGCAATCATGCCGTCGGCAACTTCGGCAGGCAGCAGGCCGCTAATCAGATCGGATTGATAGCGGCGCAGCGTCTGCTGGACCTGATGCGCAGAGAGGCGATCGGTCTGACTGAGCTTCAGCCAGTTGATCAACTGGTTGGTGGTGCTACCGGCGGCGGAAACCACCATCATATCGCCAGGCTGAGAGTACTCCGCCATAATGCCGGCAACACGCAGGTAACACTTCACATCCGCCAGACTACTCCCACCAAATTTATGCAGCTGACGCTCTTTCGCCCCTGCCTGCGCAATCACACTCATATTTACCCCTGTGCTGCGACCCGGAATCCATTTTCCAGATCGGCAATTAAGTCTTCGCTATCTTCAATACCGGTTGAGATGCGTAATAGCGTCTCAGAAATCCCCGCAGCGGCGCGCGCTTCCGGCGCCATGCCCGCATGGGTCATGGTCGCCGCATGCGAGATCAGGCTCTCTACTCCGCCCAGCGATTCCGCCAGGGTGAACAACGACAGCCCGCTCAGGAAGCGGCGCAGCGTTTGCTCGTCGCCGTTGAGCTCGAAGCTGAGCATCGCGCCAAACCCTTTCTGCTGGCGCGCGGCAATTTCGTGGCCCTGGTTTTCCGGCAGAGAAGGATGATACAGCTTTTTCACCAGCGGTTGGGTTTTCAGGAAATCGACAATCGCATAGGCGTTACGCTGCGCCACTTCCATACGTGGAGAGAGCGTGCGCAGGCCGCGCAGCAACAGATAGCTGTCGAACGCGCTGCCGGTGACGCCGATATTATTCGCCCACCATGCCAGTTCTGTGACGGTATCCGGATCTTTAGCAATCACCACGCCCGCCACCACGTCGGAATGGCCGTTGAGGTATTTGGTGCAGGAGTGCAGCACCAGATCGGCGCCAAGCGCCAGCGGGTTTTGCAGCGCCGGGCTTAAGAAGGTGTTATCCACCACGCTCACCGCGCCCGCCTCACGTGCCAGCTGGCAGATTTTCGCAATATCGACCACGCGCAGCAGCGGGTTGCTCGGGCTTTCGACCAGCACCAGCTTCGGTTTTTCCGCCAGCGCCGCTTTTAAGGCTTCATCATTGCCCTGATCGACAAACAGCACGCGATAGCAGCCGCGTTTTGCCAGGCTATCAAACAGGCGGTAGCTGCCGCCGTAGCAGTCGTGCGGCGCCACCAGCAGATCGCCAGGTTTCAGGAAGACGGTGGTCACCAGGTGAATCGCCGACATGCCCGTATTGGTCATTACGGCGCCCGCGCCGCCTTCCAGTTCAGCCAGCGCGCGCTGCACGACGTCACGCGTCGGGTTGCCGCGACGCGAGTAGTCATGCGCGCGCGGTTCGTTAAAACCAGTAAAGTTATAGGTACTGGAAAGATGAATCGGCGGGACAACACAACCATACTGCTCGTCGTCATTTAATCCGCTACGCACTGCGATGGTGGCCTGTTTACGGGTCATGAGGATTCGTTCCTGGCAAGGTCTGTGAAAAGTCAGACCCCAGAGTAAACATTGTTGACATAGCCGTCAATACATCTAGACATCTAAACCTCTTTGCGTATAGATTGAGCTATTGGCAAATAGCCGTTAAAATTATATGCATTAGCGCACATCTGCGAAGGCGAAGCGCGTGTCAGCGCAAGGCCACTACGGTACACTACGCGCGATCATGGCCCTGAACCGGCCTGTTAACTAATGACTAGAGGATTAAAGGTATCTCATGGCTGAATGGAGCGGCGAATATATCAGCCCATACGCTGAGCACGGTAAGAAGAGTGAGCAAGTAAAAAAATTACGGTTTCCATTCCTCTGAAGGTGTTGAAGATCCTCACCGATGAACGCACGCGTCGTCAGGTGAACAACCTGCGTCACGCCACCAACAGCGAACTGCTGTGTGAAGCGTTCCTGCATGCTTTTACCGGTCAACCGTTGCCAAACGATGAAGACCTGCGGAAAGAGCGCAGCGATGAAATTCCGGAAGCGGCGAAAGAAATTATGCGTGAGCTGGGAATTGACCCGGAGACGTGGGAATATTGATTCGCTGAAGAAGCCGGGAAACGTTAATGTTTCCCGGCTTTTTTATTGTCAGCGAGCGTTACTTCACCTCGTACTCCGGCCATGGTCGCGCGGCAATAAACTGCGCCACCGCATCGCGGTCGGGAATCGCCGAAAGCGCCCCTTTCTGCGTTGTCGCCAATGCGCCGCAGGCGCTGGCCTGCGCCATCGCACCATGTAGCTGCGTGATATCGTCAGGCATCCCTTGCTGTGCAATGCTGGCGAGCAAGCCCGCCATAAAAGCATCGCCCGCCCCCGTCGTATCAACACTGTCAACGACATAACCGCTGAAGTGCACTACGTTCCCCTGGTACAGGACCATCGCCCCTTGCGCGCCATAGGTCACCACTTTGAGCGCCGCCGGATAGGCCTCAAGCCCAGCAATGGCTTCGGCAAAGCTCTGGGATTGGGTTAACCAGTACCACTCCTCTTCCGAGAGCTTCAGGATATCGGCCTGGCGGGCAAAGTGGCGCACGGTTTCCAGCATGCTTTCGGGGTCGGGCCACATTTGCTCACGCAGATTGACGTCAAAACTCAGCAGGCCATGCTGCTGTTTAATACGCACAATCGCCTGCGCCAGCGTATCGCGGCAGGCCGGCGCCACCAGCGCCAGCGAGCAAAAGTGCAGGATATCCGCGCCAAACTCAGGGAGCGCCTGTGCCGATAAGAACTGATCGGCGGAGGGATTGACCAGGAAAGTGAAATCCCGTTCGCCGCCTTTACCGAGCGACACCACCACGGTGCTGGTTCGGTGCTGGCCGTCCAGCTCCATCGCCTGCGTGTTGACGCCGTACTCCCGCAGCGTCTGCTGCAAGAGATGGCCGAAAGGATCGTCACCCACCCGCCCAATAAAACCGCTGCGGCAACCTAATCGCGCGGCTCCCGCCGCGACATTTACCGGCGCGCCGCCGGGGCAGGCTTCATAGCGCCTGTCGCCAATGGGAAGCAGGTCGGCCACCGCATCGCCTAGCGCCCAGATATTCATCATGCTTCGTCCTCTGGTTATTTATCTAAAGGCCAGTAGCCGCCGCTGTGCAGCGTGGCTCGCCCGTTGCTGGCGAACAGCGTCAGTTCACGCTGCCCTTCCAGCGGATAAATCCGGCTACTTAAGCAGGCCTCACCGTCATTCACGAAAACTTCCACGGAGGAACGATCGATAAATATCCGCAGCGACAGGCGATCGCCCGCCGGTAACGCAACGCTGCGCGTACCTTCCAGCGCGAATTGCGGATAACGGCGCTCCAGCGTCAGCCGCTGTGCCTGAGTATCAACGGCGATCCGCAGGCCATCGCCTAACGCGAGGCCGTAGCTTTCCGCCGTCGCGTTTTTCATCGACCACACCAGTTCCAGCTCAATCGCCTCAGCTTCATCCACGATGTGTGAACGTTGATTGTGCAACTGCTGCGCCAGCAGCGGGTAATAGCTGCCGCGCAGCGTCGCGACCTCTTCGGCGGGTACCATCTGCAGGCGGTTATCTGCGCCAAGGCGAATTTCACGCGGCAGAGAGAGCATCCCCGCCCAGCCATCCTGCTGTTCCGGCATCGGCGACTCCCACATATCCAGCCAGCCGATCACGATGCGGCGACCATCCGGCGTCAGGAAACTCTGCGGGGCATAAAAGTCGTGGCCGTGATCCAGTTCGATAAACTCGCTTTGGGCGACAAACGGCTGTCCCGGCAGCCAGTCGCCAATCATGTAGCCGCTCTGGAACAAATTGCGGTGACGATAACCTTCCGCCGCCAGCCCCTGCGGTGAAAACATCAGTATCCGCTTCCCGTTGAGCATGAAGAAGTCCGGGCATTCCCACATATAGCCCATTCCTTCCTGCGCCTCGCCCAGAATGCCTTCTTCTTGCCACTGACGGAGATCGGCAGAGCTGTACAGGCGCACCTGTCCGGTATCGCCAACCCGCGAACCGACAATCAGGTACCAGGTATCGCCTTCACGCCAGACTTTCGGATCGCGGAAGTGATGCAGGCCCGCAGGCGTATCAATAATCTGCCCCTGACGTTCAAAATGAATCCCGTCGCGGCTGGTCGCCAGACACTGCACCTGGTAGAGATTATCGTCATTGCCCGGATCGCCATGAAACTTATGCCCGGTGTAGATCAGCGCCAGCGTATCGCCGTCCACCACCGCCGAGCCGGAGAAACAGCCGTCCTTATCTTCCGGGCCTTCCGGCGCCAGCGCCACCGGCAGATGCTCCCAATGCACCAGGTCTTTACTCCGCGCATGCCCCCAGTGCATTGGCCCCCACTGGGTTGAGTAGGGATGATGCTGATAAAACGCATGGTACCAGCCGTCGAACCACACCAGTCCGTTAGGGTCATTCATCCACCCGGCGCGCGCGGCAAGGTGATAGCGCGGATACCAGCGCGGATTCAGCGTGGCGCTGCGTTTCTGGAGTTCCTGTTCAGCATCGGCAATTGAAAATGTCATATTCTTCACTCTTGTTCAGACAGCAGAAGATTTTGTCAGCAGAGGCTCGGAAGCCGGTTTGCTGGCGCGTAATAGGAAGATGGAAATGAAGGTGGTGCAGAACACCAGCGCTCCCATAAACAGGTAGGATTCGGCAAAGCCATATTTTTCATAGCTATAGCCCGCAAGCGGTGACAGTACGGTGGCGATAACCGAGCTGGTGCAGGCAAATCCCACCAGATACAGCGTGGAGGAGAGGCGTTTATCAAAGTTGGCGCTGTTGTATTTAAAGATGGAGACCAGCAGTACCGGAAGCTCTACGCCATGCAGCAACTTGGTGATGGAGATCAGCAACGGTCCTTCAACCAGCCCGGAAGACACCATGCGCAAGGCCATGATCATCCCTGCAAAAATCAGCCCGTTTTTCGCGCCAATGCGATTAACCAGCCACGGCGCGCAGAACATCCCTGCCGCTTCAAGGAACACCTGGAACGAGTTCAGGTAGCCGTACATGGCGTTCCCTTCCTGCAGCGTCGGGAACTGTGAGGAGAAGTAGACCGGGAACTGCTGATCGTAGACGCCATAAATACAGGTTCCGACCACGAAAAAGACCAGAGCCCAGAAGCGCGGTAGCGTCAGCAGACGCAGGGCGTCTTCCAGCTTAATGTTGCTCTTCTCACCCTCTGTTGAAAGCGCCTGCGTATCACCCGGTACTGATAGACGAACCAGCAGGAAGAAAAAGACCAGCCCCGAGCAGCTTGCCACCGCAAAGTTAAGCTGCGGGTTGATGTTAAATAGCAGTCCGGCAAAGAAGGTGGCGACGGCCCATCCCAGCGATCCCCACATCCGCGCTTTGCCAAACTCGAAATGCGTCTGGCGCGCCACGCGCTCAGTGTAAGATTCCAGTACACCGATCCCGCCGTTAAAGGTCAGCCCAATGTAGAGGCCGCCAAAAAGGCTGCCAATCAAGATGTTGATTTTCAGAAGGTAGCCAAAGAGCAAATATGCCGGGCCGGAGAGAATGAGCAGTAC
Organism: Kluyvera georgiana ATCC 51603; assembly: GCF_001654985.1. Classification (GTDB taxonomy): domain Bacteria; phylum Pseudomonadota; class Gammaproteobacteria; order Enterobacterales; family Enterobacteriaceae; genus Kluyvera; species Kluyvera georgiana. The sequence continues at coordinate 30,350 of NZ_LXEU01000002.1, forward strand.
GGTGATATACCAGAGTAGGTGTTTACGTAGGCCCAGCTTGTCCTGAATAAAACCGTAGCAGATCTGCGCAAACAGCGCGGAAACCGACAGAACGGAGAAAATAATGCCCGTATCGCCAGGCTGTAGCCCCACCTCCTGGTGCAGCCAGATAGAAAGCAGCGAACCTGAAGAGGACCAGGTGACAAAAAAGAAAAACAGCAAGGCGCTAAGTAACAAGTAACTGCTGGAGTGATGTTCTTTCATCATAGCAATCTCATCGTGGGTTAACGCCATAATGGTAACGTTAACAAAAAGAGATTCTCATGTCATTTTGCTGCGATATCCGATGTTAATCACAAAAGTTAACGTTAACATTATAAAAATAAGATCATGATCAACTATTTCCTGCCGTAACGGGGAAGTAGAGTACGTTAGAATAACGCGCTATCCTTTTACATCAGTAAGTTAGTGGTTCTGTTGCAATCGTGGAGTCTGAAATATGGCATCTTTAAAAGATGTAGCGAAGCTGGCAAACGTCTCCCTGATGACGGTTTCCCGCGCCCTGAACAGCCCGGAGCGGCTCAAGCCGGAAACGCTGGCTCGCGTACAATCCGCTATTGCCCAAACGAACTATGTCCCCGATCTCTCCGCCAAACGTATTCGTGGCGCGCACGATACGCCGAAAACCATCGGCGTACTGGCATTGGATACGGTCACCACGCCCTTTTCGGTCGAGATCACGCTGTCGATTGAAGAGACCGCGCGCGCACACGGCTGGAACAGTTTCGTGGTGAATATGTTTTCTGACGATAGCCCGGAGGCGATTGTCGACCTGCTACTCTCACACCGTCCCGGCGGCATTATTTACACCACCATGGGCCTGCGTCAGGTGCCCGTTCCCGCCAAGCTGCTCACTCTGCCGTGCGTGCTGGCAAACTGTGAAAGCCTGAATGCTTCGGTCGCCAGCTTTATTCCGGACGATGAGCAGGGGCAATATGAAGCGGTGAAGGGGCTGCTGGCGGCAGGTTATACCCGCCCACTGTGCCTGCATCTGCCGGAAAATCATCTGGCTACCGTACGCCGTCGACAAGGCCTGGAGCGCGCCTGCCGCGAAGCAGGTATTAACCCTGATACGCTGATGCATTACTACATGGAGTACGGCGATGCGCACTATCGCGATATGCCAGCCAGAGTTCTGGCACACATCAAGCAGGGTAAACCCCAGTTTGATTCGGTAATTTGCGGTAACGATCGCATCGCGTTTATGGTTTACCAGACGCTGCTGGCGCAAGGGTTGAAGATCCCGCAGGACATCGCGGTATTGGGTTACGACAATATGGTGGGCATTGGCGATCTGTTCCTGCCGCCGCTGTCGACGGTGCAGTTACCGCACTACGAGATTGGCCGGCTCAGCGCGCTGCATATCATCAATGGCGACAAACATCGCGAGACGGTTCGCGTTGCCAGCCCATGGTTACCCGGAGAATCGATATAAAAAAACCGCCGTTAGGCGGTTTTTTTGGAATTTTTTCAGCGAATTAGAAGCGAGTCACTTCAGGATGCAGCTCAGACATTGAGATCAGGTAGGAAACAAAAACGTTTTTGATTGCAGTCAGCATAGTCACACCTTTACCCATAGTAATTTTGTGGTCGTTTGATGGGCAAATAATAAGCTTATCCGGTTGGCTGTGCAATATTTTTGTGATACTCATCACAAAAAATCTTGTTTGACTGACCTCAGATAAACGAAAGGCGAGAGATTGCTCCCTCGCCTTTCGTTTGACATACGCAGATTACTTACTTATCCCATTGAATTTGTTCAATGTCTCTTCCATTTTCAGCGTTTCTTTACGGTTAAGCGGATAGAAATAAATCAAAATGACTGCCGCCAGGAACAAGCATAAAGCTGGCAGAAGGTTCGCCATTGTGTAGATATTTTCCTGCACGATGCTGGTTTGCACGGCGCCGCCCGTCGATGAAGACTGATAGCCAATAATCGCCAGCATAAACCCGCCAATCGCCCCGGCGCATGCCTGGCCAATCTTACGGGCAAAGAAGTTCACACCATACACAGTGCCATCTTCGCGATCGCCGGTTACATACTGGTGATAGTCGCATACGTCGGTCATAAACGCCCAAATCATCAGATTGAACAAGCCCGCGCCCAACGTCGCCAGGAACAGGAAAATCAGATAGATTTTCGCGTCCGTAATGTGGATGAAGTACATCAGCACATACATGACGACCGCAAAAAGCAGCGCACCGACACTGGCCTCTTTTTTACCGAACCGTCTGGTGAGCCACGATGCCGATGGCGCTAACAAAACCAGCGAACCAAAGGTAAACAGCAGCGCGATGGACATCGCCTCTTTATTGTGGAAATAGTCATTAAACAGGTAAGTCATATTGGTACCGGAAAGGCCCTGATTAATCACAATAAGCAGATCCACAACGACTAAAACAATCAGCGCTTTATTACGTGCCAAGCCCTTCAGCAGTACAGAAACGGGCATGCTCTCTTTTCTTTCCACCCGTACGCGTTCCGTCGTTAAGTGACAGGTCAGGCTTAAAAAGATAAAGCCCAGCACTGCACAACCGATGGCAATCCAGAAAAAGTGTTGCCCGGAAATCACCTGGCTGCCGTCCACCAGCGTGGTGTACATCAGGATCGGAATGAAAAAACCGGTGGCCCCGCCGCCAATCGCCGAACCAACGCTGCGGTAAGTTGACAGCGATACCCGGTCTTCCGGGTTAGAACTAATCGCCGCAGACATGGCGCCATAAGGAATACTGACGGTCGATAACAAAGAACCGTAAACAAAATAGGAGCAGCAGATATAGATAATTTTTGCCGTATAGGAAAAATCATGCACAAACGGCAGGAACAGAACCACGGCAATAATGCAGAACGGATACTTCATGCGACGTACCCAAGGGTTAAAACGCCCATGAGCGGTCAGTTTTGAGGTATCACATAAACGCCCAACGCCAACATCCACAAACGCATCAAAAAGTTTGGTCACAAAATAGAGTGACCCGACAATCACGCCGGAAACGCCGATGACGTTGGTGTAATAAATCATTAAGAAACTATTGACTAACCCGAGGATGAAACAGGTTCCCAGGTCGCCACATAAATAACCGATTTTATCTCTGAATCCGAAAGGTCTGACAGCAATATTTTGATTGCTTCCAACCAAGGTTCCATCATTAGACATGATGTCAATTCCTTAGACACATTATTCACACAAGCTATACGTATATTCTGATACTTACCGCAATAAACGAAACTGGAGAGTATTAATGATTAGAAGTTATAACCTAAACCAATACGGTAGCGAGTCTGGCGATCGTCAGTCGTGGAGGTATTATATCCGGATGAGACATTGCCAACTTCAATAAATGGAATCCAGGAGTTAATGTTATAAGCGACGCGGAAGTTATATTCATAATCCTCTTTGCCGTTATTGTAGAGATCTTCGCTATCCGCCACTTTATAAATGCCGTTAAGCTCAAACATCCAGTTATCGATGTTATAGCCGAGCCAAGCTTCTGGACGGTAGACGGTGCGGTCATCGCGCCCATCGCCGTTACGACGGGCGTACTCGGTACGGTAGCGAAAAGCCGTCCACCAGTTATCATTGATGTTGTACTGTACGCGAATATAAGGCTTATAGATTGCCATATCGTCGCCCGTCTCAACGGCAATGCCCGGTTGCCAAATAAATCCTTGCCATTCAAACTGGTAGCTAGCCGTATACTCTGCGCTGTTAGATTCCATATTGTTCAGCGCATGATTGGACTCTTTGTCATCCGAACGTGACACCGCTTCTACCGCGACACCAAATCCGGTTGCAAAACGATTCGACATATAGACACGGTCGTAATTCCGGCCATCATCATAGTACTCATGACGATAGTCCACGTACCCTGCATGCGCCGCACAAGATAATAAAGGGAGCAGTAAAAATGCGTATTTCTTCATTGCAATCACTCTTAAAATATCAGCAAGATGTCCAATTAGCTCTGTTTTTAAACAAAGAAAAGGATGTTTAGTAGTATTTTTGTCACCCTGAAATTCTATTTTGCAATGTATAGAAACACCTTTTCATTACTGCCATCAAAGATTAATAAATGGCAAAAAACTAAAGGTAAATGAGATGCAGATCACCAATAAAAACCATTACCAGAACAAATAAGAAAACATTTAAAATATATAGACTGGATTTTATATATATTGAGTAAAGTAAGCATAAGAATGCATACAAGAATCAATATTCATTTTTATTACTATTTTAAAATATATATTCAGAATGAAAATTAAAATCGCCTGACACATAATTTCGTAGAGGATGGAGGGATTTTTGGACACAAAAAAAGCGCCCTGAGGCGCTTTTTTCTGCCTGGCAACTTACTTGCTGCCTGGGATGCTGAAACGCTTGTTGAAGCGGTCAACACGGCCACCGGTAGCAACATCACGCTGCTTGCCAGTATAGAACGGGTGGCATTTACCGCACACGTCCAGGTTCAGGTCGTGACCGACAGTAGAGCGGATCTGCATGACGTTACCGCAAGAACAGGTTGCAGTAATTTCTTCGTATTTCGGGTGAATATCTTTTTTCATGGGAAAACCTCGGTTAAGGCCGCGTCGCTCTTCCAGCCCTAACGCCAGACACCACGCGATGTTGATAGTATGTTTCCTGATGCCAAAATGCACCAAAGGCGGCGAATCATACAGAATTTGACCAGCAGATGCAAACTGATCCGCACCCCTACAATGTGTATACTGTCTCGCCAGATTTCAAGTCAGGAAGAAAACATGCCCGTTGCTCACGTTGCCCTGCCTGTTCCACTGCCCCGCACGTTCGACTACCTGCTGCCTGACAACCTCAGCGCCAAAGCGGGCTGCCGCGTGCGCGTGCCGTTTGGTAAACAAGAGCGCGTGGGGATTGTGGTGTCGGTCAACGAAAGCAGCGAACTGCCGCGCGATGAGCTCAAAGCGGTGATCGACGTGCTGGACGGCGAAGCGGTTTTCTCAACCTCGGTGTGGCGTCTGCTGCTGTGGGCCGCGGAGTACTACCATCATCCGATTGGCGACGTTCTGTTCCACGCGCTGCCCATTATGCTACGCCAGGGAAAACCGGCCAGTGCCGCGCCGCAGTGGTTCTGGTTTGCCACCGAGCAGGGGCAGGCGGTGGATATTAATAGCCTGAAGCGCTCCCCAAAACAGCAACAGGCGCTGGCGGCTCTGCGTCAGGGAAAAATCTGGCGTCACCAGGTGGCAGAGCTGGAATTTAATGAAAGCGCGATGCAGGCGCTGCGCACCAAAGGGCTGTGTGAGCTGGGCAGCCTGGCGCCGGAAATTATCGACTGGCGCTCCGCTTATTCCGTCCCCGGCGAACGCCTACGTTTGAATACCGAGCAGGCCACCGCGGTTGGCGCTATTCACAGCGCCTCCGACGAATTTTCCGCGTGGCTGCTGGAAGGCGTCACCGGCTCGGGTAAAACAGAGGTGTATCTCAGCGTACTGGAAAACGTGCTGGCCAAAGGCAAGCAGGCGCTGGTCATGGTGCCGGAAATCGGCCTGACGCCGCAGACCATCGCCCGCTTTCGCGAGCGGTTTAACGCCCCGGTGGAAGTCCTGCACTCGGCGCTCAACGACAGCGAGCGGCTGGCCGCCTGGCTGAAGGCGAAAAGCGGCGAGGCGGCGATTGTCATCGGCACCCGTTCCTCTCTCTTTACGCCATTCAAAAATCTCGGCGTGATCGTCATTGATGAGGAGCACGATAGCTCGTACAAGCAGCAGGAAGGCTGGCGCTATCATGCGCGTGACCTGGCGGTATGGCGCGCCCACAGCGAGCAAATCCCGATTATCCTCGGCTCGGCCACGCCCGCGCTGGAGACCCTGCTCAACGTTCGCCAGCATAAATACCGTCTACTGCGCTTAACCCGCCGCGCGGGCAACGCGCGGCCGGCCACTCAGCACGTCCTCGACCTCAAAGGCCAACAGCTGCAGGCCGGGCTCTCCCCTGCCCTGATCAACCGCATGCGCCAGCATTTGCAGGCCGATAATCAGGTGATTTTATTCCTCAACCGCCGCGGTTTTGCCCCCACGCTACTGTGCCATGACTGCGGCTGGATTGCCGAATGCCCGCGCTGCGACAGCTACTACACGCTGCACCAGTCGCAGCACCATCTGCGTTGTCACCACTGCGACAGCCAGCGGCCTATTCCGCGCCAGTGCCCCTCCTGCGGCTCAACGCACCTGGTACCGGTCGGGCTGGGAACGGAACAACTGGAACAGGTACTGGCACCAATGTTCCCCGGCGTTCCGTTGTCGCGTATCGACCGCGACACCACCAGCCGTAAAGGGGCGCTTGAGCAATACCTTGCTGAAGTGCACCGCGGCGGCGCACGTATTTTGATCGGCACCCAGATGCTGGCGAAAGGGCACCATTTCCCTGACGTCACGCTGGTCGCACTGCTGGACGTCGACGGCGCGCTTTTCTCCGCCGATTTCCGCTCGGCGGAACGCTTTGCCCAGCTGTATACCCAGGTCTCTGGCCGCGCCGGACGCGCGGGCAAACAGGGTGAAGTGGTGCTGCAAACTCACCACCCTGACCACCCGCTACTGCAAACGCTGCTCTATAAAGGCTACAACGCCTTCGCCGAACAGGCGCTGGCCGAACGCCAGACGATGCAGCTGCCGCCATACACCAGCCACGTCCTGATTCGCGCGGAAGATCATAACAATCAGCAGGCGCCGGTATTCCTGCAGCAGCTACGTAACCTGATACAGGCCAGCCCGCTGGCGGACGATAAGCTGTGGGTGCTTGGCCCGGTTCCTGCGCTGGCACCCAAACGTGGCGGCCGCTATCGCTGGCAGATTCTCCTGCAACACCCCTCTCGCGTGCGTCTGCAACATATCGTTACCGGCACGCTGGCACTCATCAACACGCTCCCGGAATCCCGCAAAGTGAAGTGGGTTCTCGACGTTGACCCGATAGAAGGTTAATTCAGAGTTGCGAGCGGGATCGTGAAATCAAACAATCATCACACTTTTGATGAAAATTCTGTAACAGATCCCCCTAACTATCTGATAAAAGTGTGTCAGATGTCAGGCCACAAAGGACGTGCCTGCGCCAGTCAGTGAGGAGAGAATCAGGTGAAGGCTAAAAAACCGGTTGTTGCCGCAACCATGAAAGATGTCGCCCTACAGGCTAATGTCTCTACGGCAACCGTATCCCGTGCATTGATGAACCCTGAGAAGGTTTCGCAGGCTACCCGTAATCGCGTGGAGCAGGCGGCGCTGGAGGTCGGGTATCTTCCGCAAATGCAGGGCCGCAACATGAAGCGTAACGAGTCGCGCACCATCCTGGTGATTGTTCCGGATATCTGCGATCCCTTCTTTAGCGAAGTGATCCGCGGGATCGAGGTGACAGCGGCGGCGCAAGGCTATCTGGTGCTGATTGGCGACTGTGCGCATCAGAATCAGCAGGAAAAAACCTTCATCGATTTAATCATCACCAAACAAATTGACGGCATGCTGCTGCTCGGCTCCCGTTTGCCGTTCGACGCCAGCATTGAAGAGCAGCGCAACCTGCCGCCAATGGTGATGGCCAACGAATTCGCGCCGGAGCTGGGCCTGCCGACGGTCCACATCGACAACCTCACTGCCGCCTTCGACGCCGTTAACTATCTTCACGAGCTGGGCCATCAGCGCATCGGCTGTATCGCCGGGCCGGAAGAGATGCCGCTATGCCACTACCGCCTGCAGGGATACGTTCAGGCGCTGCGCCGCAGCGGGATTACCGTTGACCCTCACTACATTGCCCGCGGCAACTTCACCTACGAAGCGGGCGCCAGCGCGTTGGAACAGCTGCTGGCGCTGCCCAAGCCGCCGACCGCCGTATTCTGTCACAGCGATATTATGGCGCTGGGTGCGCTCTCCTGGGCCAAACGCCAGGGTCTGAAAGTGCCGGACGATCTGTCCATTATCGGCTTCGATAACATTTCGCTGGCCGAATTCTGCGACCCACCGTTAACCACCGTCTCTCAACCGCGTTTTGATATTGGCCGTGAAGCCATGCTGCTACTGCTAAACCAGCTCAGCGGGCAGTTTGTTGATAGTGGTTCCCGTCTACTCGACTGCGAACTGATCGTTCGCGGCAGTACAAGCAAAATTTGAGGTAAAGCCGGGCGCTTTAGGACTTGCTTGTCTGGTCAAAGCCCCGTCGCTTAAGTAACATGTCGGGCTAACTAACGGAAAAAGACAGCGAAACGATAGTGGCACAACGAGACTATGTACGCCGCGGCCAGCAGGCACCTTCGCGGCGCAAGAACAGCGCTTCACGGAATACACGGAAAAAGCAGAGTAACTTTCCGGCAGTCTCTCCTGCCATGGTGGCAATTGCTGCTGCGGTAGTGGTCGCTTTTATCGGCGGTTTGTACTTCATCACGCATCATAAAAAAGAAGACGCCGAATCCCTGCAAAGCCGCCAGATGACCGGTAACGGCCTGCCGCCGAAGCCGGAAGAACGCTGGCGCTATATTAAAGAGCTGGAAAGCCGCCAGCCGGGCGTACGTGCGCCAACGGAACCGTCCGCGGGCGGGGAAGTCATCAACCCGAATCAGCTTACCGACGAACAGCGCCAGCTGCTGGCACAAATGCAGGCGGATATGCGCCAACAGCCCACGCAGTTGACCGAAGTGCCGTGGAACGAGCAGACGCCAGCACAACGCCAGCAAACGCTGCAACGCCAGCGTCTTGCCCAGCAAGCGCAGCAGCAGTCACAACAGCAGCAGTGGACGCAAACGCAGCCGGTACAGGCGCCGCAAACCCGCACCACACAGCCGGCGCAGCAGCCACGTCAAACGCAGACTCAGCAGCAGCCGAAAGCCGTTGCGTCGAACTCGCCGTATCAGGATCTGCTGCAAACACCGGCCCACACGGCTTCACAGCCCAAAACCCAGGCCGCTGCGCCGGTAACGCATGAAACGACGCCGCCGAAGGCGACCGAGAAAAAAGATGAACGCCGCTGGATGGTTCAGTGTGGTTCCTTCAAAGGTGCCGAACAGGCGGAAACCGTCCGCGCTCAGCTGGCGTTTGAAGGCTTCGACTCGAAGATCACCACCAACAACGGCTGGAACCGCGTGGTCATCGGCCCGGTGAAAGGTAAGGATAACGCCGACAGCACCATCGCCCGTTTGAAGATGGCGGGTCACGGAAACTGCATCAGGCTCGCTTCAGGGGGTTGAAACCCCCAAAAACCCCCCCATCTATACTTACATTCTGCCCCGTACGCGGTACGGGGCCACTCTATCCGTATTGGTAAAGGGGTCTGCTCGTGACAACAATAGTAAGTGTTCGCCGTAACGGCAACGTCGTCATTGCCGGGGATGGTCAGGCCACGCTGGGCAATACCGTCATGAAAGGCAACGTGAAAAAAGTTCGCCGTCTGTACAACGACAAAGTGATCGCCGGTTTTGCGGGCGGTACTGCGGACGCCTTCACGCTGTTCGAACTGTTTGAACGTAAACTGGAAATGCACCAGGGCCACCTGGTTAAAGCCGCCGTGGAGCTGGCGAAAGACTGGCGTACCGACCGCATGCTGCGCAAACTCGAAGCGCTGCTTGCCGTGGCCGATGAAACCGCTTCGCTGATCATCACCGGTAACGGCGATGTCATCCAGCCAGAAAACGACCTGATTGCCATCGGCTCTGGCGGCCCATACGCCCAGGCCGCGGCCCGTGCGCTGTTGGAAAATACCGATATGAACGCGCGTGATATCGCGGTGAAAGCGTTGGATATTGCAGGTGATATCTGCATTTATACCAACCACAACCACACCATTGAAGAATTACCGTCTAAGGCGTAAGGATCTCCCATGTCTGAAATGACCCCACGCGAAATTGTCAGCGAACTGGACAAACACATCATCGGCCAGGACGCCGCGAAGCGCTCCGTCGCGATTGCCTTACGTAACCGCTGGCGTCGTATGCAGCTTGATGAAGAGCTGCGCCACGAAGTCACGCCGAAAAACATTCTGATGATCGGCCCAACCGGCGTCGGTAAAACCGAAATCGCCCGTCGTCTGGCCAAGCTCGCCAACGCGCCGTTCATCAAAGTTGAAGCCACCAAGTTCACCGAAGTGGGCTATGTGGGTAAAGAAGTTGACTCCATCATCCGCGATCTGACCGATTCGGCGATCAAGATGGTGCGCGTACAGTCGATCGAAAAAAACCGCTACCGTGCGGAAGAGATGGCGGAAGAGCGAATTCTCGACGTGCTGATCCCGCCGGCCAAAAACAACTGGGGCCAGGCTGAACAGCCGTCTGAACCGTCGGCAGCGCGCCAGGCATTCCGCAAGAAGCTGCGTGAAGGCCAACTTGACGACAAAGAGATTGAAATCGATCTCGCCGCTGCGCCGATGGGCGTAGAAATCATGGCGCCTCCGGGTATGGAAGAGATGACCAGCCAGCTGCAGTCCATGTTCCAGAACCTGGGCGGCCAGAAGCAGAAACCGCGTAAGCTGAAAATCAAAGATGCGATGAAGCTGTTGATTGAAGAAGAAGCGGCGAAGCTGGTCAACCCGGAAGAGCTGAAACAGGACGCCATTGACGCGGTTGAGCAGCACGGCATCGTGTTCATCGACGAAATCGACAAAATCTGTAAGCGCGGCGGTAACTCCTCCGGCCCGGACGTTTCTCGTGAAGGCGTTCAGCGCGATCTGCTGCCGCTGGTTGAAGGCTGCACCGTCTCCACCAAACACGGCATGGTCAAAACCGACCATATCCTGTTTATCGCTTCCGGCGCGTTCCAGGTGGCAAGCCCGTCAGATCTGATCCCTGAACTGCAGGGCCGTCTGCCGATTCGCGTTGAGCTGAAAGCGCTGACCACCCAGGACTTCGAGCGTATTCTGACCGAACCAAACGCCTCCGTGACCGTGCAGTACAAAGCGCTGATGGCCACCGAAGGGGTGAACATTGAGTTCACCGAGTCCGGCATCAAGCGCATTGCCGAGGCGGCATGGCAGGTCAACGAAACCACCGAAAACATTGGTGCGCGTCGTCTGCATACCGTTCTCGAGCGCCTGATGGAAGATATCTCCTACGACGCCAGCGATCTCAATGGCCAGAGCATCACAATTGATGCGGAATACGTGAGTAAGCATCTGGATGCATTAGTCGCAGATGAAGATCTGAGCCGTTTTATCCTATAATCGCGGTCACTGCATTTTCATCTTTAATTGATGGGGCTGAAAAGCCCCATTTTTATTGGCTGATTACTATGACAAATACACCTGTAAGCCGCACTCAGGCCTGGCTGGAAAGCCTGCGTCCCAAAACATTGCCTCTGGCCTGCGCGGCGATTATCGTCGGTACCACCCTCGCCTGGTGGCAGGGCCACTTTGATGCGGGCGTCGCCGTGCTGTCGCTGATCACCGCCAGCCTGCTGCAAATTCTCTCTAACCTCGCCAACGACTACGGCGATGCGGTTAAAGGCAGCGACAAGCCGGACCGCATCGGGCCGCTGCGCGGGATGCAAAAAGGAGTGATTACCCAGCAGCAGATGAAGCGCGCGCTGATTATCACCGTCGGCTTGATTTGCGTCTCCGGCCTTGCTCTGCTGTTCACCGCGTCCCAGACGACCGGCGACTTTATCGGTTTCCTGGTGCTGGGGCTGCTGGCGATTATCGCCGCCATCACCTATACCGTCGGCACGCGCCCGTATGGCTATATCGGCCTTGGCGATATTTCCGTGCTCATCTTCTTCGGCTGGTTGAGCGTTATCGGTAGCTGGTACTTACAGACTCACAGCCTGAGCAGCGCGATTATCCTACCCGCCACCGCCTGCGGTTTGCTGGCCACGGCGGTGCTGAATATCAATAACCTGCGCGATATCGACAGCGATCGTGAGAACGGCAAAAACACGCTGGCAGTGCGTTTAGGGCCGGTTAACGCCCGCCGCTATCACGTTTGCCTGCTGATGGGTACGCTGGTGTGTCTGGCGCTGTTTAACCTCATCTCCCTGCACAGCCCGTGGGGCTGGCTGTTTATCCTCAGCGCACCGCTGCTGGTGAAACAGGCCCGCTACGTGGTGCGTGAACGCTCGCCGCAGGCGATGCCGCCGATGCTGGAAAAAACGGTGAAAGGCGCGCTGCTGACTAACCTACTGTTCGTCATTGGGATTGTGCTCAGCAAGACGTTCGCTTAACTGACAAATATCAATTAACAATTGATGATTTTGCCAACAATGCGTAGAGCGCGATATACTAAAATAACTCGCAGCAACTGAGCGTTAATCCTATGAAATACGATACTTCCGAGCTTTGCGACATCTACCAGGAAGATGTCAACGTAGTAGAACCCCTGTTCTCTAACTTTGGCGGACGGCTGTCGTTCGGTGGGCAAATCATCACCGTGAAATGTTTCGAGGATAACGGGTTGCTGTACGATCTGCTCGAACAGAACGGCCGTGGCCGCATTCTGCTGGTCGACGGCGGCGGTTCTGTCCGCCGTGCGCTGATCGACGCCGACCTCGCCCGTCTGGCCACTCAAAACGAGTGGGAAGGCATCGTGGTGTACGGCGCGGTGCGTCAGGTTGATGATTTAGAAGAGCTGGATATCGGCATCCAGGCTATTGCCGCCATTCCGGTCGGCGCAGCAGGTGAAGGCATCGGCGAAAGCGACGTGCGCGTCAACTTCGGCGGCGTGACCTTCTTCTCCGGCGATCATCTCTATGCCGATAACACCGGCATTATTCTGTCGGAAGATGCGCTGGATATTGAATAAGTTCGATAGCATCGGGGAAGCGTACGCTTCCCCGATTTTTTAGCCTTAGCGCTGCACCCACGGTTCACCGCGAATAAAGGCCACCGTATCCCTCAGCAGCGCCTCCGCCTGCACCAGTACTCCCACTTTATCCATAAACGCATGAACCATTCCGCAGTAGCGTACGGATGTCACATCGACGCCCGCACGGCGAGCCTGGTTTGCAAAAGCATCAACCTGTAGCCGCAGCGGGTCAAATTCACCGCAGCAGAGCAACACTGGAGGCAGCGCCGCCAATAGCGCCGGATCGGCATACAGCGGAGAGATGAAAGGATGACGGCAATCTGTTTTGCCCGCATACCACTGCGCCACCTGCCCCATCGAAGCGTAAAACCCGTTGAGATAGCCATCGATCAGCGTTTTATCCTCCGTCGCCGGGTAGCGGGCGGTGTCGATGAGCTCAGCGTCGGGGACAAGCGTCGTCGCGGGATAGTAGCCCACCACCCGGGAGAGGTAATACGTGCCTAACGTGACGTCCAGCAGCGCGGTGACCAGGCTAAGATTGCCGCCGGCGGAATCCCCGGCAACCACAATACGCTGCGGGTCCACGCCGCACTCGTCAGCATGCAGATGAAGCCAACGTAGCGCGGCGTAACAATCCAGCAGCGCCGCAGGATAAGGCCGCTCCGGGGCCAGCGCGTAATCGACGGAAACCACCGTCAGCGCGCCGAGATCGGCCAATGCCCGGCAAGGGTACTCGACGTTGTCCAGCGAGCCGCCGAAGAAACCGCCGCCGTGCAGGAACAGAATGGCGGGCGTAGGTGACTTATCTTCATCACAACGGTAGATACGTACGTTAACGTGACCATCAATAATCTGGTTGCGGATGGTCATCCTGCGGGTATGGATGTCCCGCGCGGGCCAGCCCATGCCATCCCGCAGCGCCAGCAGGTCCGGTACTTCGTGGCCGGCCCCCTGTGCCATGGCCTGTAATTCGTCCACCGCCTGTGGATCAAGCGCACCGGCCTGTGCCGTATACTGCACATAATCATTCATGGTTAGTTGCTCCTTTCATCATTCGCTGCCCCAGCAGATAGCCGCTGTGTGCCACGGCGGTCGCGATAAACAGCACGCCGTAAGCCGTTATTGGGAAAAAGATATCGCTGCGCCCGCCCACCATCTGAATCATGCGGATGACCCACGGATGCAGGAAGACGCCGAAGTTAATGCCAATCAGCAAAATCGACGAGGTCACGGTCTGCCTATCTGGTGCGCTGACCGCCGCCGCGCAGCTGAAGAAGTAGGGGATCACAAAGGCGAAGACAAAGCCCGCCGCCAGCACGCTAATGGCGGTTGCCGCCAGGCTGGTTGAATACGCCAGCAGCACCAGCGCAGCGCCGATAATCAGCAGCGACAGCGGCAGAATCGCGTGGCCCAGCTTTTTGCTCACCTGGCCAAACAGAATGCCGCCGGGGAAAGAGATCACCGTCGATAGCGTCAGCAGCAGGCTTGCTCCGGCGGCATCGCTATAGCCCACGGTGGTCACGACCGTCGCCAGCTTAAAAATCAGAATCATATAGCCCGCGAAAATGTAGAACAGGTACAGCGCGTAGCCCGGCACGCGCCAGTCTATTCGCCCGCTTCGGGTCTCCGCCGCTGCGCGCGAAACGGTGCGGGTGGCCGGAATGTTGAGGCCAAACAGGACGATGGGGATCAGCGTCAGGAAGTAGATCAGAAATACGCTGTGCCAGCCGTGCGCAATCAGCTGGCTTATCAGCAACGTCATCAACGCGCTGCCGATGGCAGAAACCGCGTTCTGGTAGCCCAGCAAAGTGGCGCGTTCATCACCGTCAAAATACTGGCAAATCAGGCTATATGAGAGGGAGTTAAACAGCCCGATACCGCAGCCGAGCATAAACCGCGAGAACAGAATGACGTCATAGCTCTCACTAAATACCGGCACGCAGCCAGCCACCAGCGCCAGCACCAGCCCCGCCATCACCGTTTTCTTGTCGCCGAGCAGACGAACAAAAAAAGGCGCGAGAACCACCAGCAGCAAAATACCAAAGTTTGTGACCGATACCGTCAGCTCGATATCCGCCAGCGCGCGCTGCGGAAAAGCGCCGAGCATCAGCGGGATGGCCGCCGCGACCGCCGGGCCCGACATGTTGATGAGCGAAATTGACAAGAGCGATGTTTTAAACAGCACGCGTTTTTGTTGTCCCATAAGCCTTTGCCTCAATTTGAAGTCAGCAGGCAGCAGGATAGGACGGGCGTTTTTTCAGCAACAGGCGATTTCCTGGCGAAAAAACGGTCAAATTATACTTTTCAACGCTAGCTCACACATGTTCAGCGTCGTGACTTGCGGTACTGCAGCGGCGTCATGCCGTGCGCCTGTTTGAAGTAGTAGGCAAAGGATTTAAAATTCGGAAAACCACAGCGCTCAGCGATGGTTTGTACCTGCAAATTGCTATCAAACAGCAGCACCATCGCGGCGTTAAGGCGTACGGATACCAGATACTCATGAAAGGTGCGGCCTACGCTCTGACGGAAGCTGTGCGCCAGCCAGGTTTCAGAGAGATAAAAGCGCCGTGCGACGTCGGCCATGGCGATCTTCTCGTGGTAATGGCTATCAATCCACTCAGTTATCCGGCTCATTTTTTCGGTAGGGTTTATATTCCGATAGCGATAGCGATTTTGCTGCTGAGCAAAGGCGCGCAGTAGCCAGTACAGCAACTGATAGGCCAGCGCATTGAGCAGCAAATTATGGCCCACATCCTGTTCACCGCACCGGGTAAGGCTGGCGGCCTGATGCAGCAAATGCTGGAGTCTGCGGTAGGCTTTGCGCTGTAACCGGGTAAACGCAGCGGCATCGGGGATGTCGAAGGACAACGTGTCCAATTCTGGGATGATGGTTAGCAGCAGCTGGCGGGGAAAGAGAACCGTTAATGCCTCGGTGGTGCCCTGCGATTGCGAAACCACCGCATGCACTTCATTGGGATTAACGACCAGGATCTGCCCGGCGCGGGTGGCGTAGGTTTTGCCGTTAATGGTAAACCCGGAGATCGTCCCGCTGAGGGTGTAGCTCAGCTCCAGCGACTTATGCCAGTGCGGCGCCACCTGAGACGCGTTGTCGGCGTGCAAAATAAACCGGGCAAGCGTGCCGTTATCCGCGGCAATAATCTCGTGACGATATGGCCCTGGCATAAGCGATTCCTTCCTGGCAGATAGCAAAATGGGCGCATCAGGCGCCCATTTTGTACGTTAGTCGCTGTTAGTACAGCTGCTTAGCGCATTCCAGCCAGTCACCTTTAAACGGACGCTTCATGTTTTCGATCGCGTCGATGATGTCATGGTGAACCAGTTTTTCGTTCTGAATGCCGACGCAACGACCACCAAAGCCCTGCTGCAGCAGTTCAATGGCATACGCGCCCATACGGGATGCCAGGATACGGTCGTAAGGCACCGGGGAGCCGCCGCGCTGGATGTGGCCCAGAACGGTTGCGCGCGTTTCACGGCCAGTTTCCGCTTCGATAAAGTGCGCCAGCTCGTCAACATCACACATGTGTTCGGTAATCGCGACGATGGCGTGTTTCTTACCTTTTGCGATGCCCGCTTTGATTTCTGCCACCAGGTCGTCACGTTTGAATTCGATTTCCGGCACCACGATAAACTCGCAGCCGCCCGCGATAGCTGCCGCCAGAGTCAGGTCACCGCAGTAGCGGCCCATCACTTCAACAACAGAGATACGCTGGTGAGAAGAAGAAGTATCACGCAGACGGTCAATCGCTTCTACCACGGTACTCAGCGCGGTGAAGAAGCCGATGGTGTAGTCAGTGCCTTTGATATCGTTGTCGATGGTGCCCGGCAGACCGATGCACGGGAAGCCCATTTCGGTCAGACGCATAGCGCCCATGTAAGAACCGTCACCACCAATAACCACCAGCGCATCAATGCCGCGTTTTTTCAGGTTCTCGATAGCCACGTTACGGACGTTTTCGTCGCGGAATTCCGGGAAGCGCGCGGAGCCGAGGAAGGTGCCGCCACGGTTGATCATGTCGGACACGCTGTAACGGTCAAGCGGGACCATGCGGTCTTCATACAGGCCCAGATAACCGTCGTAAATGCCCATCACTTCCAGGCCTTCCGTCAACGCCGCGCGCACCACGCCGCGAATCGCGGCGTTCATGCCTGGCGCATCACCGCCACTTGTCAACACACCGATTTTCTTAATCATGACTACCTCTGAACTTAGGAATGCTAAAAATTAATTCTTCTGCCCGAAGCGCTCCCACAATTGGGGGAGAGAACGACTCTATGTAGAGATAGTATATCAAGCGCTTCTTGCTGAATTGATTCAGGTCAGGCTAAGCGGCGGTTATTTATACAAATAATGCCGATTTAGCTCACACTTTGTACAACCACTGCGAAAGTTCAAATGCCGCTCTTGCCTTGCGGGACAACAGAGCATGGATCCTGGTGAATAATCACGTCGGAACCGGGAAAACGATGCAAAATCGCCTGCTCCACCTGGTCGGCAACGTGATGCGCCTGAACCAGCGGCAGGTTATCTTCCATTTCCAGATGGATCTGAATAAAGCGGGTCGGCCCTGACTGCCGCGTACGGAGATCGTGAGCACCGCTTACGCCCGGCCAGGCGGTCACGATGTCGATAATTTCCTGGCGTTCCTCATCGGGCAACGCGCGATCCAGCAGTGACTGAACCGCTTCGTACCCCATACGTAACGCGCTATATAGAATATAGATGCCAATTCCTAATGCAAACAGCGCATCGGCACGATGCCAACCGTACCAGGAGAGGCCGAGTGCAATAAGAATTGCGCTGTTCATCATAACATCAGACTGATAATGAAGCATATCCGCCCGAACGGCCTGACTTTGCGTTTTTCGCACCACCCAGCGCTGAAACGTCACCAGAACCAAGGTACTGATAAGAGCAATGACCGTTACCGCCACGCCAATTCCCGGTTGGCTCATCGGCGTGGGGCGTACCAGGTGTTCAATACCGGTCAAAAACAGGAACAGTGCGGAACCGGAGATAAACATACTTTGCGCCAGCGCCGCCAGCGATTCCGCTTTTCCATGGCCAAACGTGTGTTCTTCATCGGCCGGTTGCAGCGAGTAACGCACTACCAATAGGTTGGTCAGCGAGGCAGCAATATCCACCAGTGAGTCCACCAGCGCCGCCAGAATACTGACCGAACCGGTAAACCACCATGCAAAAATTTTAATGATCAGCAACAGCGAGGCCATTACCGTTGCCGCAATTGCCGCGCGGCTGACCAACTGGCCATAAGATTGATTCATAAACACTCCTGACTTCAGATCTGCGTAGTATAGCGGAATGTTTATGCAGCGCACCGTATCGAATTTAGGGCAAAAAAAACCCCCTCATCATGAGGGGGAAGACAGGGATGGTGTCTATGGCAAGGAAAAACAGGGTTTGTTACTGGTTGCTACGGGTATTGCTACTAAACAGATTCACATTCGAACCTTGTTGCATCCGTGCAACGTCACGCAGCTGCTCCATTCGCTGCTGGTGATTCTCATTTAAAGCCACCTGCTGCTCTGGCGTGAGCAGGCGATACATCTGGTTGCGAACCTTCGCCATTTCAACCTGGCGGTTCACCTGCTCCTCGGCCATTTTTTCGGCCTGAGCGCGCACAGCGGCTTCATCAAATTTTTCTGCGATGACAAGGCGATGCATTGTCTCGACTTCGCTAACATTAACGGGTGGGCGATCGTGTCGCGCCCGTTGCATCAAATCGCGCATTTGCTGGCGTTGATGTTCGGTTAAACTAATACCGTCGAACATATGACCCTGGCCATATCGCAGCGAATTATCTTCCGCTGGGTGCCAGTTAACGCTGGTGACGACTTCATCGGCCTGGCTTAGTGCACTGAATGCCAGCGTTGAGGCCATGACGGCAGCGATAACATTGCGCATCACATGCTCCCAAAAACTTTTGTGTCGCGATTCAACGAGAGACAGTTTACGATTCAGGCTGAAAACATGCGTCAGGGGGTGTAAAACAACGTAAAGTCATGGATTAGCTGGCTCTGATGACGTAATTTCTGCCTCGGAGGGATGAAAATATGAATAAAATTTTATTAGTTGATGATGACCGAGAGCTGACTTCCTTACTTAAGGAACTGCTTGATATGGAAGGCTTTAACGTTCTGGTTGCCCATGACGGCGAACAGGCGCTTGCGCTTCTTGATGACAGCATCGACCTACTTTTACTCGACGTGATGATGCCGAAAAAGAACGGAATCGACACGCTGAAGGAATTGCGACAAACACACCAGACTCCCGTCATTATGCTAACCGCCCGCGGAAGCGAGCTGGATCGCGTTCTGGGCCTCGAACTGGGCGCGGATGACTATTTACCTAAACCCTTTAACGATCGCGAGCTGGTCGCGCGTATCCGCGCTATTTTGCGCCGTTCGCACTGGAGCGAACAGCAGCAAAGTAGCGATGCCAGTTCGCCTACCGTAGAAGTTGACGCCCTGAGCCTGAACCCAGGCCGCCAGGAAGCCAGCTTCGATGGTCAAACCCTGGAGCTCACCGGCACCGAATTCACCCTGCTCTATCTGCTGGCGCAGCATTTGGGTCAGGTGGTGTCGCGCGAACATTTAAGCCAGGAAGTGCTGGGCAAACGCCTAACGCCGTTCGACCGCGCAATTGACATGCACATTTCCAACCTGCGTCGGAAACTGCCGGAACGTAAAGACGGTCATCCGTGGTTTAAAACCCTGCGTGGTCGCGGCTACCTGATGGTCTCCGCTTCATGATAGGAAGTTTAACCGCCCGCATCTTCGCCATCTTCTGGTTAACCCTGGCGCTGGTGTTGATGCTGGTTTTGATGTTACCCAAGCTCGACTCGCGTCAGATGACCGAACTGCTCGATAGCGAGCAGCGTCAGGGCATCATGATTGAACAGCACGTTGAAGAAGAGCTGGCCAACGATCCCCCCAACGATTTGATGTGGTGGCGTCGGCTGTTCCGCGCAATTGATAAATGGGCTCCGCCGGGCCAGCGTCTGCTGCTGGTCACCAGCGAAGGTCGCGTGATTGGCGCAGAACGCAACGAAATGCAGATTATCCGTAACTTTATCGGGCAGTCGGACAACGCCGACCATCCGCAGAAGAAGAAATACGGGCGCGTGGAGTTAGTCGGGCCATTTTCAATTCGTGACGGTGAAGATAACTATCAGTTGTACCTGATCCGTCCGGCCAGCAGTTCGCAGTCTGACTTTATCAACCTGCTGTTCGACCGGCCGCTGTTGCTGCTGATCGTCACCATGCTGGTCAGCGCGCCGCTGCTGCTGTGGCTGGCGTGGAGCCTGGCAAAACCGGCGCGTAAGCTGAAAAACGCCGCGGATGAAGTCGCCCAGGGCAACCTGCGTCAGCATCCCGAACTGGAATCCGGGCCGCAGGAGTTTCTGGCGGCAGGGGCCAGCTTTAACCAGATGGTGATGGCGCTGGAACGGATGATGACCTCCCAGCAGCGTCTGCTCTCCGATATCTCCCACGAGCTGCGCACGCCGTTAACGCGTCTGCAACTGGGCACTGCGCTGCTGCGTCGCCGCAGCGGTGAAAGCAAAGAGCTGGAGCGTATCGAGACAGAAGCGCAGCGTCTGGATAGCATGATCAACGACATGTTAGTGATGTCGCGCAATCAACAGAAGAGCGCGCTGGTGAGCGAGACGCTGAAGGCGAATCAGCTGTGGGGCGAGGTGTTGGATAACGCCGCGTTCGAAGCCGAACAGATGGGTAAATCGTTCAACGTTGACTATCCGCCGGGGCCGTGGCCGCTGTATGGCAACCCGAACGCGCTGGAAAGCGCGTTGGAGAACATCGTCCGTAATGCACTGCGCTACTCGCACACCAAGATCGCCGTGAGCTTCTCGGTGGATAAAGACGGCGTCACCGTTCACGTGGACGACGACGGTCCGGGCGTAAGCCCGGAAGATCGCGAGCAGATTTTCCGTCCGTTCTATCGCACCGATGAGGCGCGAGACCGTGAATCTGGCGGCACCGGGCTGGGGCTGGCGATTGTCGAAAGCGCCATGCAGCAGCATCGCGGCTGGGTGAAGGCCGACGACAGCCCGCTTGGCGGGTTGCGGCTCACGCTGTGGCTACCGCTTTACAAGCGAACCTAAAAACCATCGGCCTGCATATGCAGGCCGATTTTTTTTGGCCATGGGCGTTTGACCGCCTGATGGCGCTACGCTTATCAGGCCTACTTGCCCCACAATCTTCGGCTGTTATCTTCAATTCTTCCGCTCAGACGGCGCTTCTGCATGGTTCTGCTCCAGCTAACTGACAATCCGGCTACGCTCAGCAGGCGGTGATACTGGTCGTCATCGAACGGCATATGCCAGGCAATGGCGGCGGCGTCATACACCGAAACATCACTCAGGCGCGACACCAGCGCCAGCGGATCGTCAGTAGAAACCTTACCCGGCGCAATCACCCGGTACAGCCAGCCCACCTTGCCGCTGCGCTGCATCTGAGAAGCCATATCACTGATAGCAAAGTGGAAATTGAGTTTAAAACACGGAGAGCGGGGCTGAGTCACCTGAATCAACGTCTCACCCCAGCGGTAAATATCACCGATAAACACGTTGTGCTCGGTCATCCCTTTCGTCGACAGGTTCTCACCAAACGCCGGGGCGCAAAACAGGGCTGCCTGTTCGGGGAATTCACGAATCAGGTCTTCATAATGTTCGCGGGGGAACTGACACAGCGCGCGGTCGGGCCCACCGTGGATTTTTTTCTCGGCCTGTTCATCACCCAACAATCCCAGCTCGGTGAGTTCCAGTTCGCCATCCATCTGGACCTTTGCAATGGCGCTTGGGCGACTGCCGTCATAGTCGCGGATTTTGCCAATAAACACGTCTACCGGATAATGCATCTGCTGCTCCTTACGCGGATACAAAAAAAGCGAGTCATCAGACTCGCTTCTACAGAGGTGCAATGCAAATTATTTTTTAGCGGCGAAACGCGCAGCTGCTTCGTCCCAGTTCACCACGTTCCAGAACTCTTTGATGTAGTCCGGGCGGCGGTTCTGGAATTTCAGGTAGTAAGCGTGTTCCCAAACGTCCAGGCCCACGATCGGGAAGCCGGAAGCGCCGGAAACGGCTTCACCCATCAGCGGGGAATCCTGGTTTGCGGTAGAAACCACCGCCAGTTTGTCGCCTTTCAGCACCAGCCACGCCCAGCCGGAGCCGAAGCGAGTTGCTGCTGCTTTTTCAAATTCAGCTTTGAAGTTGTCAACGGAACCGAAGTCACGCTCGATAGCCGCTTTCAGATCACCCTGCAGGGTGGTGCCTTTTTTCAGGCCTTTCCAGAAGAAGCTGTGGTTAGCGTGGCCGCCAGCGTTGTTACGCAGAACGGTTTTCTTGTCGGCCGGCAGTTGGTCCAGTTTCGCGATCAGTTCTTCAGCAGACAGAGAAGCGAACTCCGGCAGGCTTTCCAGCGCTGCGTTAGCGTTGTTCACGTAAGCCTGATGGTGTTTGCTGTGATGGATTTCCATCGTCTGTTTGTCGAAGTGCGGTTCCAGGGCATCGTACGCATAAGGCAGTGACGGCAGGGTATAGCTCATAATCATCTCCATTATTGTCGGGCGGCAAACCTGTAAACGCCGCGTAATCAGTTGGTTCATTATAGTTAATTAAATGATATTGAAAATGATTATCAATGCCGTAGTTTTTATAAGGTTATAACTTTAGTGGATAGCCCATTTTTTGTTAACCAGAACAGTCGATTACACCACGTACAGCCCAGGTCAGCACCTCTCCTGTGAGGCGGCCTCTTGATGAAAAGGCAGCCTCACAGCAGCGTTTAACGTGCTGAAATTTCTCCCGTCTCCAAATCCAGATGGAAGTTTCTGGAAGGATTACCCTGCAAATACTTGTCGATCACCGTAAAAATACTGCCAAAACGCAGACGATAGATTGTCTCAAAATCACTGTTCGCCGTAAGCGCCGGCATCGACGCCGGTAACGACTCGGCCAGCACACGTGTAAGCAGCTGATACTGACGTAATCGCGTGGCGGAAATATCGCGCAGCGCCAGCTCATCGGCATTGCGCAGACGGTAAAAATCGACGGCGAGATCGAAGCCATTCCATTCAGAAAAATCGGCCAGCTTCATGCCCATATTTTGCGCCAGGCTTTGTGCTTTCTGTTCCGCCCGATGCCATGCAGCAGCATTTTTTTTCAGATATTGTTGACGGACATCCCGCACGGGTGGCGTGACGCCTTTAGCGCAAATGGCATGATCATCGCTAACGGGCACGCTCAATACGCTCTGAAAATCGCTATGGCTGCTTATCTGGCTTAATATCAACATCTCTGCGCCATTCAGGCTGAACAGCATCTGGCGGATATCACATGGCCACTCTTCGGGAATGAAGCGTAAACGGGTCAGTTCGGTGATATGCCAATTGGTAAAGTCATAGTAGTTCTTCGCCCCCAACACGGCCTTATTCCACAAATGCGGAGAATGAGTCATGTTCAGATGATCCCATTCCTGCTGGTAGTGTTCAAAAAGCTCATTGAAACGCGGGACGCTGTCCAGAATAACGGTCTGCACATCAATGCGGGTGCGACTAACAAAATCGAGGATCTTATAAGCGGGTACATATGCCGCCATTGAAGGGGCCTGAATATTAAAAAGCAGGCTGCCGTCCGGATATTTGCGTACCCCGGTATCATTAAAATGCATATGACCGCCAACGTGTACGCCAATACCCGTTTTAGCCAGTGCATGGCTGGTATCTTCTTTTGGCGCCCGAGCCAGCTGGAATTTTCCTTTACCAAAGATGGCTTCCAGATCCGCTGCTGCGCCGTTATCAAACTCAACCATCGGGAAATGGCTGAAAGTGACTAACATTTTATTATTCGCTCTGGCGCGCTGGGCGACGGACGTCATCCAGGCCACCGTTTGTTGCTTGTGGGTGAGCATCTTGTTGTAGCCCGCATCTCCCGAGCCCGCGAAATTATTTGCCGACTCCGGTTTGGTCGGGTCGGCGTTTTCGCGGGGGAGGTACACATTCGCATCCACCGCCATCAGCCAGAGCCCCGGGACGGGTTCAACGAGATAACTACTGTCCGCCACCGTGAAACAGGGGCCATAGCCCGGCTGGCGATATTTTCCGCCGGTTCCCTGCGCACAAATTTCATACTGCCGCTGATGGAAGTCGCTTGCCTGTTGCGCTTTCGCATAGGAATAGCTTTTCTCATCATAGGTGGAATATGGCGTTTCCCAATAAATATCATTCGGTTGAGGGTTCATACCAAACGGCGACATCATTTTCATAATGTATTCATAGCCGCTACTCACCATCTCTTCGCTGCAAATTGTGGGCAGCTCGGCTCCCGTTGCAATCACCGCAGTCTTGCCCCGGTAGCCTTTACACTCATGGGCTCCGGCACTAAAAATGCGCTGCGTTTTGCCACCCGCGCCAAGGAAATCCTCTTCACCGCCAGGCAGGTCAAAGGGTCGATTGGGATCGTGGTTACCCGGCGTCGCAAAAAAACGCATACCATATTTTTGCTGGTACTCTTCGAGTAGCTTCACCAGCCCCCGAATATGCACCGGTTGACCATCGTCGCTAAAGTCACCGGGTAGTGCGATCAGTTTGATGCCTTTCTTGCCCGCATCGTCCAGTGCGGCCCGCAGGGCGAAATAGTTTTCATTGAATAATCTGGTCGACGTTAGCTGGGCGTACATCGTGCGAATCATCGCATTTTGCCCGCTTTTGCTGTTTTTCAGTCCGTGGAAGGCACCGTCCTGAAATTGACCATAAACATCATGAAAATGGATATCTGGCATAAATGCCACACGATATGAATAATGCTCCGCAGCCTCAACAACAGAAGAACAGAGGAAAAACGCGGCAATATTAGCAATGAATATTTTTTTCATTGGTATCACCTTAAATTAATAGTTATCAACGAATTGTGTGACTTTGACTTTGTCCTTAAGCCCGTTAATCAGTAAAAAAACATATCCCAGGGCGGGAACCAAAAAGCTAAACCTTAACCCTACTGAATCAATCGCCATCCCCTGGATAAAAGGCAGCACCCCTCCGCCAATTCCCGCCATGATCAGGCATGCAGAGATCGGCGCGGAATAGCCTTCAAGACCAGACAATGTGCGAGAGAAAATGACCGGATACATCACTGAGTTCATCAGACCTACCGCAACCAAACAGTAGCCGCCGGTACGGTTGGCAAGGACCATTGCCGCCACCGTCAACAGCATGGCTCCTGTCGTACAGAGACAAAACAGCAGCCGTACACGGCAATAACGTGCTAATAGGCCATAAAGAAAGCGTCCAGCGAGCGCTCCCCCCCAGTACAGCGCGATGAATGACGTCGCCTGAGCAAGCGAATAGCCCCCCAACGCGGCATCGTTCAGGTAGCTGATCACCGTAGTGCCAATACTGACTTCCACCCCTACATACACAAAAATACTGCTCACTCCGGAACGGAACTGCGGGTAACGGCACAAGGTAAAAAGCGATGACGCCACACGATTTCCAACATCATGAAAATCATCGATCCTCGAGAGATAGAGGATAAGGAGTAGAGAGCTGCCGCCCAACATCAGCCCAATGTATAAAACCGAAACCAAAACGCCCGAACTCGTCAGTACCCCCGCAAGCAGGAGAGGCGCCAGCGCGGCGCCAAAAGAGTTGATGGATGAGGCAAGGCTCAGTCGCCCAGCCGCACTTCGTCCATCGCCCAGGCGATTAACATAGGGGTTTGCCACTACCTGCATGGCGGCAACCCCCATCGCCATAATAAATATGCCCGCAAGGCAGCCGACAAAAGAAGGTCGCCACAGCGATCCGGCAATAATCGCCGCGCCGCTCGCCGCCAGCCCCAAAGCCAATACCAGCGCTCGACGATAGCCAAACCGCATCATCCATTTTGCACACGGTAGGCAGACCACAAACGGTGCTAGATAAAATGCGACGTTCACCAGCATGGCGTCTCGCCAGGAAAGCAAAAACAGCTGGCGGAAAAAGGGAATCATGGCGCTATTAATTGCCGTCAGGACTCCCCAATAAAAAAAGGCGCTGGATAGCAAAACGAATGCCTGGCGGGACTTATTCACTCTGCCTTACCCCGCGATTTCCTGAGCCAAAAGTTCAGCGACATCCTGCGGTAAAGCACGGTCCAGTAGCTGCTGTCGAAATTCGGCATGCATTAACTTTCGAGCCAGTCGGGAGAAAATTTTCATGTGATCGCCTTTCTCCTGCTCGCTGACCGTTAACATGATAATCAACGACACATCGACCTCATCATTCCACGCCAACGGCTTAGTCAGCCGCATCAGCGACACGCTGCTATGGCTGACTGCGGCTGATTTACAGTGCGGAAGCGCGATGGCGAAACCTAATGCGGTAGAGAAAATCGCCTCACGCTGCCAGATAGCGCTCTCTACCTCTGGACCTGAAATCACCCGCTGTTCAACTTCCAGATTATCGGTCAGTACCTTGATCACCTCTGCCTTGTCGGCCACCGGGCGATCGAGCAGGATCAATGCGGGATCGACCACGGGCTTCGCTGCCGCCGTCACCTGCTGCTTTAGCGCCATCATCACCGCCTGAGCACCGTCACTGGCCAGCGCCTGCGCAAGCTTCTGCTCGCCACTGGCAAGCGTCAGCGAGGATAAATGCGCTTTCGCCGCGGCAATGCGACTGACCGACATACTCAACTGTCGCAATCCTGCGCCCAGCAATAACGCCAGCGCCGACGGGTCGCCACCCATCTCACCGCACAGGCTAATCGCAATACCGGCACGCTGCGCGCGCGCCGTCATCTCGGTGAGCAGCTGGAGAAACGAGGGGTCGAAATAGTTATAGAGATGGCGCACCTGTGGGTTACCCCGGTCGCAGGCCAGAAAATACTGCGTCAGATCGTTACTGCCAATGGAGACAAAATCGATATAAGCGGCCGCTTTCTCCAGCAGGTACAGCACCGATGGTACTTCCGCCATGATGCCCAACGACCATATCCCGGTAGCGATACCTTCAGCGCGCAGCTGCGCCTCAGTCTGCTGAAACTGTTCGCGCAGCCACTTAATTTCCTCCAGCGTGGTCACCATGGGCGCCATAATATGCAGCGGCCCGGTGGCGCTCGCACGCAGCAGTGCCCGCACCTGCGTGGTGAAAACGGCGTTAAAGGCGGGATATAAACGAATCCCCCGCCAGCCGAGAAACGGATTTTCCTCCGGCGGCATATTGAGATAATCACAGGGCTTATCGCCGCCGATATCCAGCGTGCGAATCACCACTTTGCGTCCCTTCGCTTGTTGCAGAACGTGGCGATAGGCCTGATATTGCTCTTCTTCATCCGGCGGCGCCGCGCGTTCACAGAACAGCATTTCGGTACGGAACAAACCAATACCTTCCGCGCCTGCGGCAAACGCCGCTTCAGCTTCAGCAGCCAGCGCAATATTGGCCAGTATGGCAACCGACTCGCCGTCTTGCGTCACTCCAGGACGCTGGATCAGCGGCTGTAAACGCAGATGCTGTCGCTGGCGTTTTTCCTCTTCTAATTGATACCAACGCAGAGCCTGCGCGTCCGGCGCAAGAACCACCACGCCGTAGCGCGTATCCAGCATCAGCGGTTCGTTGCTGCGAATGCGGGTAATTTCTGCCGGTTCAACGCTCAACAGCGGAATACCGAACGAGCGCGCGAGGATCACCGTGTGCGACGTTTCCCCGCCCGCCCCCATCACCACGCCTTTCAGATGCGGGCCGCGCAGCGCCAGGAATTGACCCGGCGTGATTGGGGTTGGGCTTATCACGATGGTGTCCTGCCGCAGTACCGTCTCAGGCATCAGCGGCTGCTCACAAAGATGTGTGGCCAAACGCAAGCCTAAATCCTGGATGTCCAACACACGTTGTTGAAGATAGCTGCTGCGGCTCTCCCGTAGCGGCGCACTCAGTTCATCCAACGCCTGCGCTAACGCCGCAAGCGCATTACGCGCCGGGCGTTCGCTTAACAGCGCGCGTTCAAAAAGGTCATCCTCCAGCAGGTTAATGTGCGCCTGCAGCACCGTCGCGGCTTCGCCCTGCGCATGATGTAACGCATCGCGAAGTTGCATACGTACCTGCTGTAGCGCGGCCTGCAGCGCATCACGTTGCACCTCAGGCGTCGTTGCAACCTCCCGTTCAGCAAGCTGATAGAGATCCGGCGTTCCCGAATACATAGCCACGCCAAGCGCCAGTCCGCCGCTAACGCCATTACCCCGCAGAATTTCCGCCGTTGTCTGTGCCAGAAAAACCGGTAACGGCGTGTCGATTTCGTTTTGCGACGGGGGCATAGACTCGTCGCAGCTGGCGAACTCTTGCGTGATGAACTGCTGTAATGCCTGAAACGCCGCCGCCTCATCGTCACCGGTAATCACCAGTTCGCAGGGATCCTGGTACAAAATGTCAGTACCAATCATTGCCAGCACGCTGCGCGCATCGGCCTGGCGTTCATTGCGTAAATTCACAATCTGTACGTGAGCGCCGAAAGCGTTAACACGCTGCTCCAGCGCGCTAGCTGGGCGAGCATGCAGCCCGTTTGGCAACGGGCAGGTAAAATGAATCTTCAACACAACTTTATCCTCTTACAGCGGGCGTAATACGCCACGAGACAGGAGCACACTGCAGAACGGTTTGCTGAGGTTGCGCTTCAGTCCGCTCATCAAGCATGACTTTATTTAGCGTGGCCTCCACCGTTGGTGCGGTACAAGGTAAGACCTGAGAGCCGGGGTTCCAGCCGCGCAAAATCAGCGCCTCTCCGCGTTCTGCTTTTTTCAGGGTGCTGAAATGTAGCGGCGTCTCCCAACTCAACAGGCTGTAACGTGCAGGGAAGGTAAGAGAGTGCGGGTTGGTTTTAAAACGGGCCCAGCCGGAGTCGAGCCAACCCACCGGCGGCGTGCGCCAGGCTTCCACGTCGCGCCAGAAGTCCTGAGTCTCTCCCTCACACAAAGGAATAAGCGCAAAGCGGACGGTGAATTCGCCGGGAATCTGTGAATCCGGAGACGGTAGCGCCATGCCGGACGCTCGCCCAGGCCGCCATGGCATCCCGGCGCGCCCCAGCCAGCCGACGCTGCGCAGCAGGGTAATCGCCATGACCGATGGCCGCCCTTCCGGGATCTCATATTCACGCAGCCCGTCCGTCACAACGCTCATCCCCTGCCCGCCATCGTGCATCATCACCAGACTTTGCATTGGCCATAACGAGGCGGGCGCTTCACCCCACTGTTCCTGCTGCCAGACGTCCAGCGCAGCAGGGCGGTTGGGACGGCGAATCAAGCCAAAGGGCTGATCGGCAAAATGGCAATCGGTAAATACATCGGTTGGAATTTCGACCTGCAGGCGATGATCCTGCAGCGTGTTATTGACGCTAACCTGCACATCGAGCACCGGCCGCTGATGCGCCAACGTGATCACCATACTGACGTCCAGTCGCGTATTAAGACGCCGCTGTTGTCTGTCGGTGAGGTTACGTGGCGCGGCAATGGACCAGCTTAGCGTCAAGGTATCGGCCAACGCGCCGCGCTGCCAATCGACGCTTTGCAGCGCACCCGCACCGGTCACGCGCCAGTCATCTTCCGGCGGTGAATAGTTATAGGTGTCGCCGGCATCGCCGCCATCCACCAGTTGAATCAGATCCTCCCAACGCTTGCCGCTGCGCTTGTCCACCAGCACGACCTTTTCCCCCTCCAGCGTCAGCCGGAGCCAGGCGTTTTCTAGCGCAGCCTCCGCCACGTCGGGCTCGTCAAAGCCCGCGGGTTCACCTTCCTGAAGGTACAACGTGAGGTAACCACAAGCGGGGAGTGCGACGGTTTCCAGCAAAATCTCGCATTTACGGTAGAAAACGGGTTCGGCACTGTTTGAAAGCTCCTGCACAATCACCGACATATCCTGCGACGTTTCGCGCACAATCTGCCAGCGGCAAGGAACACCGTGTTCATCGACAATACGGAACGCCGAGCCGGGTAGGTACAACGTGAGCGCCGTCAGTCCATCGCGAACTGAAGGTAGTGCATTGAAAATGATGATTTTCTTGCCATCTTGCTGAGCAGCGATCCCCTGCGCCAGCATCTGCATATTGAGCTCAAAGAGCTGGTTCGCTTTTTCCTGACCGGAGAGCAGGCGGGCTTTAACCATCGCATTCACACGGTCGGCATTGCAGCCGCCAATGCTGTCGTGCGCATGCGACTTCATCGCTTCGCGCCAGATATTTTCAACCACCTTTTGCGGATAGGGCAGACCCAGCCGCCAGACGACGCTGAGCAGCGGCTCCAACTGGCGACTGACAACGTTCTCCAGGTGGGCGTTGGCCTGTTTAATATCCATACGGGTAGAAAAAATGCCGCGATGGACACGCATATATTTCGGGCTCAACAGTTCGCCTTCAAAGGCGGCGAGCGGCGTCTGCGCCAGTGCGGCAAAGTAGCGGCTGAAGTCGCTACGCACAAAATGGTACTGCTCTTGCTGCGCGTTGAGGCGTTCCAGCATCGCGGGCACGCCATATTCAAATGGCGATTGATCGTTGCCGTTGGGCAGCAATAGCTGTGAACTACCGCTAAACGAGGCCTGCTTTTCCAGAATGGCCGATAGACGCGGCCACGCCTGCTGCGGTTCCGTCGGTAACCATTTGGCGCAGCCATAGCCTTGTGGCAATACTGCCGCCGTCACCTCGCTGCCATCCAGGCTGCGCCAGCGAAACTCGGTCATCGGCGTGTCATACTCGCTCCAGCCACGCCAGACCACCGCGCTGTCGATCGCAAACTGCTTGAGAAACATCGGCAACTGCGCACTCTGGCCAAAAGAGTCTGGCACATAGCCCACCGCCATTCGTGGGCCAAGCGCATCACAGTCGGCCTGGCCGAGCAGCAGGTTACGGGTAATCGATTCGGCGCCAACCACCAGAAAGTCTGTCTGCGTGTACCAGGGGCCAATCAGCAGCCTCCCGCTTTTCACCAGCGCTCGTACGCGCTCACGGTTCTCTGGCGCAAACTGGAAATAATCTTCCAGTACCACCGTTTGCCCATCAAGCATAAATGGACCTAATGATTCATCCGTTTCCAGACGATTAAGAAGATCCGCCATGAAATAATAAAGAAGAACCTGAGAATCATTCTCCGTAAAATACCACTCACGATCCCAGTGCGTGTGCTGAATTAAATGAACCGTTTTCATTCTCTTTATTCCTGTTTACAGGCGTGCGTATCCGGCACGGATATTTATCCGCGCTGAGCGCAGGGGAAATTAATTCAGATGCGCCGATGGCGCGTTTAACGGCTGGCTTTAAATTTCGGTGCCGTTACGTCTTTTTTTACCTCTGGCGTTGCCGCCTGGCCGCGGAAAATCAGCAGCGATCCGCAGGCGATAATCGCGGAACCGCAGACAATCGACAGCACATAAACCGGCCATTTTTCGACCGCCAGCCACCCGTAAAACCCGGAAATCGGGGCATGGTTCACGGCCCCCAGGCCAACGGCCATCGCGGCACCCACCGCAGACCCGACCACGTTAACCACGATAATGCGCGGATTGGATAAGGCAAACGGGATGGCCCCTTCAGATACGCCAATTAACCCCATGAGCGTAGAGGCCTTACCCGCCTCGCGCAGTGATTCCGGGAAGCGTGATGACCACAGCAACGTTGCCACCCCCAGACCAATCGGCGGAACGATAATCGCTACCTGTGCCGCCGTGTTCGGGTCGTAGATACCTGACGCCAGCAGCGCCATGGCCGTTGTGACCGCCGCCTTATTGACCGGCCCACCGAGGTCGAACCCCACCATCCCGCCAATCACCGCCGCCAGCACAACTTTGTTGGTCCCGGACATCGACAACAGCCAGCTTTCCATACCGTGATTCAACGCCGCCAGCGGCGTGCCAATCACAAAGGCCATGATGACGCAGGTTAACAGCGTACCGCCCACAGGCAGAATAAAGATCGGGCCAGCGGACGCCAGCGACTTCGGTAATTTGATATAGCGGTTGAGCGCCCGCACGATGTACCCGGCCACGAAACCTGCGGCCAGAGCGCCCAGGAACCCGGTACCCAAATTACTTGCCAGCAGACCACCCACCATGCCCGGCGCCAGGCCTGGCTTGTTGGCCAAAGCAAAGCTGATATAGCCCGCCACCACCGGCAGCATCAGCGATAATGCCAGACCGCCGAAGCCGTCAAACTTATGCAGCAGCTGTACCACCATACCGGCGTGTTCGTAGCTGGCATCCCATATATTATCAATACCATAGATGGAAGCGCCTATACGGGCGATCCCCATCAGCACCGCACCCGCAATCACGAACGGCAGCATCCATGATACGCCGGTCATAATGGCATTTTTCACCTCAATACCTGCTGACGGCTTACCTCCCCCCTGAAACTTAGCCATTTGCCACCTCCTGCTCTACGGCCTCAAATACCGCATCACCATATTTGATCGGATCGGAAACGCTGCACTCAAGTTTAACCATCCCGTCGAATCGTTCCTTGCCGCTAATCGCAACATCTGCGGCAATGATCACCGCATCAGCACGCGCCAAATCGTCCGGCATAATCTCGTTTTCCGCGCCAAGGCTACCCTGCGTTTCAACCTTCACTTCATGTCCACGATTTTTCCCTGTCATTTCAAGAGACTCAGCGGCCATATAGGTATGAGCCACGCCGGTTGGACAAGCAGCAACGCAAACAATGTACATAATGATTCCCCTTAGATTCTGGCAATAAAAAAAGCACAATGGCTAAAAAGCGCATTGTGCTTTGTGTAGGGCTAACATGTTGAAAAATATGATGCTCAGCGTCCGCCCCGCTTGTGTGGCGGCAGACTAACAGCTGATGGAGGCTGGAATTACGGAAACTAAACGCCAGTTCATCGCGTTTGCGACGACACAGTAACACCTGAGGAAAGCGTAGACTGAAGCGGGCTAGTCGATGGCAGCGTTGGCGAACGCTCACGCAAAGCGCTTCACCCGCGCAGTCCCATAGAGAGGACCAGCTCTCCGCCATTTGCGTATCCATGCATTCCTGTTCAATTTCCTCGTTTTCCGCAAGGGCGTTAACAGAATTAAACCAACATATTTCATCAAGCATAGTTTTAATTTTGCGATCGATTGATAGCAAAATTAAAACTATGCTCTTAATAATGAATGAGTTGGTCATCATTGATAAAGCACCCCCGTGAATAGATTGATAGAGAGTAAAACAAAAACAAAAGAACAACTGTGATTTATTGCACAGAGCGCTGACTTTTATTTATTCCTGCCTAACAATAAGTATCAAGATATTTTAAATATATAAATAGATATTATGTATTAGGCTGCAATCCTGCTGCGCTGACGCCACTGCCCCGGCGTCATACCAATCTCGCGGTTGAACACGACCGAAAAATAGTTGCTGTCTTCAAACCCGCAGCGCATCGCCACTTCACCAATCAGTAGCTCTGTGTGCTGCAACAGATATTGCGCATGGCAAATGCGCAACTGACGCAGGTAATGGTTTACGGTCATTCCGGTCTGGGTACGGAACTGTTGGCGTAGCGCGCGCTCGCTGCATCCCTGTTGTGTGCAGAAGAAATCTAATACGAAAGGCCGGTTCAGGCTGCCCGCCAGCGCGGTAAGCAGTTTATCCAGCAGCGCTTCACTTTGCGTTGCCGCAAGGTTGTCGGTGGCATAACGGTAGCGCTTCAGACACACCACCAGTTGGGCAAACAGCAGTTCAGACATCTGGTTTGCCAGCGCGTCTTCTTTGCGGCTCTCGTGCTCCAACTGGGTCATAATCTGCCGCGCCTGTGTCATTCCGGTACTGCCAATGCGCCAGTGTGGTACCCAGGGCGAACCGTGTAAGCCGGGAATATGGCTTACCCAGTCGAGATTGAGCTTCAGGCGTTCGGGGCAGTAGATAATATTCTGCAAAACCAAATCATTAACGGAAGCGTAGGAGTGTTTATCTTCGGCGCGAATATAGAACAAATCGCCGCGGGTAATACGGTAGGGACGGTCATTGAGGATATGCAGGCCGTTGCCGCGCCAGACCAGCACCAGCTCGCAAAATTCGTGGGTATGCTC
Source organism: Kluyvera georgiana ATCC 51603 (assembly GCF_001654985.1). Taxonomy (GTDB): domain Bacteria; phylum Pseudomonadota; class Gammaproteobacteria; order Enterobacterales; family Enterobacteriaceae; genus Kluyvera; species Kluyvera georgiana. Next base: position 64,233 of record NZ_LXEU01000002.1, read on the forward strand.
AGCAAAAACGTTCTGCGGATAACGATCCGCCACCGCAACGGCCTGTGCGGAACTGGCGAAAAACTCGTCTTTTCGAAGGATTAACTGGCCTGACACGCTGATACCTCAACGACTAACAACTTACTATTATTAGCCGTTTTACGGTAAAAAACGGTGATTGCCTTCGCGTTACTGAAGCACCGTATCCCGGCCCTGGCGGATATCGCGCGGCGACCAGTTAAACTCACGACGGAACAGCGTAGAGAAGTGGTTGCTGTCACCAAACCCGCAGTGGTAAGCAATATCGGTCACGCTTTCATCGCTGTGACGCAGCAGATGCCGCGCTTTAATCAGCCGCAGGCGGTTCAGATAACGCTGCGGCGTCAGGCCGGTGCAGTGCTTCAACTGGCGGTGCAGCGTGCGCAGCGATAGCGAGAATTGCTCGGCCAACGCTTCCCAGCATACGTCCTCGGCAAAGTGATCTTCCAGCCACGCCATTAGTTGATTCAGGCGGGCATCGTTATCAATAGCGCCCTGCACCTGACTGCCTTTACGCAGCAAAACCAGCAGCTGCATAAAGAGGATTTCACGGTTGGCCAGCGACATCATATCGGTACTGTCTTTGGCTTCTTCCATCTGACCTACAATCGCCCGCACCTGCTGTAACGTGCTCTGGTTAACCCGCCAGTGGGAAGGATAGTGGCCATCCTGTTCCTGCGGCAGTAGTTTGTTAAGACCTGACAAGAACTGGAAAGCATCCGGAGCGCGATATAACACATTGGTCAGACAGAGATTATCGGTATGTTCATACAGATGACGATCGACGTCGCGCACGAAGCAAACGGTGCCACCACAAATCGTATGCGGCTGACCATTGAAGACATGAATACCCGTACCGTGTTCAACGATAACAATCTCATTAAAATCATGATGATGCTCAGGAAAAGCCGCCTGAGGAAGCCGAGGTTCGATCGCAACAGGCAACTTACCGGAAGAGAAGAAATCCACGCTGTGTAATACGGTCATAACAACGCCCACCAAATGAGAAATGTTATCAGGATAGTAATCTTCACTGAGGGATCTCACCTTGACGTTTTGACAGCAAAGCGCGCAAACCCGGTCTTTTTTTCAAGAAACAGCCGGAAAGTTCGGGAAATGAGGTCAGTATCACACCCCCTGAAAGCCGCATTATCGCGGGAATTTGTGAACTCTCTCACGTTCATCTTTGCTTTCTTGCCAGCGGCCAATGGCGTCTGTCAGTAACGAGAAGGTAGTGACGATGTCCTTTTTTTAGACTGAGCGGTAATGACTCTCAGAAGGACTTTTGCCATGACTTTTCGCCATTGTGTGGCCGTCGATTTAGGCGCTTCAAGCGGACGCGTAATGCTGGCGCGCTACGATGCCCGGTCGCGTTTGCTTTCACTGCGCGAAATCCACCGTTTCACTAACAGCCTGCATCAGCAGGAGGGTTTTGATACCTGGGATATCGACAGCCTGGAAGCGGAAATCCGCGCCGGCCTTAACAAAGTGTGCGATGAAGGCATCCGTATCGACAGCATCGGCATCGACACCTGGGGCGTTGACTACGTGCTGCTGGATAAAAACGGTCAACGCGTCGGCCTGCCGGTCGCCTATCGCGACAGCCGCACCGACGGCGTGATGGCTATGGCGATGGAACAGTTAGGTAAAAGCAATATATACCGCCGCAGCGGTATTCAGTTCCTGCCGTTCAATACGCTATATCAGCTGCGCGCGCTGGTTGAACAACAGCCGGAGCTGGTCGCTCAGGCGGCGCACGCGCTGCTGATTCCGGACTATTTCAGCTACCGGCTGACCGGCAAAATGAACTGGGAGTACACCAACGCGACAACCACGCAGCTGGTGAATATTCACAGCGATAGCTGGGACGAAGACCTGCTCAACTGGACCGGCGCGCCGGCATCCTGGTTCGGCACGCCTACGCATCCAGGCAACGTGATTGGTCATTGGATTTGCCCGCAGGGCAACGATATTCCGGTGGTTGCCGTCGCCAGCCATGACACCGCCAGCGCGGTGATTGCGTCGCCGCTGGCGAGCAACGATGCCGCCTACCTCTCTTCCGGCACCTGGTCGCTAATGGGCTTTGAGAGCAAGACGCCTTACACCAGCGAGCAAGCGCAGCGCGCCAATATCACCAACGAAGGTGGTGCCGAAGGCCGCTATCGGGTGCTGAAAAACATTATGGGTTTGTGGCTGTTACAGCGCGTGCTGAAAGAGCAGAACGTGGGCGACCTGCCAACGCTTATCGCTGACACCGCCCAGTTGCCCGCCTGCCGCTGGCTGATCAACCCCAACGACGATCGCTTTATTAACCCCCACAACATGAGCGCCGAAATTCAGGCTACCTGCCGCGAAACGGCACAGCCGGTGCCGGCCAACGCCGCCGAGCTGGCGCGCTGCATTTTCGACAGCCTCGCGCTGCTGTACGCCGACGTGCTCAACGAGCTGGCGCAGCTGCGCGGCAAACCATTTAGCCAACTGCACATCGTGGGTGGCGGCTGCCAGAACCATCTGCTGAACCAACTGTGCGCCGATGCCTGCGGCATCACCGTGGTGGCGGGGCCAATCGAAGCCTCAACGCTGGGTAACATCGGCATCCAATTAATGGCGCTGGACGAACTTTCCAACGTCGATGATTTCCGCAAGGTCGTGACCCATAACTACGGTCTCACCACCTTCACCCCTCATCCTGACCATGAAATTGCCCGCTACGTTGCGCAGTTTCAGCAACAACGACAGACAAAGGAGCTTTGCGCATGACCACTCAACTCGACCAAGCCTGGGAACTCGCGAAACAGCGCTATGCCGCCGTCGGTATCGACGTCGAAGAGGCGTTGCGCCAGCTGGATCGCCTGCCGGTATCCATGCACTGCTGGCAGGGCGATGACGTCGCGGGTTTTGAAAATCCAGAGGGCAACTTAACGGGTGGGATCCAGGCAACCGGTAACTATCCGGGCAAAGCGCGCAACGCCAGCGAACTGCGTGCCGATCTGGAGCAGGCGTTGAGCCTAATTCCGGGGCCAAAACGGCTGAACCTGCATGCGATCTATCTGGAGTCTGATACACCGGTCGCGCGTGACGAAATTAAGCCAGAACACTTCAAAAACTGGGTTGAGTGGGCGAAAAAACACAAGCTGGGCCTCGACTTTAACCCGTCCTGTTTCTCACACCCGTTGAGTGCAGACGGCTTTACCCTGTCCCACGCCGATCCGAAAATCCGCCAGTTCTGGATTGACCACTGCAAGGCCAGCCGCCGCATTTCCGCTTACTTCGGTGAACAGCTGGGCACACCGTCGGTGATGAATATCTGGATCCCGGACGGCATGAAAGACGTCACCGTTGACCGTCTGGCACCGCGCCAGCGTCTGGCCGCCGCGCTGGATGAAGTGATCGGCGAAAAACTGGACCCGGCGCACCACATTGATGCCGTGGAAAGCAAACTGTTCGGTATCGGCGCAGAGAGCTACACCGTAGGCTCCAATGAGTTCTATATGGGCTACGCCACCAGCCGCCAGACCGCGCTGTGCCTGGATGCTGGCCACTTCCACCCGACGGAAGTGATCTCCGACAAAATTTCCGCCGCCATGCTGTACGTGCCACGTTTATTGCTGCACGTCAGCCGCCCGGTGCGTTGGGATAGCGACCATGTTGTGCTGCTGGATGACGAAACCCAGGCCATCGCGAGCGAAATCATCCGCCACGATCTGTTTGACCGTGTACACATCGGCCTCGATTTCTTCGATGCCTCCATCAACCGTATTGCGGCATGGGTTATCGGCACCCGCAACATGAAGAAAGCCCTGCTGCGCGCACTGCTGGAGCCAACCGCCGAGCTGCGCAAGCTGGAAGCCGAAGGCGACTACACCGCGCGTCTGGCGCTGCTGGAAGAACAGAAGTGCCTGCCGTGGCAGGCGGTGTGGGAAATGTACTGCCAGCGTAACGATACGCCAGCGGGCAGCCAGTGGCTGGAGAACGTGCGTCAGTATGAGAAAGAGATCCTGAGCAAGCGTGGGTAATTAACCCTCTCCAGACAACACCGAACAGTCCCCTCTCCCCTACGGGGAGAGGGCTAGGGTGAGGGGAAACACCTCACCGATACAACAGGAACCACAAGACTATGCAGAATATTACCGACTCCTGGTTCGTCCAGGGCATGATCAAAGCCACCTCTGACGCCTGGTTAAAAGGATGGGACGAGCGCAACGGCGGCAACCTGACGCTGCGCCTCGACGAAGCGGATATCGCACCATTCACCGCCGATTTCCACGCCGAACCGCGCTATATCGCCCTGAGCCAACCGATGCCAATGCTGGCGAACACGCCGTTTATCGTCACCGGTTCCGGTAAATTCTTCCGTAACGTGCAGCTCGACCCGTCCGCTAACCTCGGCGTCGTGAAGGTGGATAGCGATGGCGCGGGCTATCACATTTTATGGGGGCTGACTCACGAAGCGGTGCCTACCTCCGAGCTGCCCGCGCATTTCCTGTCGCACTGCGAACGTATCAAACTGACCGACGGCAAAGACCGCGTCATCATGCACTGCCACGCGACCAACCTGATCGCGCTGACCTACGTACTGGAAAACGACAGCGCGCTGATCACCCGTAAACTGTGGGAAGGCAGCACCGAGTGTCTGGTGGTCTTCCCGGACGGCGTCGGCATTCTGCCGTGGATGGTGCCAGGTACCGATGAAATTGGTCAGGCGACCGCCGTTGAAATGCGTCAGCATTCTCTGGTGTTGTGGCCGTTCCACGGCGTCTTCGGCAGCGGCCCAACGCTCGACGAAACCTTTGGTCTGATTGATACCGCCGAAAAATCCGCAGAAGTGCTGGTTAAGGTGTACTCAATGGGCGGCATGAAGCAAACCATCACGCAGCAAGAACTGATTGCTCTCGGCCAGCGCTTTGGCGTGACGCCGATGGCCAGCGCATTAAATCTGTATAAATAAGCATATCGCCTGACCTCAGCCATTGAGGTCAGGCTTCAGAATGCATCCCATTATCTCAACGCTGAGCTAATGGGATGAGTTCTTAGCCCGCTTGAGGCACAACTCTTACCCATTCTCCCTCCCTGACCATCACCGCAAACCAGCCGAGGGAACACAGGATTTCACAAGTTAGGTATTAAGGAGAACACCATGAGTTTTATGTTAGCACTGCCAAAAATCAGCCTGCACGGCGCGGGCGCCATTGCCGATATGGTTAACCTGGTTGCCGGGAAACAGTGGGGCAAGGCGCTAATCGTCACCGACGGTCAGCTGGTGAAATTGGGTCTGCTGGACAGCCTGTTTACCGCGCTGGATGCGCATAAAATGTCTTACCACCTGTTCGATGAGGTTTTCCCTAACCCGACCGAAGCGCTGGTGCAAAAAGGTTATGCCGCGTACCAGGCGGAATCCTGCGATTACATCATCGCTTTCGGCGGCGGCAGCCCAATCGATACCGCGAAAGCGATTAAGATCCTGACCGCCAACCCAGGCCCATCCACCGCCTACTCTGGCGTGGGTAAAGTGCTGAACGCGGGTGTACATCTGGTGGCGATCAATACCACCGCCGGCACCGCCGCCGAGATGACCAGCAACGCGGTCATCATCGACACCGACCGCCAGGTGAAAGAAGTCATCATCGACTCGAATATCATTCCGGACATCGCCGTGGACGATGCCAGCGTGATGCTTGATATTCCTGCGTCAGTCACCGCAGCAACCGGTATGGACGCGCTGACCCACGCGGTTGAAGCATATGTTTCCGTTGGCGCACATCCGCTGACCGACGCCAACGCGCTGGAAGCGATCCGCCTGATTACCCTATGGCTCCCGAAAGCCGTCGACGACGGCCACAATCTGGAAGCCCGCGAGCAGATGGCCTTTGGTCAGTATCTGGCGGGGATGGCGTTCAACAGCGCCGGTCTGGGCCTGGTGCATGCGCTGGCGCATCAACCAGGCGCAACCCACAACCTCCCTCACGGCGTGTGTAACGCTATCCTGCTGCCGATCATCGAAAACTTTAACCGCCCGAGCGCGGTGGCGCGTTTTGCCCGCGTCGCACAGGCGATGGGCGTCGATACCCGCAATATGAGTGACGAAGCCGCCAGCATGGAAGCCATTAACGCCATTCGTCAGCTGAGCGCGCGCGTTGGCATTCCTGAAGGTTTTAGTAAACTGGGTGTCACCAAAGAAGACATCGAAGGATGGCTGGATAAAGCGCTGGCTGACCCTTGCGCGCCCTGTAACCCGCGTACCGCCAGCCGCGATGAAGTCCGCGAGCTGTACCTGGAGGCATTATGATCCGTAAAGCCTTTGTGATGCAGGTTAACGCCAACGCACACGAAGAGTACCAGCGCCGTCATAATCCCATCTGGCCGGAGCTGGAAACCGTACTGAAATCCCACGGAGCGCACCACTACACGATTTATCTCGATCAAGCGCGCAATCTGCTGTTTGCTACCGTCGAAATTGAGTCTGAAGAGCGCTGGAATGCGGTGGCCAACACCGACGTGTGCCAGCGTTGGTGGAAATACATGACCGACGTGATGCCGTCTAATCCGGACAACAGTCCAGTGAGCGCAGAGCTAAAGGAAGTGTTTTACCTGGATTAACCCACGAAAAAGGCCTCTGCTTCCAGAGGCCTTTGTTGTTTTAGAAGTAGTATTTGAAACGAACGCGCGCGCCATAGCGATCGTCAGATCCATCACCGTTGTGACCATCACCGTCGCTGTTCAGGATAGAGTAATAGGTACCGAGATAGATGTTGAAATTCTGCATATCCATGACGTTGGCAAACTGGTAGGAGGCATGGAAAGTATGAATGTCATAAGTCCCTTCATCGTCAATCCAGCAATCGTTGTCACACACAACACCTGCATAGTCATCAATCTTGTTATGTGCATAGATATAGCCCAGTTCAAAACGCTTCCACAGTACGTTAGCCGCGGCAGTGAAGTCTTTTTCGTTGTTTGCATCAAGATAGGCAGTATTGACGTTAACCACAATGCCATCATCCGGATCGCTCTTCAGCCCATTCCATGTCATGGTCAAGCCGTAGCCGGTACGGTCTGACTGATCGACAAATTCGCCTTTCTTATTGGTGTAGCCGTAAGCATTATTAACAACGTTACTTTCCATCGCGGCAGAAACGGTAAATTCATCCGTCGGGGACCAGGCCACAACCGGGCGCAGATAAGCCACATTTTTCTGCTGTTCCATCTCACGCCCGTGATAACCACCATCGTTATACAATGACGTGCCATCTTCCAGCAGGGTGTTTAATTCGAAATACCAGTTATCAATTTGTTTGCTCATCAGGAAATTGCCGCCCGAATCGGAACGACCACGGCCTTCTTTCATCATATAGATATAACCGCTACCATCGTCATAAAGATCGTTGGCGGTATTCCCTGAATGTTCAACGAAGGTATCCTGATTAAGTGGGAACATATCGTAGGCCTCGAAACGGCCAACTTTAATTTTCCAGTCATTTTCCTTACCAAAGAAGAAGACCGAGTCATCGATATTCACCGAACCGGAAAGATCCCCCAAAGGTTGTGCCGAGAACCCTGCGAAATAGCCGTTATCTAATTTACGCATACCATCGAAACCCAGAAGAATACGACCGTTCACATCCCATTTTTCATTCGTCGGGTCGCCATCATAGGTTGAGTTTGTCATCGCCAATAAGCCATGATTGCTTTCGGCATCCATGTTGAATTCCACGTCGCCGTAGATTTTCAGATCCCCATAACCCGATAGCACCAGGTTAGGCGTAGAAGCGTTTTTCTTCGTCTCTTCCGCAGGAGTCTGGCCGTTCACAGGCGTGTTGCCCTGCGCCGCCTTAATTTCTTTAATTTCGGCCGCCTGCTGCACCTGCAGGTCCTGAACTTTTTGCTCAGCCTGCTCGGCGCGATTTTCTGCTGCTTCCAGACGTGATTCTAACTGTTCCAGTCGCTGTTCCAACGTCATCTTCGCTGTTTTAGCGAAACCGGTATTGGCCACTAATAATAATCCAATAGCGATAGCTAATGTCGACTTCTTCATTATTCACTTTCCTTGAAATAAAGAACAACCCGGAAATCCCAGGAGAGGTTTCATGCGCATTTGTATAACGGTGATGAATGTTTTTATCATCTTCTCAATAGAGGACATTAACCTTTATAGAAAGATATATTTCTTAATAGGTGCAAAAACACTAGCTAATAAACTTTAGTGCGTAAATAAGGTTCTTTGAAAGATCGTGAGCGAGATAACACAGAAAGAGAATAAAAGTAGAGTATCGGATATTATCTATAACAACCAATCAATAAAAATTAAAAACAAATAAAAATTAAGTATTATTTAAATAATATGATTATTTAAAATAGATGCAAAATTATATATATCTGCATCTCTGTACACTCAGTTTTGCTCTGCCAGCAGAATCGCCATTGTGTTCAATTCCAGCGCGCCCGGCAGACAGGTCGCAAGCAACGTCGCCTGGTCGTTGGCCTGCCCGGCTATCCCATGGAGCCTTCACCCCGATGAATGACCTGCGTTTTATTCGCCTGCGGCTCAAGCAGGCGCGCAAAAGGAATAGCCACCGCCACTACATTGCTGCGTCTGTCGGGTATAAACGAAAAAAGCGCCCCGAGGGCGCTCTTTCGACACTAGCTAATGGCTTATTTGGTCAGTTCTGCGGTCATATGCACGCGGTTACCGGTGTAAGCCTGAGTTATTTTGTAAGAGCTGGCGCCTGCTTGTTCAGCCTGAGCGGCAATTTTCGCTTCTGCACCGTCGATGGTTGAGGCGGTTGCGGTCACTGTTTGCGCAGCGAAAGAACCAAAAGAAGCGGCCAGAGTCATAACTGCGACAAAAGTTTTGATGTTTTTCATGATATAAACCCTTTAATTTAGTTGTTTGGATAAGGCGTGTTGCCTTGATGTGATAAATATTAGGTCACATCTCGATCAACTAAAAGCGGAAGGATTTGTTGTCATTATTCAAAAAAATTGATTTAAAATTAACCACCAATCAGGCGCTGCGAATGGGTATAAATCGTCGCTCTTCCCGGCTTACAGAATCCTACCAGCGTCAGATTGCAGCGTTCAGCCACTTCGACCGCCAGCGTGGTTGCGGCAGAGACGGCGAACAGAATTTCAACGCCGCACATCGCGGACTTTTGCACCATTTCATAGCTGGCGCGGCTGGAAACCAGCGCGGCTCCCTGCTGCCACAGCGCGCCTTCTTTGGCGCGACGCCCCAGCAGTTTATCCAGCGCGACGTGACGACCGACGTCTTCATGGCCGCCCACCAGCTCGCCCGAGGGCATAATCCATGCTGCCGCGTGCGTACAGCCCGTTTCACGGCCAACGGGTTGCACGTCATCTAAATGCCTGAGCGCGTAATCGAGATGAGCCAGATCGAACGTCTGGCTAAAGGGCAGCGGTTTTATCGGCCTACCAATATCGTTGAGTTGCTCAACGCCGCACACGCCGCAGCCCGTACGCCCAGCCAACGCCCGACGGCGCTCTTTCAGCCCCATAAAGCGGCGGCTGGAGAGCTCGATGCGAACTTCCATGCCGTTACAGGCAGGGACAACATCCATACCGAAAATTTCCCGGGGATGTTCAATGATGCCTTCCGACAGCGAAAAGCCGATGGCGAAGGCTTCAAGATCTTTTGGCGTCGCCATCATCACGACGTGGGAGATGCCGTTGTAGACCAGCGCAACGGGAACTTCTTCGGCAAGAATATCCTGTGTGGGTTGCATAATTTGTGGCCTTCTGAAGACGGTACGCTCGGCTGCGCCAACCAGCTGTAACGAGGGCTCGACTTCATCTTTAACATTAAACACGGCAAATACTCTGAACGGCGTAAAAATAAGGGGCGTCTATTCCATCACAACATCAGGGAATTGAGGCTTATTATGGATCAAGTTTGTGGTGCAATAACGCACAATCTTAATTTATTTCGCCGCTGATTGCGCCAGACCGGCTCATTAATCCCTTATGGTTAAAGTCGTTGAGGGCGCGCCTGGGTGATGTTTCATTTCGGCTAAATTGCGATCGATATCACAGTTCAATGTTAATGCATACAAAATCAATTCACCTGCCATTAACCGCGTTGGAACAAGCCTACCGATAATGTGGTATTCTGGATCAAAGCCCTCCTGGAACTGAGGGCATCGCATTATTCAGCATCTTTGCCGCGATATGGCGAAGAACAACTACAAGCAATGACAATGTCGAAACAAGGAGTGAACCATGCAGGTCAGCAGAAGGCAGTTCTTTAAGATCTGCGCTGGCGGTATGGCAGGAACCACGGCAGCAGCACTGGGCTTTGCCCCGAGCATCGCACTCGCGGAAACACGGCAGTATAAATTGCTGCGTACTCGTGAGACCCGTAACACCTGCACTTACTGCTCTGTCGGCTGTGGGCTTTTAATGTATAGCCTCGGCGACGGCGCAAAAAATGCGAAAGCCTCGATTTTCCACATCGAAGGGGATCCGGATCACCCGGTAAACCGTGGTGCACTGTGCCCTAAAGGTGCAGGTCTGGTGGACTTTATCCACTCAGAAAGCCGTCTTAAGTACCCTGAATATCGCGCACCTGGCTCTGATAAATGGCAGCAAATCAGCTGGGATGACGCGTTCGATCGTATCGCTAAGCTGATGAAGGCTGACCGCGACGCCAACTTCGTCGAAAAAAACGATGCCGGCACCACCGTTAACCGCTGGCTCACGACCGGTATGCTGTGTGCCTCGGCGTCCAGCAACGAAACCGGCTATTTAACCCAGAAATTTACGCGTGCACTCGGTATGCTCGCGGTCGACAACCAGGCGCGTGTCTGACACGGACCAACGGTAGCAAGTCTTGCTCCAACATTTGGTCGCGGTGCGATGACCAACCACTGGGTCGACATCAAGAACGCCAACCTTATTGTGGTGATGGGCGGTAATGCCGCTGAAGCTCACCCGGTCGGGTTCCGCTGGGCGATGGAAGCCAAAATTCACAACGGCGCTAAGCTGATTGTTATCGATCCCCGCTTTACGCGTACCGCGTCGGTGGCGGATTTCTACGCCCCAATTCGCTCCGGTACTGACATTACCTTCCTGTCAGGCGTGATGCTGTACCTGTTGAACAACGAAAAATTCAACCGCGAGTACACCGAGGCGTATACCAACGCCAGCCTTATCGTGCGCGAAGACTTTAGCTTCGACGACGGCCTGTTCAGCGGTTATGACCCGGAAACGCGCAAGTACGATAAGACTTCCTGGAACTACGAGCTGGATGAAAACGGTCACGCGAAACGGGACGCCACCCTCACCCATCCGCGCTGCGTCTGGAATCTGCTGAAACAGCACATTTCGCGCTACACACCGGAAATGGTTGAGAAGATTTGCGGTACGCCAAAAGCTGACTTCCTGAAAGTGTGCGAATACATCGCCGAAACCAGCGCCCACGACAAAACCGCCTCGTTCCTTTATGCACTTGGCTGGACGCAGCACTCCATCGGCGCGCAAAACATCCGTACCATGGCAATGATTCAGCTGCTGCTGGGCAATATGGGGATGGCAGGCGGCGGCGTAAACGCCCTGCGCGGGCACTCCAACATTCAGGGGCTGACCGACTTAGGCTTGCTGTCACAGAGCCTGCCGGGCTATATGACGCTGCCAAGTGAAAAACAGGCTGACCTGCAAACCTATCTGACCGCCAACACGCCAAAACCGCTGCTGGACGGCCAGGTTAACTATTGGGGCAACTATCCGAAGTTCTTCGTCTCAATGATGAAATCGTTCTACGGGGATAAAGCCACGGCGGAAAACAGCTGGGGCTTTGACTGGCTACCGAAATGGGACAAAGGCTACGACGTTCTTCAATACTTCGAGATGATGAATCAGGGCCTGGTCAACGGTTATATCTGCCAGGGCTTCAACCCGGTTGCCTCATTCCCGAACAAAAATAAGATTGTCGCCTCGTTGTCAAAACTGAAGTATCTGGTGACCATCGACCCGCTCAACACCGAAACCTCGACCTTCTGGCAGAACCACGGTGAGTCGAACGATGTTGATCCGTCGAAAATCCAGACCGAAGTGTTCCGTCTGCCGTCCACCTGCTTTGCCGAGGAGAACGGTTCTATCGTTAACTCCGGACGCTGGCTGCAGTGGCACTGGAAAGGCGCGGATGCCCCTGGGGATGCGATCACCGACGGTGAGATCCTCGCCGGTATCTTCATGCGTCTGCGTAAGATGTATGCCGAAGAAGGCGGCCCGGCGCCAGAGCCCGTGCTGAACATGACCTGGAACTACTCGACGCCAAATGAACCGGCTTCCGAGGAAGTGGCGATGGAGAGCAACGGTAAGGCGCTGGCCGATATTATCGACCCGGCAACCGGTGCGGTTATCGTGAAAAAAGGCCAACAGCTCAGCTCGTTTGCCCAACTGCGTGATGACGGGACAACCGCCAGCGGCTGCTGGATCTTCGCCGGTAGCTGGACGCCGGAAGGCAACCAGATGGCGCGCCGCGATAACGCCGACCCATCCGGCCTTGGCAACACGCTGGGCTGGGCCTGGGCGTGGCCGCTCAACCGCCGTATTCTGTATAACCGCGCTTCCGCGGACCCGCAGGGCAACCCGTGGGATCCAAAACGCCAGCTCCTGAAATGGGACGGCGCGAAGTGGGGCGGCGTGGATATCCCGGACTACAGCGCCGCGGCGCCGGGCAGCAACGTCGGGCCGTTCATCATGCAGCCGGAAGGGATGGGTCGCCTGTTTGCCCTCGATAAGATGGCAGAAGGTCCGTTCCCGGAGCACTACGAGCCGTTTGAAACGCCGCTGGGGACGAACCCGCTGCACCCGAACGTGATTTCCAACCCTGCCGCCCGTATCTTTAAAGGCGACAAGGAAGCGTTAGGAAAAGCGGACAAATTCCCGTACGTCGGTACCACCTATCGTCTGACCGAACACTTCCACTACTGGACCAAGCATGCGCTGCTTAACGCCATTGCACAGCCGGAACAGTTTGTGGAGATCGGTGAAAAGCTGGCAGATAAGCTCGGCATCGCCCACGGCGATACCGTCAAAGTCTCCTCCAACCGTGGCTATATTAAAGCTAAGGCGGTGGTGACCAAGCGTATCCGCACGCTGAAAGTGGACGGTAAGGATATCGATACTATCGGTATTCCAATCCACTGGGGCTACGAAGGCGTAGCGAAAAAAGGCTTTATTGCCAATACGTTGACGCCATTCGTCGGCGATGCGAACACGCAAACGCCGGAATTTAAGTCCTTCCTCGTGAACGTGGAAAAGGTGTAACGGAGACGACCTATGGCTTATCAATCGCAAGATATTATTCGTCGTTCCGCCACTAACGGTTTCACTCCCGCGCCGCGCGCGCGGGATCACCAGGAAGAGGTGGCAAAACTTATCGACGTCACCACCTGTATCGGCTGTAAGGCCTGTCAGGTGGCGTGCTCGGAGTGGAACGACATCCGTGATGAAATCGGCAGCAACGTCGGGGTGTACGATAACCCCGCCGATCTGACCGCTAAATCCTGGACGGTCATGCGCTTCTCGGAAGTGGAGCAGAACGACAAACTGGAATGGCTGATCCGTAAGGATGGCTGCATGCACTGCGCTGACCCAGGCTGCCTGAAGGCCTGCCCATCGGAAGGCGCAATCATTCAGTATGCCAACGGTATCGTCGACTTCCAGTCCGAGCAGTGCATTGGCTGCGGCTACTGCATCGCTGGCTGCCCGTTCAACGTCCCGCGTCTTAACCCGGAAGACAACCGCGTCTACAAATGTACGCTGTGCGTCGACCGCGTGACCGTAGGGCAAGAACCGGCCTGCGTGAAAACCTGCCCAACCGGCGCTATCCACTTTGGCTCCAAAGAGGAGATGAAAACGCTGGCGGGCGAGCGCGTGGCCGAGCTGAAAACCCGTGGTTATGACAATGCAGGGCTGTACGATCCGGCCGGCGTTGGCGGTACGCACGTGATGTACGTGCTGCACCATGCCGACAAGCCGAATCTGTACCACGGCCTGCCGGAAAACCCGGAAATCAGCGCTACCGTGAAGTTCTGGAAAGGCGTCTGGAAACCGTTAGCCGCTATCGGCTTTGCCGCCACGTTCGCCGCGAGCGTCTTCCACTACGTCGGGGTCGGTCCGAACCGTGCGGAAGAGGAAGAGGATAATCTTGATGAAGAGAAAGACGAGGTGCGCAAATGAAAAGACGTGACACCATCGTGCGCTACACGGCGCCGGAACGCATCAACCACTGGGTCACCGCCTTCTGCTTCATTCTGGCGGCGGTGAGCGGGCTGGGCTTTTTCTTCCCGTCCTTCAACTGGTTGATGCAAATCATGGGCACTCCGCAGCTGGCGCGCATTCTGCACCCGTTTGTCGGCGTTATCATGTTTGCGTCGTTTATCATCATGTTTTTCCGCTACTGGCACCATAATCTAATCAATCGGGATGATATCTTTTGGGCGAAGAATATTCGTAAGATCGTCGTCAACGAGGAAGTAGGTGACACCGGGCGTTATAACTTCGGCCAGAAATGCGTATTCTGGGCGGCGATTATCTTCCTGGTACTGCTGCTGGTAAGCGGTGTGATTATCTGGCGTCCGTACTTTGCGCCTGCTTTCTCAATCCCGGTGATCCGATTTGCGCTAATGCTGCATTCATTTGCCGCAGTGGCGTTAATTGTGGTTATCATGGTGCATATTTACGCCGCCCTTTGGGTGAAAGGCACCATTACCGCGATGGTGGAAGGATGGGTTACCAAATCGTGGGCGAAGAAACATCACCCGCGCTGGTACCGTGAAGTCCGCCAGAAACAGGAAAAGTCATCTGAATGAGTATTCGCATAATCCCGCAAGATGAGCTGGGTTCGAGCGAGAAACGTACGGCGGAAGTCATTCCGCCGTTGTTGTTCCCCAGACTCAAGAACCTCTACAATCGTCGCGCCGAGCGTCTGCGCGAGCTGGCAGAGAACAACCCGCTGGGCGACTACCTACGCTTTGCGGCGCTGATTGCCCACGCACAGGAAGTGGTTCTGTACGACCATCCGCTGCGGATGGATCTGAGCGCGCGTCTTAAAGAGGCAAACGACCAGGGCAAGCCGCCGCTGGATATCCACGTTCTGCCGCGCGATAAGCACTGGCATACGCTGCTGCACTCCATGATTGCCGAACTGAAACCGGAAATGAGCGGCCCGGCGCTGGCGGTGATTGAAAATCTGGAGAAATCCTCCGAACAGGAGCTGGAGCAAATGGCCAGCGCGCTGTTTGAGTCCGATTTCTCCTCCGTCAGCAGCGATAAAGCGCCGTTCATCTGGGCCGCCTTGTCACTTTACTGGGCGCAGATGGCCAGCCTGATTCCGGGCAAAGCCCATGCAGAATACGGTGAACAGCGTCAGTACTGCCCGGTATGCGGCTCAATGCCGGTTTCCAGTATGGTGCAAATTGGCACCACGCAGGGGCTGCGCTATCTGCACTGCAACCTGTGTGAAACCGAGTGGCATGTCGTGCGCGTGAAGTGCAGCAACTGCGAACAAAGCCGCGACCTGCACTACTGGTCTCTGGATAACGAGCAGGCTGCGATTAAAGCCGAAAGCTGCGGCGACTGCGGTACCTACCTGAAGATTCTGTATCAGGAAAAGGACCCGAAAGTGGAAGCCGTGGCCGACGACCTCGCCTCGCTGGTGCTGGACGCGCGGATGGAGCAGGAAGGGTTCGCCCGTAGCTCTATCAACCCGTTCCTGTTCCCAGGGGAAGGGGAGTAAGTTCTCTGGTAAAGCCGGGCGGTCGTCCCTGCCCGGTTTACAATGCGTAAGGCACTATCACGCCGGGTAGCGTGGCAAAATCCTTTGTATTACGCGTGACCAACTCTCTTCGGTGTATATGCGCAGTTGCCAGAATGATGGCATCCGGCAGCTTCATGCCATATTCCTGCCTCAAGTTGACACTCTTTTCGGCAATCTCTGGCGATATCTCTATGACCTCAAAAGCATTCAGGGCCATTCTTGTACGTCGCTCCTGATGGAATCGCTTTGCGCCAACCATCACCTCCATCCATGTAATCAAGCTAATAGCATGCTGTGGTGGATACAAATCTAACGTATTTTTAGCTTCAACCCGGCCACTGAACAGATCGATTAAAATATTGGTATCAAAGATGACTGGACCGTTCATCGCGTCCACTCCTCGCGGAGCTTTCTTTCGAATTCAACGCCATCGTCTTCACACTCTTGCCAAATCCCAAGCGCGCCGGCAATGGCCTGTTCAGCCTGATTTTGTTTCTCCAGATACATTTCTACCGCTTCACGTAATAGCTCCGCGCGTGGCATATTCCGCTGCTGCTTGAGTTCATCGAGACGCCTGATCACCTCATCCGATAAATCGAGAAGTATTCTGCCCATATCCCTTTCCGTCATCATGCTTATATATACCTCAAGTATATCATCCATGCTCAATAAGCGAACAAAATACTCGCGATTCGTTAAACGTGGCACGCTCATTTTGTAGAAATAATCGTTTTTGCGAGCAGCTATCCAGAATACTGCTGCAACATTATTTACCCATTTCCCTTCTCATTAAACCAGGTTATAAACTGTACATACATACAGAAAAAGGAGCGTTATATGCCACTGGAAAAAGGAATTGCCGAACTGGTCGCCGGGTTTATCGCCGCGGGTCGCCCCTCTTCACGAGAACAGAATATTGATGACCGGAGAGCGGGCTACATTGCCAGCACGACGCTGGCAGGCGAGAAAGAAATTCGGGTGAGTTCGGAAGATATCGTGCTGGAAGGCATGACATTTCGCGTCGTTTCGCCGCTGAACGCATCCGGTTCGCTGCCCTGTATCCTCTACTATCACGGCGGCTGTTTTGTTAGCGGCGGTTTTCTGACTCACGACCCCCAGCTACGGCAGCTGGCCTGGAGAAGCGGCTGTAGGGTGATTGCCATTCAGTATCGTCTTGCGCCAGAGCACACCTTCCCTGCGGCTCATGACGACGCTGAACGCGGGGCAAATATCGTCCATCAATACGCGGAGCAGTTAGGTATCGATCGTGAACGTATCACGCTTGCTGGCGACAGCGCAGGCGGGCATTTGGCATTGGTCAGCGCACTACGCCTGAAATCCACCGCCCAATGGTCTCCGGCAAAGCTGCTGCTGATCTACCCGATGCTTGATGCTACCGCCAGTTTCCCTAGCTATACCAGCAACGGGCAAGACTACATCATCACCCGCAATACGCTGCTATCGGGCTTCGAAATGTATCTCCAGGGTACCGACGTCCGCCACCCGGAAGCCAGTCCGCTATGGCGTGATGATTTTGCCGGTTTACCGCCGGTACATATCCTCACCGCAGAGTTCGACCCGCTGCGTGATGAAGGCGAAGCGCTATATCACCGCCTGAACGACCAGGGCGTGGCGTGTACTTGCCAGCGCTATCTCGGCGTGATCCACGGATTTTTCCAACTGGGCGGCGTAAGCAAGACGGCGCGGGACGCAATATGCGACGTGGCCTGGCGCGCGGCCGCGGCCACTCGTGAATAAATAGCATCAGGAATCGCGGGCTCGCGCTACTCCTCTTCGTTGCCGCCTTCTTCGAAGGCGCCGAACGGCTTTGCCGGAAGCACAATATAAGTGCCTTCAAATACCACGCCCGCTTTTTCATCACCGAACAGCTCAACCTGTAGCTGAACGCGCGCTTTGCGGCCACGGGCCAGACGGTCCAGATCGCCGCTCAGCGACCCCAGATCGGCGATCGCCGTTGGTCTACCGGTGATCGGCCTGCTGTAGCGGATATGGGCATCGGCTAAGATAATCGTGCCGCCAAGGTGGCGCTCGCGCAACATCAGCCAGATAAGGCCCCAGCCGGTCAATGTCGCCAGCGAGAACAGGCTACCCGCGAACAGCGTGTGATGTGGATTCTGGTTGCCGGTTTCCGGCATGGTGGTGATAAATTTCTGCCCGGTGTATTGCTGAATACGCACGCCCATTTTTTCGCTGAGCGGGATATGATCGTACCAGGCCTGCTGCAGCTGCGCACACCAGTCACCGCGATGCAGAATATCGTCCAGTGAGGCCACCGGTTTAATCATCAGAAAATGGCGCACCGGCGTGGTTTGCGGGGTGGTAATTTCCCCCTGGTTCACGAAGCCCAGCTTGGCGAAAAACGGCACGGCATCT
The DNA here is from genome assembly GCF_001654985.1 of Kluyvera georgiana ATCC 51603. Lineage (GTDB taxonomy): Bacteria > Pseudomonadota > Gammaproteobacteria > Enterobacterales > Enterobacteriaceae > Kluyvera > Kluyvera georgiana. The sequence continues at coordinate 82,423 of NZ_LXEU01000002.1, forward strand.
TCACGTGCGCTACAGGTTACGCGCTTCACGCCTTCCTGTCGGGCGACCGATTCCAGCGTCATGGCGATCAGTGTCCCCAGACCTTTGTCCTGCACTTCAGGATGGACAGCCATAAAACGAATCGACGCTTCGTTATCGGCGTTGATGTACAGTCGCCCAACAGCGACCAGCTTTCCCTGTTCATCCACCACCATCTGATGGTGCGCCATCGCGTCCCAGGCGTCTCGCTCGGAGCCTTTCGGCTGATGCAGCGGCTTACGCAGCATTTCCCAGCGAAACTGGTAGTATTCCTCTAACTCTTCTGCCGTTTGCGGTACTCGGAGATGGTACATAATCGCGCTCTCTTTTGCCCCCCGCGTTCTTCCGGGAAGTGGGTTCATACCTGTAACCAGAATGTCACGGGCCCGTCATTGACCAGCGACACCTGCATATCCGCAGCGAATCGTCCCGTTTGCGTGTTGATCTCCTGCTGGCGACAGCGCTGCACAAAGTACTCATAGAGTTCTTCTGCGCGATCCGGAGCGGCTCCTTTGGAGAAACTCGGACGCATTCCGCGCTCGGTATCAGCCGCCAACGTAAACTGTGATACCACCAGCACGCTCCCGCCTGCCTGCTGCACGTTCAGGTTCATTTTGCCGTCGGCATCGCTAAAAATTCGGTAGCCGAGCACGCGCTCGCACAGGCGATTCGCTTTCTGTTCGTCGTCGTCTTTCTCTACGCCCAGTAGCACCAGTAGTCCAGGGCCAATCTCCCCCGTCACCTCGTCCGCCACGCTTACGCTGGCGCGTGTGACGCGCTGAATTAATGCAATCATGGTTCTTCTGCTTCTTGTTGTTCTGATTTCAGTTTTCGGTATTCACCGAGAGTGACAGTTATTTCTGCGCCAAGCAAGACGATACACCACGTCCAGTAGACCCAGACAAACAAAATGGGGATCACCGCCAGCACGCCGTAAATCAACTGGTAAGAGGGAAATGCGGTGATATAGAGCGAGAAGGCTTTCTTACCGAGTTCGTGCAGCAGCGCGGCGACCAGCGCCCCGACAATCGCATCGCGATTCGGCACCTGTGTTGTCGGAACGATGCTGTAGAGCAGCCAGAAAGAGAGCCAGGAGAGCAGCAGCGGGAACACCCGCAGCAGGTTATCAATCACGCCGTGCAGCTCGCTGGCCCAGCGCAGGGAAAGCAGATATGAGCTAATTGCCAGGCTCACCCCTGCCAGCAGCGGCCCGAGGGTGAGTATCATCCAGTAAACGGCGAATGAGTAAATTCTGGGGCGCGTACGCTTGCTGCGCCAGATGGTGTTTAGCGCGCTATCGATTGAGTACATCAACAGCAGCGCGGTAATGATCAGACCACAGGCGCCAAACGCGGTCATCTTGTTGGAGTTGGCGACAAACTGCTCGATATAGCGCTGAATAACGTCGCCGGTCGCGGGCAGGAAGTTAGCAAAAACGAAGTGGCGAATTTGCAAACTCACTTCCGAGAACATAGGAAAGGCCGCAAACAGGGCGAAAATCACCGCCACCAGGGGCACAAGTGAAAGCAACGACACATAGGCCAGATTGCCTGCCAGCGTCGTCATATTATCTTCTTCAATACGCCGCCAGAGGAATTTACTCCACGCCACCAGCGGCCGGGTATGATGAATACATTTTTGATGAACGGTTTTTAACATAACGACTTCATAAAATAGTCAGGCAGGGTTTCTCTCCCTGTCACCAGTACGCTGGCGATCCCCAACTGGTTGGCTCCCTCTATATTATCGGCGTTATCGTCAAAAAAGACCGCATCGGCGGCAGAAAAACCTTCCAGCTCAAGTACACGCTGGTAAATACGGGCCTCTGGTTTACGCATGCCCATCTCCTGAGAGAGGTAAACATGGTCAGCGGCAGCATAAATTTGCGGATATTCATCCGGCCAGAAAGTGGTGTGCAGCGCGTTGGTGTTCGAAAGCACCACCACCCGGTGCCCCTGCTCGCGTAGCGTCTGCATGATATCGATAACTTCGGGACGCAGCGCGACGAATACCGCCTGCCAGCCGTGGGCAAACTGTTCGTAGCTCAGCGGAAGTTCCAGGTCGTGACACATCGCCTTCGCAAAAGCTTCATCCGATATTTCACCGCGTTCATGCTGGTGAAATGCCTCTCCCATCGTAAAGCGCTGCTTCAACTGCGCCAGCGGCACACGGGCAAGGTCGCTCCACGTTCCCAGAACACGGTTGAAATCAATGTCGACAATCACATTACCTAAATCAAAGATATAGAGCATTTTTGCCTCCGTTCACGCCGTGGAATTTTTACTGTAGCGGGAAAGGTGGGGTTTGACCATGAGCAAAAGCGCGCTATCAGAAAAAGAAAAACCCCGCCATAAGGCAGGGTTTTGGTCACGGAAAAAAGAAGATTACTCTTCTTTCGCACCGCGCATTGCGCGACGACGGTCGTTTTCCGTCAGGTGACGTTTACGGATACGAATAGACTGCGGAGTCACTTCGACCAGTTCGTCATCATCGATGAACTCCAGAGCTTGCTCCAGAGTCATGCGGATAGGCGGAACCAGAACAACCGCTTCATCCGTACCGGATGCACGCATGTTGGTCAGTTTCTTACCGGTCAGGCAGTTTACGGTCAGGTCGTTAGAACGGCTGTGAATACCGATGATCTGGCCTTCGTAAACTTCTGCGCCGTGGCCCAGGAACAGCTTGCCGCGGTCCTGCAGGCTGAACAGTGCAAACGCAACCGCTTTACCCTGACCGTTGGAGATCAGTACGCCGTTCTGGCGCTGGCCCACTTCGCCCTGACGGATATCGTCATAGTGACTGAAGGTGGAGTACAGCAGACCGGTACCGGAAGTCATGGTCATGAATTCTGAACGGAAACCGATCAGACCACGGCTTGGGATCACGTAGTCGAGACGTACGCGGCCTTTACCGTCTGGATTCATGTTTTTCAGGTCGCCTTTACGCTCGCCCAGTGCCTGCATGACAGAACCCTGGTGCTGCTCTTCGACGTCCAGCGTTACGTTCTCGTATGGCTCTTGTTTGCGGCCATCGATTTCGCGGAAGATAACTTTCGGACGGGATACCGCCAGTTCGAAACCTTCACGACGCATGTTTTCAATCAGAACGGACAGGTGCAGTTCACCACGGCCAGAAACGCGGAACGCATCGGCGTCAGCGGTTTCTTCAACGCGCAGCGCTACGTTGTGCACCAGCTCTTTGTTCAGGCGGTCAAGGATCTGACGAGAGGTAACGAATTTACCTTCTTTGCCACAGAACGGAGAGGTGTTAACGCAGAAGAACATAGAAACGGTCGGTTCATCGACGGACAGTGCCGGCAGCGCTTCGACGTTCTGCGGGTCGCAGATGGTGTCGGAGATGTTCAGCTCGCCCAGACCGGTGATGGCGATGATGTCACCAGCTTCCGCGAGGGTGCTGTCGATACGTTCCAGACCCAGGTGAGTCAGTACTTTACCAACTTTACCGTTACGGGTTTTGCCTTCGCTATCGATGATAGTGATCTGCTGGTTCGGTTTCACTTTACCGCGTTTGATGCGGCCGATACCGATAACGCCAACGTAGTTGTTGTAGTCCAGCTGGGAGATCTGCATCTGCAGCGGACCATCAAGGTCTACGTCCGGTGCCGGTACATGGTCAACAATCGCCTGATACAGCGGGGTCATGTCTTCAGCCATGTCTTCGTGATCCAGACCCGCGATACCGTTCAGCGCCGAAGCGTAGATGATCGGGAAGTCCAGCTGCTCGTCGGTCGCGTCGAGGTTAACGAACAGGTCGAAGACCTGGTCAACAACCCAATCAGGACGCGCGCCCGGACGGTCAACCTTGTTGATGACAACAATTGGCTTCAGGCCGTGAGCAAATGCTTTTTTGGTCACGAAGCGCGTTTGCGGCATCGGGCCATCAAAGGCATCAACTACCAGCAGCACGGAGTCAACCATGGACATAACGCGCTCAACTTCACCACCGAAGTCGGCGTGCCCCGGGGTATCAACGATGTTGATACGGTAGTCATTCCATTTGATAGCGGTGTTTTTTGCGAGGATGGTAATCCCACGCTCTTTCTCCAAATCGTTGGAGTCCATCACACGCTCTTGAGTTTCAGCACGCTCGTCGAACGTACCGGATTGCTGCAGCAGCTTATCAACTAGGGTAGTTTTACCATGGTCAACGTGAGCAATGATGGCGATGTTACGCAAATTTTCGATCACAACTTTGCCTCGGGCATTAGAAATAGCGCGTTATTGTACACGGATTAATCGCACTACAAAACAGGATCACAGAGATCCTCCGCAAACAAGTATCGCAGAGTTTCTTTGTGATCGCTTTCACGGCGCATAAAAAGGGCACCTAATCACAATTTGCACCAATATGGTGCTCAACGCTCGCGTGTAAGCACTATAATGGTGCAAAACGGCTATCATGGTGCAGCCCTTTTGCACTATGGTGCGCATGATAGCGCCTTTTGGGGGTGATTTAAAAGTTGGCACAGATTTCGCTTTATATTTTTCACGGCAACAACGCCATTTTTATGCAGTGATAGAAGACCTCGTTACCACGACGACGACAATGACAAATCCGGGAGATGTAAAGTATGTCCGCTGAACACGTTTTGACGATGCTGAATGAACATGAAGTGAAGTTTGTCGATCTGCGCTTCACCGATACCAAAGGTAAAGAACAGCACGTCACGATTCCTGCCCATCAGGTGAATGCCGAATTCTTCGAAGAAGGCAAAATGTTTGACGGCTCCTCTATCGGCGGCTGGAAAGGCATTAACGAATCTGACATGGTTCTGATGCCGGACGCATCTACCGCTCTCATCGACCCGTTCTTTGAAGAGTCTACCCTGATTATTCGTTGTGACATCCTGGAACCAGGCACCCTGCAGGGCTACGACCGTGACCCGCGCTCCATCGCTAAACGCGCTGAAGAGTACCTGCGCGCGACCGGCATCGCAGACACCGTTCTGTTCGGGCCAGAGCCAGAATTCTTCCTGTTTGACGACATCCGTTTCGGCGCATCTATCTCCGGTTCCCACGTGGCTATCGATGATATCGAAGGCGCATGGAACTCTTCCACCAAATACGAAGGTGGTAACAAAGGTCACCGTCCTGGCGTGAAAGGCGGTTACTTCCCGGTTCCTCCGGTAGATTCTTCTCAGGACATCCGTTCTACCATGTGTCTGATCATGGAAGAAATGGGTCTGGTCGTTGAAGCGCACCACCACGAAGTGGCGACCGCTGGCCAGAACGAAATCGCGACCCGCTTCAACACCATGACCAAAAAAGCGGACGAAATTCAGATCTACAAATATGTGGTTCACAACGTCGCTCACCGCTTCGGTAAAACCGCGACCTTTATGCCAAAGCCAATGTTTGGCGATAACGGTTCCGGCATGCACTGCCACATGTCCCTGTCCAAGAACGGCGTAAACCTGTTCTCCGGTGACAAATATGCGGGTCTGTCTGAGCAGGCGCTGTACTACATCGGCGGCGTTATCAAACACGCTAAAGCGATCAACGCCCTGGCGAACCCGACCACCAACTCTTACAAGCGTCTGGTCCCGGGTTACGAAGCGCCGGTAATGCTGGCTTACTCTGCCCGTAACCGTTCTGCTTCTATCCGTATTCCGGTAGTGGCTTCTCCGAAAGCGCGTCGTATCGAAGTGCGCTTCCCGGACCCGGCTGCTAACCCGTACCTGTGCTTCGCCGCGCTGCTGATGGCTGGCCTTGACGGTATCAAGAACAAGATCCACCCGGGCGAAGCGATGGACAAAAACCTGTACGACCTGCCGCCGGAAGAAGCGAAAGAGATCCCACAGGTTGCTGGCTCTCTGGAAGAAGCGCTGCAGGCTCTCGATGCAGACCGTGAGTTCCTGACTGCGGGCGGCGTATTCACTGATGAAGCTATCGACGCTTACATCACGCTGCGCACTGAAGAAAACGATCGCGTTCGGATGACTCCGCACCCGGTTGAGTTCGAGCTGTACTACAGCGTCTAATACGTTTTGAGTTGTACTTTCCCGATGATGTCGCGTCACTGCCGATGGGTGCTGACGCGATACTCGGGAATTGAGTTGCCGTGGAAACTTTCAGCCCATCTCAGGATGGGCTTTTTTCTCCACCAACAACCTGATTTCCCGCGCTTTTTATCCGTAAAAAGCTATACTGCACTAAAAGAGTGCAAGCCTTTTCAGGAGACTGCTAAATGGCAACAGGCGCGCTGCCCGATGCTGGGCAGATCCTTAACTCGTTAATCAACAGCATCTTACTGGTCGATGACGACCTGGCCGTTCACTATGCGAACCCTGCGGCGCAGCAGTTGCTGGCGCAGAGCGCGCGTAAACTTTTCGGCACGCCGCTTCCCGAGCTTCTGAGCTATTTCTCGCTCAACGTCGGTTTAATGCAGGAAAGCCTGCAAACCGGCCAGGGGTTCACCGATAACGAAGTGACGCTGGTTATCGACGGTCGCTCACATATTCTTTCGCTCACCGCGCAGCGGCTGCCTGACGGTTTTATCCTGCTGGAGATGGCACCGATGGACAATCAACGTCGCCTCAGCCAGGAGCAGCTACAGCACGCCCAGCAGATTGCCGCGCGCGATCTGGTGCGTGGCCTTGCCCACGAGATCAAAAACCCGCTGGGTGGCCTGCGCGGCGCAGCACAGCTGCTGAGCAAAGCGCTGCCCGACCCCGCGCTCATCGAATATACCAACGTCATCATTGAACAGGCCGACCGCCTGCGTAATCTGGTCGATCGCCTGCTTGGCCCGCAGCATCCCGGTACGCACGTTACCGAGAGCATTCATAAAGTGGCTGAGCGCGTGGTGAAGCTGGTTTCGATGGAGCTGCCGCAAAACGTCACTCTGATACGCGACTATGATCCAAGTCTGCCGGAACTGCCGCACGATCCCGACCAGATTGAGCAAGTTCTTCTTAATATCGTGCGTAATGCGCTTCAGGCCCTCGGGTCAGAAGGGGGCGAAATAGTCCTGCGCACCCGCACCGCTTTTCAGTTAACGCTACATGGCGTTCGCTACCGCCTGGCCGCCAGAATTGATGTCGAAGATAACGGTCCCGGCATTCCATCACATTTGCAGGATACGCTGTTTTATCCGATGGTCAGCGGCCGCGAAGGTGGCACCGGGCTGGGTCTGTCGATCACGCGCAGCCTGATCGATCAGCACTCCGGCAAAATTGAATTTACCAGTTGGCCAGGCCATACCGAGTTTTCGGTTTTCCTGCCAATTAAAAAATAAGGTGTGTTTATGCAACGAGGGATAGTCTGGGTCGTTGATGACGATAGCTCCATCCGTTGGGTGCTTGAACGCGCCCTCACCGGCGCAGGGCTGACCTGCACGACGTTTGAAGGCGGGAAAGAGGTGCTGGACGCGCTGGCCACCAAAACCCCTGACGTGCTGATGTCCGATATTCGCATGCCCGGAATGGATGGTCTGGCGCTGTTAACACAAATCAAGCAACGCCATCCAATGCTTCCGGTCATCATAATGACGGCACATTCCGATTTGGACGCCGCCGTCAGCGCCTATCAGCAAGGGGCGTTCGATTACCTGCCAAAACCGTTTGATATTGACGAAGCGGTGGCGCTCGTTGAACGCGCTATCAGCCACTACCAGGAACAGCAGCAGCCGCGCAATGTACAGGTTGATGGGCCAACCACCGATATCATCGGCGAAGCGCCGGCCATGCAGGACGTGTTCCGCATTATCGGCCGTCTCTCCCGCTCTTCCATCAGCGTGCTGATTAACGGCGAGTCCGGTACCGGTAAAGAGTTAGTCGCTCACGCCCTGCACCGTCACAGCCCACGCGTCAAAGCGCCGTTTATCGCGCTGAATATGGCGGCAATCCCCAAAGACCTGATTGAGTCCGAACTGTTTGGTCACGAGAAAGGGGCATTTACCGGCGCCAATACTGTCCGTCAGGGCCGCTTTGAGCAGGCCGATGGCGGCACGCTGTTCCTCGATGAAATCGGCGATATGCCGATGGACGTCCAGACTCGTCTGCTGCGCGTACTGGCCGACGGTCAGTTCTATCGCGTCGGCGGCTATGCGCCGGTAAAGGTTGACGTACGCATCATTGCGGCCACCCACCAGAATCTGGAACAACGCGTACAGGAAGGTAAGTTCCGTGAGGATCTGTTCCATCGCCTGAACGTGATTCGCGTCCACCTGCCGCCGCTGCGCGAACGTCGGGAGGATATTCCACGCCTGGCGCATCATTTCCTGCAGGTCGCAGCACGCGAGCTGGGCGTTGAAGCCAAGCTGCTGCACCCGGAAACCGAAGCCGCCTTAACGCGTCTGGCCTGGCCGGGTAACGTGCGTCAGTTGGAAAACACCTGCCGCTGGCTGACGGTGATGGCCGCCGGGCAAGAGGTACTGATTCAGGATCTGCCGGGCGAGCTGTTTGAAGCCAGCCAGCCGGATAGCACCGCGGCCGCGTCGCTACCGGATAGTTGGGCAACGCTGCTGGCGCAGTGGGCCGATCGCGCGCTGCGTTCCGGTCATCAAAATCTGCTGTCCGAAGCCCAGCCAGAGATGGAGCGTACGCTACTGACGACCGCGCTACGCCATACGCAAGGACATAAACAAGAAGCCGCACGCCTGCTCGGTTGGGGTCGTAATACCCTGACGCGCAAGCTGAAAGAGTTAGGAATGGAGTAAGGCCGGTGTGAAGTGTAAATATTGCTCGATTCGCGCAAGTTGCTGCAATTTTATACTTTACTGTTCCGATGAGTTAAGTATCATTCTGCCCGCGAATACCGGGGGGAAGAAACATGCTTGAATCATTAATTAATCTGGCGTCGAGCGGCGCTGCCAGCCACTCGCCGCAAACGGCGATGGCCGCAGTCCTGTGCGCGGCGCTGGTTGGGCTATTTAGCTAAGCCGGATGGCGCTTACGCTTATCCGGCCTACAAATCGACTGTAGGCCCGGTAAGCGTAGCGCCACCGGGCAATATCCTCGCTAAATCACCCGCGAGAACTGCTGGATACGCGCTTTCTGGCGCAGGTAGGCGTCAAAGCACATACAGATGTTGCGAATCAACAGGCGGCCTTTGGCGGTCACCTGAATGCCCTTCTCATCCACATCCACCAGCCCATCTTTCGCCAGCGGTGCCAACAGCGCCAGGTCCTCGGCAAAGTAGTCGCTGAAGTTCAGGTCCCACTGTTTTTCCACCGCGGAGAAATCGAGGCTGAAATTACAGATCAGCGCCTTAATCACGTCACGACGAATGCAATCATCACGGGTTAAGGCAATACCGCGCCACAGCGCGTTGCCCTGCTCGGCGACCTGCTGATAGTACAGCTTCAGCTCTTTCTGGTTCTGCGCGTAGCAATCGCCAATCATGCTGATGGCGGAGACGCCCATGCCCAGCAAGTCGGTGTCGCCCTGGGTGGTATATCCCTGGAAGTTGCGGTGCAGCACACCTTCACGCTGGGCCACGGCCAGCTCGTTATCCGGACGCGCAAAGTGGTCCATGCCGATAAACTGATAGCCCGCTTGCGTCAGCGAGTGAATGGTCTCCTGCAGGATATCCAGCTTCTGCTGCGCCGACGGCAGGTCGGCGTCTTTGATTTTACGCTGAGCAGCGAAGAGCGTCGGAAGATGCGCGTAGTTAAATACGCTCAGGCGATCCGGATTCAGTTCAGCCACACGCTGGAGGGTAAAAGCAAAGCTCTCCGGCGTCTGCTTCGGCAGGCCGTAGATTAGGTCGATGTTGGTCGACGTAAAGCCTATCTCACGGGCGCGTTTGAGCAGCGAGAAGATAAAGTCTTCATCCTGCTCACGGTTAACCAGGCGCTGTACCTCTTTATTGAAGTCCTGAACGCCCATACTCAGGCGGTTAAAACCCTCGGCGCGCAGATGGTCGATAACATCCAGCTCAATTTCACGCGGGTCAACTTCAATAGAGATCTCCGCATCAGCATCGAAGTGAAAGTTCTCGCGCAGCAGCGTCATCAGACGGCTGATTTGCGCCTTATTGAGATAGGTTGGCGTACCGCCGCCCCAGTGCAGTTGGCTAACATGACGGCCGGTAAACAGCGGCGCGCGCTGGCGTATTTCCTGCTCCAGCACGTCAAGATATTGGTCAGCTTTGTGCTGCTGGCGGGTAACGATCTTATTGCAACCGCAGAAATAGCAGAGTTTGTGGCAAAACGGGATATGAACGTACAGCGACAGGGGCCGCTCAGGATAGCGCGCAACGGCGCTCAGAAACTCCGCTTCGCCAAAGGCATCGGAGAACTCCAGCGCCGTAGGATATGAGGTATACCGTGGCCCGGAATAGTTATATTTCTGGATCAGGGCCAGATCCCAGTCGATTAACTGCACAGACATGCTCACTCCTTGCGATGATGTCGAAAACGACGACGGCTTGCCGGCCTGGCCGCATTACGCAGCGCCAGCCGGTTGCGCAGCCAATTTTGACGCCGCGACAACCGTCGTAGTTTAACGAATAACCACCCCAGATAACATACAACCAAAAGGGTTATAAGCAGGACTGGCAGGCCAATCGGGTGCAAACGTTAGTTTCCGCCCCTCAGCAGACGCATCACGTCTTCCTTGCCCCCTTCTTCCTCTTCTTCTTCGTCATCATCGTAAGAGAGACCGAGTTGCTGCATCAGTGCATCAATGCGATCCAGTTTAGCGTCAACCCAGGCCTGCTCTTCAGCAGTCAGGGTTTCGCCCTCTTCCAGACGTTCCAGCAGCGCATCCAGGCGCTCATCAGTCTCCAGCATGTCCAGCTCAGCCTGCGGTGAAAGCATAGGTTTCTCGCTCTTCGGTTTGTGCTGCTTGACGACCGGCGCCTCAGTCACGCCCAGCGCGATCGGTTTTTTACTACCAATACGGGGGTCTTTTTGCGGCTTTTGTTTATTGGAGCCAGATGCACCCTCACTGCCGCTGGCGCGGCTGCCCGGCGCATGGCCACGGTGCTTCTTGTCGCGTTTACGGTCACGAGCTTCCTGGTTCAGCTCTTCACGCGTTTTACGACGTTGTTTGCCAGGCGCTTTGCTGCGCGGTGCAGAGGTTGGTTTTTTCATGATGTCAGATCTTTTAAGCCGTTTTATTCAGTATAGAATTGAGCCGGAATCTAGCAGAAAGCAAACAAAGAAAAAAGGCGACAGAGTAATCTGTCGCCTTTTTTCCTGACTCACACCCTTAACGGGTTCTACATTCCATGTTTGCTTACAACGCGCCCTGTCTATCCGTTAGCTCTATAACAGTCCCTGTTATTGTTCCCTTTCCCTGCGTAACGTCTCCAGACGTTGGTCATCCTGACAGATTCCGTAGGTCTTCGCCTCCTGGCGTTCCTGACCCCTCATCCTGAGTCTAAATCCTTCTGGCACCCTTGCCGATGGGTGATACTTTACCTCGTTGAGTTAAACTAACAAGCAATGAGATGGCGAAAATTGGATAAATAAGATTATTGCCCGTGTGTAATGTTATGATTTTAAATAATTTGCATATAATCTCGCCGAGATTCTTTCCTTAATTTCCCATAGTCGATATGGCAAATGTCTTACAAACGGAAGGGCATCGGCTTACAGTTGACGATACTGGAGGAAATCCAGCCTTTTTCTACCGATCGGGTATAATCGCCCCCATTGCCTGATTTAACGGAGACGACCGTTTTGACTAACTGGAACTATCAACTGACGCACTTTGTCACCAGCGCGCCAGATATCCGCCACTTACCTTCCGATACCGGAATCGAAGTGGCTTTTGCCGGCCGCTCCAATGCGGGGAAGTCCAGCGCCCTGAATACGTTGACCAACCAGAAAAGCCTGGCGCGTACTTCGAAAACGCCGGGTCGTACGCAGCTGATTAACCTGTTTGAAGTGGCCGACGGCAAACGTCTGGTCGACTTGCCGGGCTACGGCTACGCGCAGGTACCGGAAGAGATGAAAATCAAGTGGCAGCGTGCTCTGGGTGAATACCTGGAAAAACGTCTGTGCCTGAAAGGATTAGTGGTACTGATGGATATTCGCCATCCGCTGAAGGACCTCGACCAGCAGATGATCGAGTGGGCTGTCGCCAGCGAAATCCCGGTTTTGGTGTTGTTAACCAAAGCTGACAAGCTCGCTAGCGGTGCGCGTAAAGCGCAGCTGAACCTGGTGCGCGAAGCGGCGATTGCCTTTAACGGTGACGTGCAGGTTGAAGCATTTTCTTCACTGAAAAAGCAGGGCGTGGATAAACTGCGCCAGAAGCTGGACAGCTGGTTTAACGATATTCCGCCACAAGAAGATCCAGAAACAGCCGCAGAGTAATTCACTCTACGTCCCGGATAGCGGCGCCTGGCGCCCTGTTCCGGGTACTGCCCCTCATCCTTCTCTTCTCACGCTGGCTGGCTGGCGCAAAACGTTTCTTTCGCCCAATAAAAAACGCCCCAGTCATTACTGACTGGGGCGGCTAAAATATTCAGCCAAATCCGATTACGTGAAGTAAAAGGTCTGAAAGATAGAACATCTTACCTCTGTACCCTACGAGATTAACTCTACTCTTTTTTAATGCTGACAGAAAGCATTTTTTGTAGTTTTTTTTCACTTGTTACATAACGAATTCTAATATTCATCACAAAATTAGATAAGTTATGTTGCTTACTTACATAAAACACCATTATTCATCGAGCACTTAATGAGCTTGATCCCAATTTTCGCCACTCCCCACTTCCACCAGCAACGGCACGTCCAGCGTGGTGCTGTTTTCCATCAGTTCGTGTACTTTCTTCGCCACGGCATCGACGTCGTCTTTGTGCACTTCAAAAACCAGTTCATCGTGAACCTGCATGATCATGCGCACACGCGGCTTCTCGGTTTCTAACCAGCCGTCAACGGCAATCATCGCCCGCTTAATGATATCGGCCGCAGTACCCTGCATCGGGGCGTTAATCGCTGCACGTTCGGCACCGGCGCGGCGCGCGGCGTTGCTGGCTTTGATGTCCGGCAGGTACAGACGGCGGCCATCAAGCGTCTCTACATAGCCCTGATCTTTCGCCTGCGCGCGGGTGCGCTCCATGTACTCCAGTACGCCAGGGTAACGTTCGAAGTAGAGATCCATATACTTCTGCGCTTCTTTACGTGGAATGTTCAGCTGACGCGCAAGGCCAAAGGCGCTCATGCCGTAAATCAGGCCAAAGTTGATGGCCTTGGCGCTGCGGCGCTGCTCGCCGGTAACGCTCTCCAGCGGCAGTCCGAAGACCTCCGCCGCGGTAGCGCGGTGAATATCCTTCCCTTCGGCAAACGCCTTCAGCAGGCCTTCGTCGCGCGACAGATGCGCCATAATGCGCAGCTCAATCTGTGAATAGTCAGCCGAGACGATGACATAATCTTCCGGCGCGATAAACGCCTGACGGATACGACGTCCTTCGTCGTTACGTACCGGGATGTTTTGCAGGTTCGGGTCGGTTGATGACAGACGGCCGGTGGCGGTAACCGCCTGGTGATAAGAGGTGTGAACGCGGCCAGTTTTCGGGTTGATCATCAGCGGCAGCTTGTCGGTGTAGGTCGACTTCAGTTTCGCCAGACCGCGATACTCAAGAATCACCTTCGGCAGCGGGTAGTCCAGCGCCAACTCTTCCAGTACTTCTTCAGAAGTGGACGGCGCGCCGCCCGGCGTTTTCTTCAGCGGCTTGATGCCCTGCTTTTCAAACAGGATGGTTTGCAGTTGCTTTGGTGAAGAGAGGTTAAACTCTTCACCTGCAATTTCGTAAGCTTTCTGCTCCAGCTCGACCAGCCGCTTGGCTATCTCCTGCGAATGCGCGTGCAGTACGGCAGGATCAATCTTCACGCCATTACGCTCAACGCGCGACAGTACTGGCACCAACGGCATTTCAATTTCGTTGAAAATGCGCAGTGGACCTTCATTTTTTTGCAGCTTCGGCCACATTTTCAGGTGCAGCTGTAGCGTCACGTCTGCGTCTTCTGCCGCATAGCGCCCGGCTTCTTCCAGCGCAATCTGGTTGAAGGTGAGCTGGTTCTTACCTTTGCCTGCAATTTCTTCAAAGGTGATGGTTTTGTGCTTCAGCCAACGGTCGGAGAGGCTGTCCATATCGTGACGCCCGGCAATGCTATCCAGCGTGTAAGACTCCAGCATGGTGTCATAGGCGATCCCGCGCAGTTCAATACCGTAGTTGGCCAGAATTCCGCGATCGTACTTCAGGTTTTGGCCTACCTTCAGCAGCGCGTCGTCTTCCAGCAGCGGCTTAAGCAGTTCAAGCACGCGTTCGCGGGCTATCTGATCGGGTGCATCCAGATAGTCGTGGGCGACCGGCACATAAGCGGCGACACCCGGTTCAATGGCGAACGACAGGCCAACCATGTTGGCGGAGATATTATCGAGACTGTCAGTTTCCGTATCGAAAGCAAACAGCGGAGCCTTCGTCAGCTTCTCGATCCAGCTCACCAGGGTGGCTTCATCAAGAATGGTGACGTAGTTTTCTGACGAGAGGGTGGCGGCCGTTTCTTCAACCTCTACCTCTACTTCAGCCACTATCGCTTTGCCCGCCGGTTTCGCTGCCGGTTTCGCCCCTTTAGCCTGCATCCAGGTGCCGGATTCAACATCAGCGATCCAGCGTTTAAATTCGTATTTCTTGAACAGCGTTAACAGGTCATCTGCTGCGGGTTCCGCCACGGTCAGTTGTTCACAGCCGAGCTCCAGCTCAACGTCCGTTTTAATGGTTGCCAATTTGTAAGAGAGGTAGGCCAGATCTTTATTCTGCTCCAGCTTTGCTGCCATCGTTTTCGCGCCGCGGAAGGTTAACCCGGCGATTTTTTCCGGCTCGCCATACAACGCATCCAGGCCGCCAAGCCCCTGCAGCAATGCCTGCGCCGTCTTCTCGCCCACGCCAGGTACGCCCGGAATGTTATCTGAAGAGTCGCCCATCAGCGCCAGAAAATCGATAATCAGCTCTGGCGGTACGCCATATTTCGTGACCACTTCATCCGGGCCAAGGATAGTGTTGGTCATGGTGTTGATGAGCGTGATGCCCGGCGTTACCAGCTGCGCCATATCTTTATCACCGGTACTAATCAGCACCGGACGCCCCGCCTTTTCCGCTTCGCGCGCCAGGGTGCCAATCACGTCATCTGCTTCCACGCCGGAGACGGCCAGCAACGGCAACCCCATCGCTTTCACCATCGTGTGCAGTGGTTCAATCTGCGCACGCAGATCGTCTGGCATCGGCGGACGGTGCGATTTGTAGTCCTCAAACAGTTCGTCACGGAAGGTTTTCCCCTTCGCATCAAATACGACTGCGGCATGGGTAGGCTGATATTGCAGAATCAGGCTGCGCAGCATGTTCAGCACGCCGTACATAGCGCCGGTCGGCTCACCCGCGCGGTTTGTCAGCGGCGGGAATGCGTGATACGCCCGGTAGAGATAAGAGGATCCATCAACGAGGATAAGAGGGTTTTCTGGGATCTGAACCATAATTTCCGTGCCTGTTTATCAGATTATGGGTAAAGGATGCCACAGACGGCATGAAAACATGAATTTTTCCCCAAAATAAGGCGAAAAGATTTCACGATCCTGACGATCGCACGCAAAATAAATTGTGGATAACTTTGTGAATAGTTTTATTTTACTTATAACAAAGTATATGTAACCCTCGATTAAATTGAAAATAATCTATGTTTTTCAATTAATTAAAATCAGATCATGGGAATAAAAAGCGATCTGGTGATAATTCACACTATGTGGATAGACATATTGACTATTTTTCTAATCTGGTAAGACCCGCCATTTGGTGCGTTTTCTGGTAAAATCAGCCTCTTGTGCTCGTTTATATGTGCGCGTTAAATAACTAACTATCTGAATAAAAACACTATGTCGAGATTTCTCGCTGCGATAACGCTGCCTGTAAGCATCGTACTCACTATTTTAGTGACGATTTTATGTTCCGTGCCGATTATTCTCGCCGGACTTATTAAGCTCATTTTGCCTATCCCGTTCATCTGGCGTTCAGTCTCAGTGTTCTGCAATTTTATGATGTATTGCTGGTGTGAAGGGCTGGCCGCGTTGTTACATCTCAATCCGCACCTCAAGTGGGACATTCAGGGGCTTGAGACACTCAGCAAAAAGAACTGGTACCTGCTTATCTGCAACCACCACAGCTGGGCCGATATCGTGGTGCTGTGCGTCATTTTCCGCAAGCATATCCCGATGAACAAGTATTTCCTCAAACAGCAGCTGGCCTGGGTTCCCTTTATGGGACTAGCCTGCTGGGCGCTGGATATGCCGTTTATGCGCCGTTACTCTCGCAGTTACCTGATTCGTCATCCGGAACGCCGCGGCAAAGATGTGGAAACCACCCGTCGTTCCTGCGAGAAATTCCGCGCGCACCCTACGACCATTGTGAATTTTGTTGAAGGTTCACGCTTCACGCCGGAAAAGCGTCAGCAAACACGGTCACCGTATAACAATCTGCTACCGCCGAAAGCGGCAGGTATTGCAATGGCGCTGAACGTTTTAGGTTCTCAGTTCGATAAGCTGCTGGATGTGACGCTTTGCTATCCAGAAAACGACAAGACGCCGTTCTACGATATGCTTAGCGGCAAGCTAACGCGAATTGTGGTGCGTGTAAATCTTCGCCCGATTGACCCAGAGATGCATGGTGACTACGTGGGCGATAAGAACTTTAAGCGTCGTTTCCAGCTGTGGCTGAATACGCTGTGGGAAGAGAAAGATAAACAGATTGATGCAATAAAAGCAGAATACAAAAACGCCGGTCAGTGACCGGCGTTTTCATTTTTATTTCTTTTCAACAAGCTGCTTCACGGTGTCAGCATACTGAGCCACGAAGACATCCATATTGCTGGTGTCCATACCTTGCGGGTTCAGCTGATATTTACCGTTAACAAACATCGCCGGTACGCCCTGCAGCTGCAGATCGGCCGCGGCTTTCTCCTGCTGTGCAACCAGTGATTTCACGACGAAGCTGTTCCAGGCGGCATCATAATCTTCACCCTTCACACCCGCGTCGGTGAAGACTTTGCGGATATCCGCAACGGTCTGCACAGTCTGGTTTTTTTGTACGGCTTCAAACATCGGCGCGGTGATCTGATCTTCAACGCCCAGCGCCATTGCCACCGCCCACGCCTGAGTCAGATCTTTGCCCAATGGGCCCAGGAACTCAACGTGGTATTTGGTCATTTTGGTGCCTTCCGGCAGTTTTTTCTTCACGTTGTCAGAAACGTGCAGAACTTCCTCAAACTGGTAGCAATGCGGACAGTAGAAGGAGAAGAACTCCAGCACCTGCGGCTCACCTGCAACCGGCTTATCGATCGTAACGTACTGTTTGCCGTCGGTAATCTGAGCAGCGGATGCGCTGAATGCCAGAATCATACCTGCCAGCGCAAGCCAAACCTTTTTCATAACTCACTCTCTCCTGACTGTGTCGAATTAATACATGGGCGTTAACTGAAGCGGTGGTTCCTGAAGAATCTTTACCTGCTCCACAAAAGTTGCGATCTGCCGATGCCAGAAATCTTCCCCGGTTAACCAGGGGAAATTTTTCGGAAAGGCGGGATCATCCCAGCGCCTGATTATCCAGGCAAGATAATAAACCAACCGCATTGCACGTAAAGGTTCGATCAGCGGCAACTCGTCTGAATTAAAGCTGCTGAACTCTTCGTATGCCTCTACGATGGTTTCCAGCTGCATACGTCTTTCGGCAAGGGAACCGTTAAGCAGCATCCATAGGTCCTGAACCGCGGGGCCATTACGCGCATCGTCGAGATCGACAAATAGCGGGCCATCGCGCCAGAGGATGTTCCCTGCATGGCAATCACCATGCAGGCGCAGAGCCTCAAAGCGTCCGTGCCACAAGCCCATAACCGCATCAATAAGATCGTCGGTGGCCTTCAGGAATTGGGCTTTTAACCCCGCAGGGATCAGCGCCGAGTGCTCAAATACCTCACGAGGTTCAATCAGGTACTCTTTGACGCCAATCGACGGGCGCGCGGTAAAGCGAGATTTGCGCCCGGTTTGATGCAGCCGCCCCAGATAGCGTCCCACCCACTCCATTTGATCCAGGCTATCGGACTCAAACTGGCGGCCTCCCAGGCTTGGAAAGACGGCAAAGTAAAAACCTTCATGGGTCAGTAGCGTCTGGTCATTAAAGAGAATCGGTGCCGCAACCGGCACTTCATCCTGGACCAGCTCCAGCGCGAACTGGTGCTCTTCGAGAATCTGCGCAGCCGACCAGCGCTCCGGGCGATAGAACTTCACCACCATGCGGCGACGGTCCTCATCCTGAAACTGGTAAACCCGGTTCTCGTAGCTGTTTAGTGGGGTGAGGCCAGAATCAACCCGGATACCCTGCTCGAATAGGGCATCAATAATGGTATCCGGGTGGAGAGTCTGGAAAGTGAAAGCCTTGTCGTTCATCCTGACATCCGATAACGATACGAATGATTCAGGATATCATTTCGCGAGGGATTGAGCGGCTCTGCTTACAACCTTTTACTCTTTAATCACGCCGCGCGCGCGCAGCAGTGCAGTTTTGAAGTCCTCTTCATAATCTTTCTGAATGCCCGGAATGACCGCGTCTTTCGCGGAATCGCGCATTTTGAGATGGTAGATCAGAATATCGTCCGTTAAATCGGCCAATTCGCCATCATAGCCTGACTCCTTCGCCAGTTTCTGCAAAAATTGCATTAAATTCAGCTCAGGTTCTTTCTGCCAGGCTGGCTGGAGGAGTTCAATAACTTCGTTCAGACGTTTACATTTCATGGTCGTGCTCCTTACGCTTGATAGAGACACGTTAGCAGGGTAACCCCCACAATAAAAGAGGCGATAGCGGTGAATGCAGAGAGCCAGATAACCGGCGTGGTGCTGGCAGGCGGTAAAGCCTCCAGAATGGGTGGGCAGGATAAAGGATTAATGATGCTCGACGGTAAGCCGCTGTGGCGACACGTGGCCGATCGCCTGTATCCGCAGGTTAATCGCATCGTTATCAGCGCTAATCGCAATCTGGAGATCTATCGGGCTAGCGGGCTTCCGGTCATGGCCGATACGTTATCTGACTTTCCCGGGCCGCTGGCCGGTATGCTTTCGGTGATGCAGCAGACAGACGATGAATGGTTTTTGTTTTGTCCGTGTGATACCCCGTTTATTCCCGGCAATCTCGTCGCACGGTTAGCGGCGGAACGCCAGCAGGCAGCCGTGGTTTGGGTTCACGATGGCGAGCGAGATCATCCGACAGTGGCGCTCGCTCATCGTAGCCTGGCGCCACAGATTGCTGATTATCTCGCGAAAGGTGAGCGTCGAGTCATGGTATTTATGCGTCAGGTTGGCGGCCATTCGGTAGATTTTAGCGACATGATTAGCGCATTTTGCAATATGAATACACCTGAAGATTTGCAGCACAATGAGGGTAAGCCATGATTCCGTTACTCGCTATTGCCGCCTGGAGCGGGACGGGAAAGACGACGCTGTTGAAAAAGTTGATCCCAGCACTTTGCGAGCATGGCATTCGTCCAGGGCTGATAAAGCACACCCATCATGATATGGATGTCGATAAACCAGGCAAGGACAGCTATGAATTGCGTAAAGCCGGAGCGGCGCAAACGCTGGTCGCCAGCCAGCAGCGTTGGGCATTAATGACCGAAACGCCGGAGGAAAATGAGTTGGATCTGGCGTGGCTGGTGAGCCGGATGGATGCATCAAGGCTGGATCTGGTGCTGGTAGAAGGTTTTAAGCATGAGGCCGTCGCCAAGATCATGCTGTTTCGTCAGGATGCCGGGCACCTGGTGAGTGAGCTGGCGATCGATGAACATACGATTGCGGTGGCCAGTGATGTTAGGCTAAATGTGGATGTGCCAGTACTGGATTTGAATAATTTACAGGAAATTGTGTCGTTTATT
>NZ_LXEU01000003.1 GCF_001654985.1 Kluyvera georgiana ATCC 51603
GTCGGCTTGCTTGCCGTTGTTCCGTGTCAGTGGGAGCGCATTATAGGGAGTTTATTCTGCCTGACAAGGGGAAATTTGAATTATTTTATCGCTCGCTATTTTTTTCATCAAATTGCTTATGAATACGCCGTAAAATGCCCGGATTGCTGTTTTTAACACCGATTCAGCACGTCAAATGGCATACTAAAGAAAGATAAATAATAGGAATGGCATTTATGTCTCTAAGCGCACAGCAACTGGCCGCTCAAAAGAACATCTCCTGGGTCCTGGCTGAGAAAATAGCCCAGAAGATATTAACCGGTGAGTATCCCCCGGAAAGCATCCTCCCCGGCGAGATGGAGCTGGGTGAAATTTTCGGCGTGAGTCGAACCGCCGTTCGCGAAGCGGTAAAAACGCTGTCAGCGAAAGGGATGCTGCTTCCTCGCCCGCGTATTGGTACCCGTGTGATGCCTCAGGCCTACTGGAACTTCCTCGATACCGAGCTGATCTCCTGGTGGCTAACGACTGATAACTTCCAGGCCGTCATGAAACACTTCCTGGTGTTGCGCCGCAGTCTGGAGCCGCAGGCATGCATGCTGGCCGCTACGCTCGGCACCGCCGAGCAGAAAGCCCAGCTCAATACCTTAATGGAAGAGATGGCGACGTTGGAGAAAACATTCAACCGCGAGCGTTGGATCGATATCGACACCTCCTGGCATGAGCACATCTATGAAATGAGCGCTAACCCGTTTCTGACATCATTCGCCAAACTGTTCCACTCGGTGTACCACATCTATTTCACCTCTATTACCGAAGATGAGGTGATTGAATTGGCGAGCCACCAGGCCATTGTTGATGCAATACAGGAAGGCGATGGCCCACGGGCATACCAGGCCTGCCAGGCTTTATTAAACGCGCCACATATTCTGACCGCAGTATAAAGGACAGCGAATGACTGAGAAGAAAGCGCGGAGTATGGCCGGGCTACCGTGGATAGCCGCGATGGCCTTCTTTATGCAAGCATTAGACGCCACCATTCTGAATACAGCGCTGCCCGCTATCGCGCACAGCCTCAACCGGTCGCCGCTGGCGATGCAATCGGCGATTATCAGCTACACCCTTACCGTGGCCATGCTGATCCCGGTCAGCGGCTGGCTTGCTGACCGCTTCGGTACCCGACGCATCTTTATGCTGGCGGTCAGCCTGTTTACCCTTGGTTCACTGGCGTGCGCGCTTTCCACTTCGCTCGGCGAACTGGTGATCTTCCGTATTATTCAGGGGATTGGCGGCGCCATGATGATGCCCGTCGCCCGTCTGGCGCTGCTGCGCGCCTACCCGCGTAGCGAACTGCTACCGGTGCTTAACTTCGTCACTATGCCGGGGCTGATAGGGCCTATTCTGGGCCCGGTACTGGGTGGCGTTTTTGTCACCTGGGCGACCTGGCACTGGATTTTCCTTATCAACATACCGATCGGCGTTATTGGCATGCTGTACGCACGAAAATACATGCCGAACTTCACAACGCCGCGGCGACGCTTCGATCTCTCAGGATTCCTGCTGTTTGGTTTAAGCCTGGTGCTGTTCTCGATCGGGATGGAGCTGCTCGGCGAGCAGATTGTGTCGGGTTGGGTCGCTCTGATGGTGGTACTGTTCAGTATTATTTTGCTGCTGGCCTATATTCGCCACGCGCGTAAGCATCCTACGCCGCTGATCTCTCTGGGCTTATTTAGAACGCGGACGTTCTCGGTCGGTATTGCAGGCAACCTGGCGACACGCCTGGGCACCGGCTGCGTGCCGTTCCTGATGCCGCTGATGCTGCAGGTCGGCTTTGGCTATCCGGCACTGATTGCGGGCATCATGATGGCCCCCACGGCAATCGGCTCTATAGTGGCAAAATCAACCGTCACCCAGGTGCTACGCCGGTTGGGCTATCGGAAAACGCTGGTCGGCGTCACGCTGTTTATCGGCCTGATGATCGCACAGTTTTCACTACAATCGCCGTCAATGCCGGTGTGGATGCTGATTCTGCCGCTGTTCGTGTTGGGGATGGCCATGTCGACGCAGTTCACTTCGATGAACACCATTACGCTTGCCGACCTTTCCGACGATAACGCCAGCGGTGGTAACAGCCTGCTAGCCGTCACACAGCAATTGTCGATTAGCCTTGGGGTGGCGATCAGCGCCGCGGTGCTGCGCTCGTATCAAAGCATTGTGGGCTCGACGATTGAGCAGTTCCACTACACCTTTATCACCATGGGTGTGATAACGGCGGTGTCAGCGCTGATGTTCATGCTGCTGCGCCCGAAAGATGGACGTAACCTGATAAAAGAAAAACACTAGCCTCACACGGACCCGCGCACCACCAGCTCAGGCGTCAACTGCATACGCTGCTGTTTTTGCCCGGGCTGCGCGATACGATGAATCAGGACATCGATCGCCAGTTCGCCCAGTTCGTCTTTGGGTTGGTGAATGGTGGTGAGCGGCGGCGTCATATAGCGCGCCAGTTCGATATCATCGTAGCCAATCACCGCCATATCCTGCGGAATACGTAGACCAGCCTGATACAACGCCTGATAAACGCCCACCGCCATAGCATCGTTTCCGACGAAAACCGCATCCGGACGTTCAGGATGTGCCAGCAGTTTCTGCATCGCGTCGAACCCGCCGCCAAACTCAAAATTGCTGGTAATTTCATAGCCAGGCAGAATTGGCAGTTGCGCGTTATGCATGGCTTCCCGATACCCTTCCAGGCGCAGCCGCGCCGGGGTTTTATCCAGCGGACCGGAAATACAGGCAATGCGCGTATGACCACGCGCGATCAGGTAGCGAGTCGCCATATCGCCGCCCAGCAGCGAATTGTCCTGAATCAGATCGCTGTCGCCATCAAACGGCGCCCAGTCCATCATCACGGAAGGAATAGAAGGATAGCGCTGCATAATTTCCAGCGAGGGCTGATGCGTTTCGGTGCACAGCAACAGCAGCCCGTCGACGCGCTTTTGCATCAGCGTTTCCAGGTTGCGGTTCATCCGCTGTTCGTCGCCTTCGGTATTGCATAGCACCAGGCTGTAGCCGCGCTCAAAGCAGCTGCGCTCCACGCCGCGTACCAGCTCTGAATAAAAGGGATTGGTACTGGCGGTAATCAGCATACCGATGGTACGCGTTTGATTAAGCTTGAGGCTACGCGCCAGCGCCGACGGCGCGTAGTTCAATGATTTGATCGCAGCGTCGACCTTCTCGGTGATGGCCTCGCTGACAAACCGATCTTTATTGATGACGTGAGACACCGTCGAGGTGGAAACGCCCGCCAGGCGAGCAACATCCTTCATCGTGGCCAAGCATTACCCCTGCTGACGTAAAAATTCGTCGATCTCTTCACGCCAGGGCACAGAGGGCTGCGCGCCTTTGCGCGTGACGGCAATAGCCGCAGCAGCATGAGCAAAACGCAGCGCATCGGCCAACGGCGTGTTCTCCAGCAACGCCGTCATCAGCGCGCCGTTAAAGGTATCGCCCGCGGCAATGGTGTCGATAGCCTGCACTTTAAAGCCCGGTACGCGACGCCCTTCACCCTTAACGCTGGCCCATACGCCCCGGCTGCCAAGGGTAATAATCACCGTGTCGATGCCTTTCGCGTGCAGTACCTGTGCGGCCTTCGCGGCATCGTCATCGTTTTCCACCAGAACACCAGTTAACTTCTCAGCTTCGGTCTCATTGGGGGTAATGATATCCACTAGCGACAGCAGCGTATCCGGCAGCGCGCGCGCCGGGGCCGGGTTCAATACCACGGTCGTCTGATTCTGGTGAGCAATCTGGGCGGCCAGCACGACGCTGTCCAGCGGGGACTCGAGCTGCATCAGCAGCGCATCCGCCTCGGCAATTCGCTCACGCTGCTTCTCTACCAGCACGGTAGACAGCGCCGCGTTAGCTCCTGCGTGAATGCCGATTACGTTCTCACCTTCGCCGTTCACGAAGATCAGCGCCACGCCGGTTGACTCACCCGCAACGGCGCTCACAGGCGCCACGTCAATGCGGTCAACCTGCAACTGTTTACGAATACGCTCGCCGATATCATCGGCGCCGGTACAGGCGATAAACGCGATATCCGCGCCGCTACGCCCGGCGGCAACCGCCTGGTTCGCGCCTTTACCGCCAAACGCGACCTGATAATGGCTACCGGTGACGGTTTCGCCCGGCGTCGGGAAAGATTCAAGATTGAGAATGTGATCGGCATTGATGCTGCCAAGGACGACGAGTTTGCCTGCGGTTTTCATTTTCAGAGTGTCCGGTAAGATGCGCCACCGGTATCCCGGTGGCGCGTGCCCTGCTTTTCTTTTATAGATATAGTCCCTCAGGCTGTGAGAGCCTGAATCGCATTCACGTTATTACTGCTTAATTACCAGCTTCAGGTCAACAGGATATTTTGCCTGCACCTTTTCGCCTTTCAGCACTTTGTCGGCGGTTTCCACACCTTTAGCACCGATCTGGTCAGGCAACTGCGCAATAGTCGCTGCCAGTTTACCGTCGTTTACCGCTTTTTCGCCATCCGGCGTACCGTCAAAGCCGACTACCATCACATCGGATTTACCGGCGGTTTGCAGCGCACGCAGCGCGCCCAGCGCCATTTCATCGTTCTGTGCGAATACGGCCTTCACATCCGGATGCGCGGTGAGCAGGTTCTGCATGACGTTCAGACCTTTAGTACGGTCGAAGTCTGCCGGCTGGCTGGCCAGCACGTTAAATTTATGGGCCGCCACGGCCTGCTGGAAGCCTTCACCACGCTCGCGCGCGGCGGAAGTCCCGGCAATGCCTTGCAGCTCGATGACTTTAGCGCCTTCACCGGCTTTTTTCGCGATGTAGTCACCGGCGATTTTACCGCCCAGTACGTTATCGGAAGCAATGTGGCTCACAACGTCACCTTTAGAGGCCACGCGGTCGAGGGTAATCACCGGGATTTTAGCCTGGTTTGCCATCTTGATGGCGTTACCCACCGCGTCGGAGTCCGTCGGGTTGATCAGCAGAATTTTGGTGCCACGAACCGTTAAATCCTGAACGTTAGCCAGCTCTTTCGCCGGGTTGTTCTGTGAGTCCAGAACCACCAGGTTATAGCCCAGTTTGTCCGCTTCTTTCTGCGCGCCATCCTTCAGGGAGACGAAGAACGGGTTATTCAGGGTAGAGATAACCAGCGCAATGGTATCTTTCGCCATCGCGTTCGCACTGACGGTGGCGCTCAGCGCAACCGCGGAAACCAGGGTAGCCAGTTTTTTCATATTCATATCTAAGATGTCCTGTAGTGTCGTTTGTTACTGCTTTTTGTTGTCCACCAGCACCGCCAGCAAAATGACGACTGCTTTAACGATCATCTGGTAATAAGAAGAAACGCCTAACAAGTTCAAACCGTTGTTCAAGAACCCAAGAATCAGCGCACCGATAAGCGTGCCGACAATACGCCCCTTACCGCCCGCCAGGCTGGTACCGCCCAGCACTACCGCCGCGATGGCATCCAACTCATAGCCGGTACCCGCCGTCGGTTGTGCCGAGGAGAGGCGAGCCACTTCAATAATCCCCGCCAGCGCCGACAGTAACCCGCACAAAGAGTAGACGATAATTTTGACTTTATTGACGCTGATACCGGAAAGACGCGTTGCCGCTTCGTTACCGCCCAGCGCATAGATATAACGACCTAAGCGGGTATGGTGCAGCATGTACCACGCCGCGAGGAAGACAATCGCAATGATCCACACCGGCGTAGGGATCCCCAGCGGGCGGCCAATACCGAACCAGCCAAACACGTCGGCGTTGTCGGTAAAGCCGGTATTGACCGGGCTACCGTTGGTGTACACCATGGTCACACCGCGCAGCAGCAGCATCATCACCAGGGTGGCGATAAACGCCTGCACCCGGCCTTTCGCTACGATCACGCCGGTAACGGCCCCAATTGCGGCACCTAATGCGAGTGCGGCAGCAACCGCCACCAGCGCATTAACTTCGATACCCACAATCGAGGCGGCGACCGCGCCGGTCAACGCCAGCAGAGAACCGACGGACAGGTCGATCCCCGACGTTAAAATGACCAGCGTCATCCCAACCGCCATGATCGCATTCACGGAGGTTTGCTGCAGGATGTTGAACAGGTTATTGACGGTAAAAAAGTTGGGGCTCATGGTCGAGACAATCGCTATCAGCACCAGCAGAGCTATCAGCGATTTTTGCTCCAGCAGCCATGCCTTAGTGAAATAGCGGCGACCCGCCACAGACTGGGTTGTCATCTTTTTTACTCCTGATTCACGCGGTTAAGCTTGCCCACTGCGGCAGCCATTAATACTTCCTGGGTGGCCTGCTCGCGTGAAAACTCACCGCCGAGATGCCCTTCATGCATCACAATAATGCGATCGCTCATCCCCAATACTTCCGGCATCTCCGAGGAGACCAGAATAATGCTCAGGCCGTCGGCCTTGAACTGGTTGATAAGCTGATAAATTTCTTTCTTCGCGCCCACGTCCACGCCGCGCGTCGGCTCATCGAGGATCAGTACCTTCGGACGCGTCATCAGGCCGCGGGCAATCGCCACTTTCTGCTGATTACCGCCGGAAAGCAGGCCGATAGCCTGTTCCATGGAAGGCGTTTTAACGTTAAACAGGCGGATAAAGTCGCCGACCGCCTGCTGTTCATCTTTATGCTTCAGGCCGCCGCCGGCACGGCTGAAGTAGCGCAGCGCAGTCAGCGACATGTTCTCTTTCACCGACATGCCCAGCACCAGACCATCGCGCTTACGGTCTTCGGAGATATAAACGATGCCGTTTGCCAGACCATCCTGCGGTGAACGGGTCACCACTTCATGACCGTCGAGAGTCACGTAGCCGCTGGTGCGCGGCAGCGCGCCGTACAGCACTTTCATTAACTCGGTGCGCCCGGCGCCCATCAGCCCGGCCACGCCGAGAATCTCCCCTTTGCGCAAGGTAAAGGAGACGCTGTTCACGCCCTGCCCGCACAGTGCGTCCACCTTCAGGCGGATCTCACCCGGCTCTTTGTCCAGATGCGGATATTGATCTTCGAGTTTGCGGCCCACCATCATCTCAATCAGCAGATCTTCATTCAGGCTGGCGACTTCGCGTTCGGCAATAAACTGCCCGTCGCGGAAGACCGTCACGTCGTCGCAGATCTCGAAAATCTCTTTCATGCGGTGGGAGATATAGACAATCCCGCGCCCCTGCGATTTCAGCTCGCGGATGACGCGGAACAGGGATTCGGTTTCGGTGTCGGTCAGCGCATCGGTCGGTTCATCCATGATGATGACCTTTGATTCAAAGCTCAGCACCTTGGCAATTTCGACCATCTGCTGATCGCCGATCGAGAGGTCACCCACCAGACGGTCGCTCTTAAAGCGCAGATTGAGTTTGGCCAGCAGAATATCGGCCTCGGCATACATCTTCTTCCAGTCTATTTTGCCAAAGCGATTCACAAACTCACGGCCGAGGAAAATGTTCTCGGCAATCGTCAGCTGCGGGATCAGGTTCAGCTCCTGGTGGATGATGCCAATACCGGCTTCCTGTGAGGATTTTGGGCCGTTAAAGGTGGTCTCTTGACCCAGCCATAATAAAGAACCGGCGTCGCGGGTGTAGATCCCGGTCAGCACCTTCATCATGGTGGATTTGCCTGCGCCATTTTCGCCCACCAGCGCCATCACGCGGCCAGCGTAGACGTTCAGCGCGGCGCCGGAGAGCGCTTTGACGCCCGGGAACGATTTATCGATCCCTTTCAGTTGTAAGAGTGCGTCCATGATGGCCTCAGAAGGTGACGCCAGCACAGAGAATGATATTCGCATACGGGGAACATTCCCCGCTACGAATCACCGCCTGACTGTCTGCGGTTTGTTGTTTGAACTGCTCGTGCGAGACGTAACGAACGTCAATGCAATTTCCCTGGTGTTGCTGCAGTTGCTCGATGTGCTTGAGCAACGTTTCGTGAAGCTGCGGATTATGTTGTTGAATTTCCGCGGCGAGAATGGCGGCCTCGACCTGCATCTCTTGCGTCACCACGCCCAACACCTGCATGAAGGTGGGAACGCCCTGTGTTAGCGCCATATCAATGCGCGCCGTGCTACGAGGGATGGGTAAACCCGCATCGCACACCACCAGCGTATCGGTATGACCCAAACGGGAAATAACCGACGAGATTTCAGAGTTGAGTACCGTACCTTTCTTCATATTGTTTTCTTGCTCCACTAGCGAAACGTTTCGCTGTCATAAGTGTAGTCTGAAGAACGCGCAGAAAACCATCATCAGGTTATAGAAATGTGATCGATATCGAAACGTTTCGCGAACAAAGAAGAGGGGATAAAAAAACACCCTCCGTCAAAATGAGGGAGGGTGTTGATAGCGTTAAATTTCGACCTGGGTGCCCAGCTCAATAACGCGGTTTGGCGGGATCTCGAACTGATCGGGCGCGCGCAGCGCGTTGCGCTGGAGCAGCAGATACAGCTTACCGCGCAGGCGCAGGTACCACGGACGCTTGCCGACAATCAGCGACTCATGCGACATAAAGAACGACGTCTCCATCATCCGGCAGCTTAAACCTTCCAGACCACAGCGGTGGAACACCTCTTCCACATTTGGCGTTTCACGCCAACCGTAGCTGGCCACCACGCGCCAGAAAGTTGGCGAGAGCTGCTCAATCTGCACGCGTCTCACGTTGTGCACGTACGGCGCATCTTCAGTACGCAGCGTCAGCAGAATAACGCGCTCATGAAGCACCTTGTTGTGCTTGAGGTTATGCAGCATGGCAAACGGAATGACGTTCAGCGCGCGCGACATATATACCGCGGTGCCCGGCACGCGGACCGGCGGCGATTTCTCCAGCGAGGCGATCATCGCTTCCAGAGAGTTGCCGTGTTCGTGCATCCGGCGCAGCAGGCGGAAACGCTCGCTTTTCCAGGTGGTCATGATGGTGAGCATGATCAGCGCTAACGTCAGCGGCAGCCAACCGCCGGAGACGATCTTATCCAGGTTCGCCGAGAACAGCGGAATGTCGATGCACATAAACGCCACAAACAGCAGCGCGACAAAGAACTTATTCCAGTGCCAGTTTTTACGCGCCACCGTGGTAAACAGAATGGTCGTCAGGACCATCGTCCCGGTAACCGCAATCCCATACGCCGCTGCCAGGTTTGAGGAGTGCTCAAAGCTAACAATCACGATAACCACGGAGATATAGAGCAGCCAGTTGATGAACGGAATATAAATCTGCCCCGATTCCATCTCTGAAGTATGGATAATGCGCATCGGCGACAGATAGCCCAGACGTACGGCCTGGCGCGTCAGCGAGAAGACGCCGGAGATCACCGCCTGAGAGGCGATAACCGTCGCCAGGGCGGCGATAATCAGCATTGGAATCAACGCCCACTCGGGCGCCAACAAGAAGAAGGGGTTCTTAATCGCTTCCGGATGCTTGAGCAGTAGTGCGCCCTGCCCAAAGTAGTTCAGCACCAGCGACGGCAGTACCACCGAGAACCAGGCCAAACGAATCGGCAGCTTCCCGAAGTGCCCCATGTCGGCATACAGCGCTTCCACCCCGGTAATCGACAGCACCACCGCCCCCAATGCAATAAAGGAGACGGTTTTGTATTGCAGGAAGAAATTGACCGCCCAGTATGGATTCAATGCCTGCAACACTTCCGGGTTGGCGATAATACTGCGCGCGCCGAGGCCTGCCAGCAGCAGGAACCAGATGAGCATAATCGGCGCAAACAGTTTACCGACCATGCTGGTACCGTGCTTCTGAATCGCAAACAGCAACGTCAGGACAATAATCGAGATGGGAACGACCCAGGTATCGAGCTGCGGGGCGATAATTTCCAGACCTTCTATCGCCGACATCACCGAAATCGCCGGGGTGATAACCACTTCGCCATAGAAGAAGCTACCGCCAATCAGCCCAAGAATGACCAGGACAGAAGTCGTGCGCGCAGACGTATTACGCCCCGCCAGAGACATCAGCGTCAGGATCCCCCCTTCGCCGGCGTTATCTGCCCGCATCACGAAGGTGATGTATTTGAGAGATACCGTTAACAGCAATAGCCAGAAGATTAATGACAGAAAGCCAAAAACCGCGTCACGTTCGACGCCAAAACCAAACTGGCCAGATAAACATTCACGAAGCGTATAAAGAGGGCTGGTACCAATATCGCCGTATACCACGCCAATTGCAGCGAGTGTAATCGCTGATAAAGATTGTTTCTTATCAGTGCTCATAGACTAGTCTTTCGTTTACGAAACAAATGTGTGCCTAGTCCCTTGGCCCACGAAAAGCGCACAGTATGCACGATTAGCGTCAAAATCGTACCCCTTAATCACGTCATATTAACCTGCCTCAAGAAACTGTGAGGTACTATTCAGGCTATTCACCTAAAGACTTAAACGTCTATACTCAGCCAGTTAGCTGATTAAACGGCGAAAGGACGCAAGTTAATTATGGCCCAACCACATTTATTAGCAGAAAGAATTTCGCGGCTGAGTAGCGCGCTGGAGAAAGGGCTATTTGAACGTAGTCACGCCATTCGCCTCTGCCTACTGGCAGCCCTGAGCGGCGAAAGCGTCTTTTTACTTGGCCCACCGGGGATCGCGAAAAGTCTGATTGCTCGCCGTCTCAAGTTCGCCTTCCAGCACGCCCGCGCGTTCGAATATCTGATGACCCGCTTCTCCACGCCGGAAGAGGTCTTTGGGCCGCTCTCTATCCAGGCGTTAAAAGATGAAGGCCGCTATGAGCGCCTGACTGCTGGCTATCTGCCAGAGGCTGAGATCGTCTTCCTTGATGAAATCTGGAAAGCGGGCCCGGCCATCCTGAACACCTTGCTGACCGCCATCAACGAACGTCACTTCCGCAACGGCGCCAGCGTTGAAAAGATTCCCATGCGCCTGCTGGTCACCGCTTCGAATGAATTGCCGGAAGCCGAAAGCAGCCTCGAAGCATTGTATGACCGTATGCTGATTCGCCTGTGGCTCGATAAAGTGCAGGATAAGGGCAATTTCCGCTCGATGCTGATTAGCCAGCAGGACGAAAACGACAACCCGATTCCGGCGAATCTTCAGGTTACCGACGAAGAGTACTTCCAGTGGCAGAAAGATATTGGCAACGTGAAGCTGCCGGATGCGGTGTTCGAGCTGATTTTTACCCTTCGCCAGCAGCTGGATAACCTGCCAAATGCGCCTTACGTTTCCGATCGTCGCTGGAAAAAAGCGATCCGTCTGCTGCAGGCCTGCGCTTTCTTCAGCGGCCGCGACACGATCGCGCCTATCGATCTGATCCTGTTAAAAGAGTGCCTGTGGCACGATGCGGAAAGCCGAAATCTGCTGCAACAACAAATAGATATTTTGATGACCGGGCATGCATGGCAGCAGCAGGCCATGCTCAACAAGCTGGGTGCCATCACCCAGCAGCGCCTGCAAATTCAGCAGCAGCAAAGCGATAAAACCGCGCTGAAAGTCACCCGTCTGGGCGGCATGTTTAGCCGCAAACCGCATTATGAGCTGCCGCCGGAGATTCAAACGCCAACGGTGACCCTGCTGCTCCAGCAGCCGCTAAAGCTGCACGATATTGAGGTCATTCACATTACCTTCGAGCGCCAGGCGCTGGAGAACTGGCTGGAAAAGGGCGGTGAAATTCGCGGTAAGCTCAACGGTATCGGTTTTGCGCTGACGTTAAATATGGAAGTGGATGCCGCACAGCATCTGGTCGTGCGCGATATCAGCCTTCAGGGTACACGTCTGTCGCTGCCGGGTTCGGGTTCAGCAGAAAGTATGCCGACCGAGATCCGCCAGCAGCTGCTCGCCTTAGATGAAGAGTGGCACCAGCAGCATAACCGCTTTAGCGAGCAGCAAAAATGTCTGTTCATTCATGACGAGTGGCTGGGACGCATCGAAGCCAGCCTTCAGGACGTGGCCGCGCAAATTAAGCAGGCGCAGAGTTAATGCTGACCATCGACACGCTCAACGTCATGCTGGCGGTCAGCGAAGAGGGGATGATCGAAGAGATGATCATCGCCCTGCTGGCTTCTCCGCAGTTGGCCGTGTTCTTTGAAAAATTTCCACGCCTGAAAAGCGCCATTACCGACGATCTTCCCCGCTGGCGCGATACTTTCAGAAACCGACTCAAAGATGCCCCGGTGCCGCACGAGCTGGAAGAGGAGGTTATCTGCTATCAGCAGAGTCAGCTTCTCTCCACCAGCCAGTTTATCGTTCAACTGCCGCAGATTCTGGCGCTGCTCACCCGCGTACAGTCGCCTTTTGCGGCTCAGGCTCAGCAACTGGCGGCAAATAACGCCACCTTTACCCCCGCGCTGCACACCCTTTTTCTGCAACGCTGGCGCTTAAGTCTGGTCGTTCAGGTCACCTCCCTGAACCAGCAACTGCTGGAAGAAGAGCGTGAACAGCTGCTGAGCGAAGTGCAGGAGCGAATGACGCTAAGCGGACAGCTGGATCCGGTGCTGGTGGAAAACGACAGCGCCGGTGGGCGGCTGTGGGATATGAGCGCCGGACAGCTTAAGCGCGGCGATTATCAGCTGATTGTGAAATACGGTGAGTTTCTCAGCCAGCAGCCTGAGCTGCTGCGCCTGGCTGAACAGCTTGGCCGTTCGCGCGAAGCCAAATCGGTACCGAAGAAAGATTCCCCGATGGAGACTTTCCGTTCGCTGGTGCGCGAGCCCTCCACCGTGCCCGAACAGGTCGATGGCATCCAGCAAAGCGACGATATTCTGCGTTTACTGCCGCCGGAGCTGGCAACGCTTGGGATCACCGAGCTGGAATATGAATTTTACCGGCGGCTGGTGGAGAAACAGCTGCTAACGTACCGTCTGCACGGCGACGCCTGGCGCGAGAAGGTGACCGAGCGTCCGGTCGTACATCAGGACGTCGATGAACAACCGCGCGGGCCGTTTATCGTCTGCGTGGATACGTCCGGTTCGATGGGCGGCTTCAACGAACAGTGCGCGAAAGCGTTCTGCCTCGCGCTGATGCGCGTGGCGCTGGCGGACAACCGTCGCTGCTACATTATGCTGTTTTCCAGCGAAGTGGTGCGCTACGAGTTAACCGGTCGTCAAGGTCTGGAGCAGGCAATCCGCTTTTTAAGCCAGCGATTTCGTGGTGGTACCGATATGGCCAGCTGTTTCCGCGCCATTATCGAGCATCTGCAAAACCCGCAGTGGCAGGATGCCGACGCGGTGGTGATTTCCGATTTTATCGCCCAGCGGCTACCGGATGAGGTGGTCAAAAAGGTGGGGGATCTTCAGCATAAACATCAGCATCGTTTTCACGCGGTGGCGATGTCCGCCCATGGCAAACCCGGGATCATGCGCATTTTCGATCATATCTGGCGCTTTGATACCGGGTTAAGAAGCCGCCTGCTGAGACGCTGGCGGCGATAGATTAGTTACAGCAGAGCGGAGACGCTTTCACGTACCTGAGCCGGCCATACGCCGCACTGCACCTGGCCGATATGAGGCAGTTGCAGCAGCAGCATCGTCAAGCGAGACTGGCCAATACCGCCACCGATAGTCTGCGGCATTTCGCCACGCAGCAGCGCCTGGTGCCATTCCAGCTGTAAACGGTCTTCGTCGCCGGTTATCTGCAGCTGATGTTTCAGCGCTTTCGCATCCACGCGGATCCCCATTGAAGAGAGCTCAAACGCGTCTTCCAGCACCGGGTTCCACACCAGAATATCGCCGTTCAAACCCGTCATGCCGGAGGCGGTCTGAGTGCTCCAGTCGTCATAGTCCGGCGCACGAACATCGTGGCGCTGACCATCGGACAGTTTACCGCCGATACCAATCAGGAATACCGCGCCCAGCTCTTTGGCGATGGCGCGCTCGCGCCCTTTTGCATCAAGGCCAGGATAGCGGCTCAGCAGCGTTTCGCTGTGCACAAAGTGAATTTGTTCTGGCAGGAACGGTGTCAGCCCAAACTCTTTGCTTACGGCAGCTTCGGTTTCTTTAATGCCCGCCCAAATCGCCTTTACGGTGCTTTCCAGCGTGCCGGCGTGGCGTTCGTCATCTCCCATCACACGTTCCCAGTCCCACTGGTCAACGTAAACGGAATGAATCGGAGAGAGTCGGTCTTCATCGGGGCGAAGGGCCTTCATGTGCGTGTACAGCCCTTCGCCCGCGCTGAAGTCGTGTTGTCCCAGGGTTTGACGTTTCCACTTCGCAAGGGAATGAACCACTTCGAACTGGGCATCTGGCAGTGTTTTCACTTTCACCTGAACCGCCTTCTCGCAACCAGACAGGTTGTCCTGCGTCCCATCCCCCACGCGGCTTAAGATCGGCGCCTGAACTTCTACGAGCCCTAGCTTCTCTTCCAGCTGACGGGAAAAATAGGATTTAACGAAACTGATCTGGCGTTGTTTTGCGATGTATGCGGTTTTCATTATTTTTACTCCTGCGTCCTGTTGCCATTGATTAAGCAACAAAATAGGGCATCAATTCAATAATCAAACAATAAAAAGCCTTATCGACTTTTGATTCATTAAAATAAGAGGCTAAAATAGAGAGAATCATTAATCTTCATAAGAAAAACCTATGGAAAATTATCAGATCGACAATCTGGATCGCGGCATTCTTGAGGCTCTGATGGCCAATGCCCGTACCGCCTACGCCGAATTGGCCAAACAGTTTGCCGTTAGCCCAGGCACCATCCACGTTCGCGTAGAGAAGATGAAGCAGGCCGGGATCATTACCGGCGCGCACGTCGACGTCAGCCCCAAACAATTAGGTTATGACGTGGGCTGCTTTATCGGCATTATTTTGAAGAGCGCGAAAGACTATCCGTCGGCGCTGGCACGGCTGGAAAGCCTGGATGAAGTGACCGAGGCGTACTACACCACCGGGCACTACAGCATCTTTATTAAGGTGATGTGCAAATCGATCGACGCGCTCCAGCAGGTACTTATCAACAAGATCCAAACAATTGATGAAATTCAGTCCACCGAAACGCTGATCGTCCTGCAGAACCCGATCATGCGTACCATCAAGCCCTGAACGTTTTTTTAATCCCACATTTTTCCACAGGTAGATCCCAGCTCGCTCACAGCGTACAATGCGCCTTCTTTATAAAGGTGGGCGAGCATGGCAGACATCACTCTAATCAGCGGCAGCACGCTTGGCAGTGCTGAATATGTTGCGGAACATCTGGCGGAAAAGCTGGACGACGCTGGTTTTTCCAGCGAAATGCTGCATGGCCCAATGCTGGATGAAGTTCCTGCTGAAGGGATCTGGCTGGTGATCAGCTCCACACACGGTGCGGGCGACATTCCTGACAACCTGCTTCCTTTATATGAAGCATTATGCGAGCAGAAACCGGATCTCTCCCTGGTTCGCTTTGGTGCCATCGGTATCGGTAGCCGTGAATATGACACGTTTTGCGGCGCGATCGACAAACTGGAAGCCGAACTGAAAGCGTGTGGCGCAAAACAGGTGGGTGAAACGCTGCGGATCGACGTCCTTGAACATGAGATTCCGGAAGATCCGGCTGAAATTTGGCTGGGATCATGGCATCCATTGCTCAGAAATTTGTAAAGATCGTACTTTTTTATGTGGATAACTCTGGTTAAAAGCTTGGATCAACCGGTAGTTATCCAAAGAATAACCGTTGGCTAGTTTTTGAGTTGTGTATAACCCTTCACTTTGATCCCAGCTTATACGGACCAGGATCACCGATCATTCACAGATAACGATCCACCTTAAACGGTTGATCTTAATGTATGGATCGCACTTATCCACAGAGACTGGCGATCCTAATAAGAGATCACAATAGAACAGATCTCTAAATAAAAAGATCTTCTTTTTAATACCCAGGATCCAGACGCTTTCTCCATCGACTAAAGTTGAGTAGAATCCACGCCCGGACTTCAATCCATTTAAAAACCGCAGTACGCGAGGCAAACCACCATGTTTTATCAGGATCCTTTTGACGTCATCATCATTGGCGGGGGTCATGCAGGCACTGAGGCCGCGATGGCCGCAGCGCGAATGGGTCAGCAGACCCTGCTTTTGACACACAATATCGACACCCTGGGGCAGATGAGCTGCAACCCGGCGATTGGCGGCATTGGGAAGGGACACCTGGTAAAAGAAGTGGATGCGCTTGGCGGCCTGATGGCAACGGCGATCGACCACGCCGGTATTCAGTTTAGGATACTAAACGCCAGCAAAGGCCCGGCCGTTCGCGCCACTCGTGCTCAGGCGGATCGCGTGCTCTACCGTCAGGCAGTCCGTACCGCGCTGGAGAACCAGCCCAACCTGATGATCTTCCAACAGGCGGTTGAAGATCTGATTGTCGAGAACGATCGTGTTGTTGGCGCCGTCACCCAGATGGGCCTCAAATTCCGTGCAAAAGCGGTCGTGCTGACCGTCGGGACCTTCCTGGACGGCAAAATCCATATTGGCCTGGATAACTACAGCGGTGGCCGTGCTGGCGATCCGCCATCCATCCCGCTGTCTCGCCGTCTGCGCGAACTGCCGCTGCGCGTCAGCCGCCTGAAAACGGGGACGCCGCCGCGAATTGACGCGCGCACCGTCGATTTCAGCGTATTGGCTCAACAAAACAGCGATGATCCTATGCCGGTCTTCTCGTTCCTCGGCGAAGTGTCTCAACACCCGCGCCAGATGCCGTGCTACGTCACGCACACCAACGAGAAAACCCATGATGTGATCCGTAATAACCTCGATCGTAGCCCGATGTACGCAGGCGTGATCGAAGGTATCGGCCCGCGCTACTGTCCGTCGATCGAAGACAAAGTGATGCGCTTTGCCGATCGTAACCAGCACCAGATCTTCCTGGAGCCGGAAGGGCTAACCTCCAACGAAATTTACCCGAACGGTATCTCCACCAGCCTGCCGTTTGACGTGCAGATGCAGATCGTCCGCTCGATGCAGGGGATGGAAAACGCGAAAATCGTCCGTCCAGGCTATGCTATTGAGTACGATTTCTTCGACCCGCGCGACCTGAAACCGACGCTGGAAAGCAAATTTATTCATGGTCTGTTCTTTGCCGGGCAGATCAACGGCACCACCGGCTACGAAGAAGCGGCGGCGCAGGGGCTGTTGGCGGGTCTTAACGCCGCGCGGCTGTCCGCAGAGAAAGACGGCTGGGCGCCGCGTCGCGATCAGGCTTATCTCGGCGTGCTGGTGGATGACCTCTGTACGCTGGGGACAAAAGAACCGTACCGCATGTTCACCTCCCGCGCCGAATATCGTTTGATGCTGCGTGAAGACAACGCCGATCTGCGCTTGACCGAAATCGGTCGCGAGTTGGGGATGGTGGATGACGTCCGCTGGGCGCGTTTCAACGAGAAGCTGGAAAACATCGAGCGCGAGCGCCAGCGTCTGAAGTCGACCTGGGTCACGCCATCGGCGGAATCTGCAGTCGAAGTGAACGCTCACCTGACTGCACCGCTGTCTCGCGAAGCCAACGGCGAAGATCTGCTGCGTCGTCCGGAAATGACCTACGAGCAGCTGACCTCCCTGACACCGTTCTCTCCTGCGCTGAAAGATGTTCAGGCGGCAGAGCAGGTGGAAATCCAGGTGAAATACGAAGGTTACATCGCGCGTCAGCAGGATGAGATCGAAAAACAACAGCGCAATGAAAACACGCTGCTGCCGGCCACCCTCGACTATCGTCAGGTGAACGGGCTGTCAAATGAAGTCATTGCCAAGCTCAACGATCACAAACCGGTTTCGATCGGCCAGGCATCGCGTATCTCCGGGATCACCCCGGCGGCGATCTCGATTCTGCTGGTATGGCTGAAAAAACAAGGTCTGCTGCGCCGCAGCGCCTGATTACCGCCCAGGCGGCTCTTCTGGCGAGCATCTTACGCTCGCCCACTTGATTCATCGGCCCGGTACGCGTCATGCTACCGGGCAGTTATTTTCTGATAGGGTCATCAACGTGCTCAACAAACTTTCTCGTCTGCTGGATGAAGCAGGTATTTCGCTCACCGATCACCAGAAAAATCAGCTTGTTGGCTATGTCGATATGCTGCACAAGTGGAACAAAGCGTACAACCTGACGTCGGTACGCGATCCAAACGAGATGCTGGTGCGCCACATCCTCGACAGCATTGTGGTGGCGCCGTCGCTGAAAGGTGAACGCTTTATTGATGTCGGCACCGGGCCGGGTCTACCGGGTATTCCGCTGTCTATCGTTCTTCCGGATGCGCACTTTACGCTTCTCGATAGTCTGGGCAAGCGCGTTCGCTTCCTGCGTCAGGTCCAGCACGAGCTTGCGCTAACTAACATCACGCCGGTACAGAGCCGCGTTGAAGCGTTTCCGGCCGAGCCGCCGTTTGATGGCGTTATCAGCCGCGCCTTCGCGTCGCTGAACGATATGGTGAGCTGGTGCCATCACCTGCCGGGTGAAGAAGGTCGTTTTTATGCACTTAAAGGCCAGTTGCCTGAAGATGAGATTACGCAGCTTCCGCCGCAGTTCAGCGTCGAATCCATTGTTGAACTGCGAGTTCCTCAGCTGGAAGGGGAGCGTCATTTGGTGATTATTGCACCAAAGAAAATTTAATATTTATCAAAAAAAGTAGAAAAAAAATGCGGTCTCTGGTGTTAACAAATTGGCGACACTACGCGCCAGTGACTCGCTTAATTTAACTCAAGTTTAACGTGTTTTTATCTTCTCAATAACCAAGCTTTTTTTGTTAATGATGAAAATAGTAAACATGGAAAATATCAGCGTGCTATAAGTCATCACGTTAGCCATTTTGTCATGTTAATAAGTTATTATGAATGTCAATGAATGGTTTTTATTCTGTTTCTACCTGTTTTTAAAAGAGTGCTCTGATTTCGTCTTAGATATCAAAACGATGAGATGTCATCTTTTGCTACGTTGATACAGATGATGAGCGCTAAAATGTTTAATATGTGATCTTGTGCACGCTTTGTAGCCACTGTTTTAGCTGTATTTGCAGTTTTGTACGATCGTTCACACTTTGGCGAAAAGTGGAAAAATAGCGTGAATGAAAAATATTTAAATATTTATTCACGTTTTGGCTACTTATTGTTTGAAATCACGGGGCGTCACCGTATAATTTGACCGCTTTTTGATGCTTGACTCCGAGCTTTAAAGAACGTTTTATACGACACGCGGCATACCTCAAAGGGAGCAGGAGTAGAAACGTGATGTCTATGTCGCTCGTGAGTCGAAACGTTGCTCGTAAGCTTCTGTTCATTCAGCTTCTGGCAGTGATAGCAAGCGGATTGCTGTTCAGCCTAAAAGACCCCTTCTGGGGCATCTCCGCCGCGTGTGGAGGCCTGGCAGTGTTACTGCCTAATATGTTGTTTATGATTTTTGCCTGGCGTCACCAGGTGCATACACCCGCGAAGGGCAAAGTGGCCTGGACGTTCGCCTTCGGCGAAGCGTTTAAGGTGCTAGCGATGCTGGTGTTACTGATTGTGGCGCTGGCGGTTTTAAAGGCGGTATTCTTACCGCTGATCGTTACATGGATTTTGGTGCTAGTGGTTCAGATACTGGCACCCGCTGTAATTAACAACAAAGGGTAAAAGGCATCATGGCTTCTGAAAATATGACGCCGCAGGAATACATAGGGCACCACCTGAATAACCTTCAGCTGGACCTGCGTACTTTCTCGCTGGTAGATCCGCATAACCCCCCAGCCACCTTCTGGACGCTCAATATTGACTCCATGTTCTTCTCGGTGGTGCTGGGTCTGTTGTTCCTGCTTATGTTCCGTAGCGTTGCCAAAAAAGCGACCAGCGGCGTACCAGGTAAATTTCAGACCGCGATTGAGCTGGTAATCGGCTTTGTTCATGGCAGTGTCAAAGACATGTACCATGGCAAAAGCAAGGTTATCGCCCCGCTTGCCCTGACTATCTTCGTCTGGGTCTTCCTGATGAACCTGATGGACTTACTGCCTATCGACCTGCTGCCGTATATTGCTGAGCATATACTGGGCCTGCCGGCGCTGCGCGTGGTTCCGTCTGCGGACGTAAACATTACCCTGTCTATGGCACTGGGCGTGTTTATCCTGATTCTGTTCTACAGCATCAAAATGAAAGGCATCGGTGGCTTCGCTAAAGAGCTGACACTGCAGCCGTTCAATCACTGGGCATTTATTCCTGTCAACTTAATCCTTGAAGGGGTAAGCCTGCTGTCCAAACCAGTATCTCTGGGTCTGCGACTGTTCGGCAACATGTATGCCGGTGAGCTGATTTTCATTCTGATTGCTGGCCTGCTGCCGTGGTGGTCACAGTGGATTCTGAATGTGCCTTGGGCCATTTTCCACATCCTGATTATTACGCTGCAAGCCTTCATCTTCATGGTTCTGACGATTGTCTATCTGTCGATGGCGTCTGAAGAGCATTAATTTACCAACACTACTACGTTTTAACTGAAACAAACTGGAGACTGTCATGGAAAACCTGAATATGGATCTGCTGTACATGGCTGCCGCTGTGATGATGGGTCTGGCGGCAATCGGTGCTGCGATCGGTATCGGCATCCTCGGGGGCAAATTCCTGGAAGGCGCAGCGCGTCAACCGGATCTGATTCCTCTGCTGCGTACTCAGTTCTTTATCGTTATGGGTCTGGTGGATGCTATCCCGATGATCGCTGTAGGTCTGGGTCTGTACGTGATGTTCGCTGTCGCGTAGTAAGCGTTGCTTTGAATTAAGTAAGAGCAATATCAGAACGTTAACTAGATAAGAGGCATTGTGCTGTGAATCTTAACGCAACAATCCTCGGCCAGGCCATCGCGTTTGTCCTGTTCGTTCTGTTCTGCATGAAATACGTATGGCCGCCATTAATGGCTGCCATCGAAAAACGTCAAAAAGAGATTGCTGACGGTCTTTCTTCTGCAGAACGAGCTAAAAAGGATTTGGACCTTGCACAGGCCAATGCGACCGACCAGCTGAAAAAAGCAAAAGCGGAAGCCCAGGTTATCATTGAGCAGGCGAACAAACGTCGCTCCCAGATCCTGGACGAAGCCAAAGCTGAAGCAGAGCAGGAACGTACTAAAATCGTGGCACAGGCTCAGGCAGAAATCGACGCCGAGCGTAAACGTGCTCGCGAAGAACTGCGTAAGCAAGTCGCTATCCTGGCTGTTGCTGGCGCCGAGAAGATCATCGAACGTTCCGTGGATGAAGCTGCTAACAGCGACATCGTGGATAAACTTGTCGCTGAACTGTAAGGAGGGAGGGGCTGATGTCTGAATTTGTTACGGTAGCTCGCCCCTACGCCAAAGCAGCTTTTGACTTTGCCGTCGAACACAAAAGCGTAGATCGCTGGCAGGACATGCTGGCGTTTGCCGCCGAAGTGACGAAGAACGAACAAATGGCAGAGCTTCTGTCTGGCGCACTGGCGCCGGAAACGCTCTCTACGTCGTTTATCGCAGTATGCGGTGAGCAACTGGACGAAAACGGTCAGAACCTGATTAAGGTGATGGCTGAAAACGGTCGTCTT
The DNA here is from genome assembly GCF_001654985.1 of Kluyvera georgiana ATCC 51603. GTDB lineage: Bacteria > Pseudomonadota > Gammaproteobacteria > Enterobacterales > Enterobacteriaceae > Kluyvera > Kluyvera georgiana. The sequence continues at coordinate 21,444 of NZ_LXEU01000003.1, forward strand.
AAAGTGCTCCCTGATGTTCTTGAGCAGTTTGTACACCTGCGCGCCGCGAGTGAAGCTACCTCTGAGGTAGAAGTCATTTCCGCTAATGCGCTGAGTGAAGAACAGCTCGCGAAAATCACCGCCGCGATGGAAAAGCGTCTGTCACGCAAAGTTAAGCTGAATTGCAAAATCGATAAGTCTGTAATGGCAGGCGTTATCATCCGAGCGGGTGATATGGTCATTGATGGCAGCGTACGCGGCCGTCTTGAACGCCTTGCAGACGTCTTGCAGTCTTAAGGGGACTGGAGCATGCAACTGAATTCCACCGAAATCAGCGAACTGATCAAGCAGCGCATTGCTCAGTTCAATGTTGTGAGTGAAGCTCACAACGAAGGTACTATTGTTTCTGTAAGTGACGGTGTTATCCGCATTCACGGCCTGGCCGATTGTATGCAGGGTGAGATGATTTCCCTGCCGGGTAACCGTTACGCTATCGCACTGAACCTGGAGCGCGACTCCGTTGGTGCTGTAGTTATGGGGCCGTACGCTGACCTTGCCGAAGGCATGACCGTCAAGTGTACTGGTCGTATCCTGGAAGTTCCGGTTGGCCGCGGCCTGCTGGGCCGTGTGGTTAACACCCTGGGTGCACCAATCGATGGTAAAGGCGCGCTGGACAACGACGGCTTCTCCGCCGTTGAAGCTATCGCACCGGGCGTAATCGAACGTCAGTCCGTCGATCAGCCGGTTCAGACCGGTTATAAATCCGTTGATGCCATGATCCCAATCGGTCGTGGTCAGCGTGAACTGATCATCGGCGACCGTCAGACCGGTAAAACCGCGCTGGCAATCGACGCCATCATCAACCAACGTGATTCCGGCATCAAGTGCGTCTACGTGGCAATCGGCCAGAAAGCGTCCACCATTTCTAACGTGGTACGTAAACTGGAAGAACACGGCGCGCTGGCTAACACCATCGTTGTTGTGGCAACCGCGTCTGAATCTGCTGCACTGCAATACCTGGCGCCGTATGCCGGTTGCGCAATGGGCGAATACTTCCGCGACCGCGGCGAAGATGCGCTGATCATTTATGATGACCTGTCTAAACAGGCTGTCGCATACCGTCAGATCTCCCTGCTGCTGCGCCGTCCACCAGGACGTGAAGCATTCCCGGGCGACGTATTCTACCTCCACTCTCGTCTGCTGGAGCGTGCTGCGCGTGTTAACGCCGAATACGTTGAAACCTTCACCAAAGGTGAAGTGAAAGGGAAAACCGGTTCTCTGACCGCGCTGCCGATTATCGAAACGCAGGCTGGTGACGTTTCCGCATTCGTTCCGACCAACGTAATTTCCATTACCGATGGTCAGATCTTCCTGGAAACCAACCTGTTCAACGCCGGTATTCGTCCTGCGGTTAACCCGGGTATCTCCGTATCCCGTGTTGGTGGTGCAGCTCAGACCAAGATCATGAAGAAACTGTCCGGTGGTATCCGTACCGCGCTGGCACAGTATCGTGAACTGGCAGCATTCTCCCAGTTCGCATCTGACCTTGACGATGCAACCCGTAAGCAGCTGGACCACGGTCAGAAAGTAACTGAACTGCTGAAACAGAAACAGTATGCGCCGATGTCTGTCGCGCAGCAGTCTCTGGTTCTGTTCGCGGCAGAACGTGGTTATCTGGCGGATGTAGAACTGGCGAAAATCGGTAGCTTCGAAGCCGCTCTGCTGGCTTACGTTGACCGTGATCACGCTCCGTTGATGCAAGAGATCAACCAGTCCGGTGGCTATAACGACGAAATCGAAGGCAAGCTGAAAGGCATCCTCGATTCCTTCAAAGCAACCCAATCCTGGTAAAGTCTGACGGCCTGTCTTATGGCAGGCCGTAGGCATTGAGGAGAAGCTCATGGCCGGCGCAAAAGAGATACGTAGTAAGATCGCAAGCGTCCAGAACACGCAAAAGATCACTAAAGCGATGGAGATGGTCGCCGCTTCCAAAATGCGTAAATCGCAGGATCGCATGGCGGCCAGCCGTCCTTATGCAGATACCATGCGCAAAGTGATTGGTCACCTTGCGAACGGTAATCTGGAATATAAGCACCCGTACCTGGAAGAACGCGACGTTAAGCGCGTGGGCTACCTGGTGGTGTCTACCGACCGTGGTCTGTGCGGTGGCTTGAACATTAACCTGTTCAAGAAACTGCTGGCGGATATGAAGGCATGGACCGAAAAAGGCGTTCAGTGCGACCTCGCAATGATCGGCTCTAAAGGTGTGTCCTTCTTTAATTCCGTAGGTGGCAACATTGTCGCTCAGGTTACCGGTATGGGCGATAAACCAGCCCTGTCCGAACTGATCGGTCCGGTAAAAGTGATGTTGCAGGCCTACGACGAAGGTCGTCTGGACAAGCTTTATATTGTCAGCAACAAATTTATTAACACCATGTCTCAGGTGCCGACGATCACCCAACTGCTGCCGTTACCGGCTTCAGAAGATGATGATCTGAAACGTAAAACCTGGGATTACCTGTACGAACCCGATCCGAAAGCGCTGCTGGATACCCTCCTGCGTCGCTATGTCGAATCTCAGGTCTATCAGGGCGTGGTAGAAAACCTGGCCAGCGAGCAGGCCGCACGTATGGTTGCGATGAAAGCCGCGACCGACAATGGCGGCAGCCTGATTAAAGAGCTGCAGTTGGTATACAACAAAGCTCGTCAGGCCAGCATTACTCAGGAACTCACCGAGATCGTCGGTGGTGCATCCGCGGTATAACCAGGTTAATTCGTAGAGGATTCAAGATGGCTACTGGAAAAATTGTCCAGGTAATCGGCGCCGTAGTTGACGTCGAATTCCCTCAGGATGCCGTACCGCGCGTGTACGAAGCCCTTGAGGTACAGAATGGTAATGAAGTGCTGGTGCTGGAAGTTCAGCAGCAGCTCGGTGGCGGTATCGTGCGTACCATCGCCATGGGTTCCTCCGACGGTCTGCGTCGCGGTCTGGAAGTTAAAGATCTCGAGCACCCGATCGAAGTTCCGGTAGGTAAAGCAACACTGGGTCGTATCATGAACGTACTGGGTCACCCGGTAGACATGAAAGGCGACATCGGTGAAGAAGAGCGTTGGGCTATCCACCGCGCTGCGCCTTCCTACGAAGAGCTGTCCAGCTCTCAGGAACTGCTGGAAACCGGTATCAAAGTTATCGACCTGATGTGTCCGTTCGCGAAGGGCGGTAAAGTCGGTCTGTTCGGCGGTGCGGGTGTTGGTAAAACCGTAAACATGATGGAGCTGATCCGTAACATCGCGATCGAGCACTCCGGTTACTCTGTGTTTGCGGGCGTAGGTGAACGTACTCGTGAGGGTAACGACTTCTACCACGAAATGACCGACTCCAACGTTATCGATAAAGTATCCCTGGTGTATGGCCAGATGAACGAGCCGCCGGGAAACCGTCTGCGCGTTGCGCTGACCGGCCTGACCATGGCTGAGAAATTCCGTGACGAAGGTCGTGACGTACTGCTGTTCGTCGATAACATCTATCGTTACACCCTGGCCGGTACTGAAGTATCTGCACTGCTGGGTCGTATGCCTTCAGCGGTAGGTTACCAGCCGACTCTGGCGGAAGAGATGGGCGTTCTGCAGGAACGTATCACCTCCACCAAGACCGGTTCTATCACCTCCGTACAGGCGGTATACGTACCTGCGGATGACTTAACTGACCCATCTCCAGCAACGACCTTTGCTCACTTAGATGCAACCGTAGTACTGAGCCGTCAGATCGCATCCCTGGGTATCTACCCTGCGGTTGACCCGCTGGACTCCACCAGCCGTCAGCTGGATCCGCTGGTTGTTGGTCAGGAACACTACGACACCGCGCGTGGCGTTCAGTCCATCCTGCAGCGTTATCAGGAACTGAAAGACATCATCGCCATCCTGGGTATGGATGAACTGTCTGAAGAAGATAAACTGGTGGTAGCACGCGCTCGTAAAATTCAGCGCTTCCTGTCCCAGCCGTTCTTCGTAGCAGAAGTATTCACCGGTTCTCCGGGTAAATACGTTTCGCTGAAAGACACCATCCGTGGCTTTAAAGGCATCATGGACGGCGAATACGATCACCTGCCGGAGCAGGCGTTCTACATGGTCGGTTCCATTGACGAAGCAGTGGAAAAAGCCAAAAAACTTTAACGCCTTAATCGGAGGGTGATATGGCAATGACTTACCACCTGGACGTCGTCAGCGCAGAGCAACAAATGTTCTCTGGTCTGGTCGAGAAAATCCAGGTAACGGGTAGCGAAGGTGAGCTGGGTATTTACCCGGGCCACGCCCCGCTGCTCACCGCCATTAAGCCTGGTATGATTCGCATCGTTAAACAGCACGGCCACGAAGAGTTTATCTATCTGTCCGGCGGCATTCTTGAAGTGCAGTCTGGCACCGTGACCGTTCTGGCTGATACCGCGATTCGCGGCCAGGACCTCGACGAAGCGCGAGCTCTGGAAGCGAAACGTAAGGCCGAAGAGCACATTAAGAGCTCTCATGGTGACGTGGATTACGCTCAGGCGTCTGCGGAACTGGCCAAAGCGATCGCTAAACTGCGCGTTATCGAGTTGACCAAAAAAGCGATGTAACACCGGCTTGAAAGTCAAAAAGCCAGTCTGGTCTCCAGGCTGGCTTTTTTTATGGTTTGTTTTAATTTAAATGAAACTGAAAAGGTATTTTAAATATTTTGTGATTTGAGTCACAAAAATGTTGATCGATAAAATCCGGAGGAGTAGACTTTGTTTTGTGAGTTGAGTCACAAAAAATATCACTACTATCGCAGGATAAAAATCATGAAACTGATCAACAAAATCATCGCTCTCTTCAGCTCTATGAACATCTCTTTCGGTACTTTCAACCTGTAAGGTTGATGACCGCGCTGACCGCCCACCTGTAGGTCAGATGCTGTTCTGTGATGCGCTGTACCGCTAACGAAAACGACAACACATGCGGTGTAAACAGAACCCAAAAATGAAGAAGGTCGCCTTACGGCGACCTTTGTATTTTATAGGCTGGATAAGGCGTTTACGCCGCCATCCGGCAATGTCTTTGTGGCTTGCCTGATGGCGCTGCGCTTATCAGGCCTACAGCACTAACCTACGCATCAATCCTTGGTCAGGAAATTCCCGGTATCAAAACTCCCGTCCGCATTACGGGTCAGCGGCTGCGGTAACGACAGCGACTGGAAGTCTTGCGCACGCAGTTCCTTCCCTTCCGTGTTCACGCTTTTTCCCTTCTCGATGAAGTAGTTCGTGGCATCAATGTTGCCCACCACCGCATCATCATATTTCCCCGGCTGGCTGCGCAGCGAAATGTTGTCGCTGAATACACCCTGCGTAGATGCATCGCCATAAGGGCTTGGACGGAAGATGAAGTTAAAGCGCTGGTTGTCGACGGCGACGTTATTGACCACCACCAGCTTGCCCGGGTTGAAGTTATCGGTGAAGCCATCAAGGTGGTTGCCGATCGCGATGCTGTTGCGGATTTCGTGCGCCACTGGCTGCCCTTCGCCGCCCAACTTGAAGCCGTTGCTGGTGTTGTCGCGGGCGACAGAGTTCTCGATTACCACCACGCCGTTGGCGCCGTCCTCAATCTTATTAAACAGATCGAAACCGTCATCAATATTGTTGTGTGAGTAGCATCCTTCCAGTCGGTTACCCTCACCCACGCGCATCTTTACCGCAAAACCGTCAGCGTTGATCTTGCCCGGATCCTCATTGCTGTGGGACTCCGAGTTCACCACGCGGTTATAGCTTGCCCACAGTGGACGACCAATCTTATCGACCGAGGAAATTTGAATCCCGGTATCATCATTGCGATAAGCCGTGACATTCTCGATCAGGTTATGGCTGCCCTGAATACGCAGGCTCTTCCCGGTGATATCCACACCGCGTAGCGTCCAGTAGTTACCGTCCAGCAGCATACCGTGGATAACCGCTTTACCGTTGGCTTCCAGCGTTTTACGACCATTCTCAAGACCGCTGGCTGAAAGCGGAATGTCGGTCTTCGGATAGTCACCTGCCGCCAGCACAATTTTTCCGCCCGGCGCGACCAGATCGATGGCTGTTTGCAAATCCATTGGCGCGTCGGCGGTACCTTTTGCATCTGCCTTGCCATTTGCTGCCGCGTACAGCGTGCTGGTGGAGATACCTTTCTGCTGGTTAACGGTCAACTGCTGCTCAACCGGCGTCCGGTCTTTACCGCTGGTAGGGGTAAAGGTCACCTGGAAGGTATTGCTCTCTTTCAGCGTGGCGGGCTGAGTGAACATCTCGCCGGCCTTCACCGCTTTATTCTCCCCGATCACCACTTCATTGTGCCGTACGGTAAACAGCCCGTCATAGTTGGCGCGCGCTTGCAGAGTGTACTCTGGCGTCAGGCTCTTACTGCCTGAAGCGACCTGCATCACCACCGGCCATGATTTGGCGACGAACGGTTTAGAGGCCACGGTTTTCGCCTCCGAGGTAGTCAGCGAAGCGTCTTTAACGGTGATTTTGGCATTACGCGACGCAAAGAAGCCCACGTAATACTGTTTTTTATCCTGCACGGAGATCATATCTGCGTGCGGTACGCGTTCGGTCACCCACTCTTCGCTCCCGACAGGGGCCCAGGCGGTCACGAAGTCGTCATTCGTCCGTTCTAGCTTCAGGCGGAACGTCGGCGACTGACGCAGATCAACCCCTTCCTTATAGCTGACCTTTTTAATCTCGGACCCGGCATTACCCCACGGTTGGGTAATACCGTTACGCGCGATCGCCTGTAGCTTTACGCGGTAACTGTCTTTCTTGTCCTGGGTCATAATGGCGTTCATTACCATATTTGATGCCGCAGGGAACTCTTCATAGCCTTCTTTCAGCGGTTCCTGGCGTGGAATGCCGATGATATCGCGCACCAGTAACCCCGCGCCTTCCTGTGCGGCCGGTTTAGCGCCGTTTTCCGGACCAAACTGATCGACGGTAACCGTGGCTGAGAGAACAAAGTTCTCATCGCTCGGTAACGTGGTGTAGAAGAAGGTTAAACCGTCGTGTGAATTGGCGATTTTGCCACCGCGGCTTTCAATAGTGATAGGTTTGCTGAGATCGGCAATCTGCTGGGGCGTCAGCGTTTTACCGTCGATAGTGACGTTATTCACGCCAACTTTCTCCGGAAGAACGTTGGAGGAGAAGTTAACGTCGGTGGACTGCCCAAAAGCGATCGCCTTCCATTGCTGGGGCGTCTGGGCCTGCGCCGAGAGAGAGAGCGCTGCGCTACAAAGGGTAAGAGCCAGAGGTATCTTCTTGTTCATATTATCTTCCTGAATGGTTGAGCGTCGTAATTATCAACAAATTAAAACGTTGTTTCTTTTTTGCGCGTCACAATAATGAGTAAATAAAACACCGTTTTGAAATGGTTTATCCTTTATTCAGGTGATAAAAAAACAGCATAAGCAGTGAGATAGCGCAGAATCTGGCGCTGAGCCTGATTTCTTACAAGACAAATAGATTTGATATAGACGAAAATAAGGGCAGAAAGTCAGGACTAAAGGGGATGTTGGACGTTTTATCAGCAGGCCATTTCATGCTGAAAAATATGTAGAATTTTCAACAAGAACCCGGTTTACTTCATACTTAATCTACAGACAGGATACCTATGTCTAACCGTACCATGAGCGTTGTGATCCTTGCCGCAGGCAAAGGCACGCGTATGTATTCCGATCTTCCTAAAGTGCTGCACACGCTGGCTGGCAAGCCGATGGTGCAGCATGTCATTGATGCCGCGAATCATGTTGGCGCGAACCAGGTTCACCTGGTGTACGGTCACGGCGGTGATTTACTTAAGCAAGCCTTATCCGACGACAACCTGAACTGGGTGCTGCAGGCTGAACAGCTGGGCACCGGACATGCGATGCAGCAGGCTGCGCCGTTCTTCGCGGATGACGAAGATATTCTGATGCTGTACGGCGACGTGCCGCTGATCTCCGTTGAAACGCTGCAGCGTCTGCGCGAAGCCAAGCCGCAGGGCGGAATAGGTCTGCTGACGGTGGTGCTGGACGATCCGAGCGGCTATGGCCGCATTACCCGTGAAAACGGCAAAGTAACCGGTATTGTCGAGCACAAAGATGCCACCGAAGCACAGCGTCAGATTCAGGAAATTAACACCGGTATCCTGATTGCTAACGGCGCGGACCTGAAGCGCTGGCTGGCGAAGCTCGACAATAACAATGCGCAGGGCGAATTCTATATCACCGATATTATCGCCATGGCGTATCAGGAAGGGCGTGAAATTGCCGCGGTGCATCCGGCGCGTATCAGTGAAACCGACGGCGTGAATAACCGCCTGCAGCTTTCCCGCCTTGAACGTATTTATCAGTCTGAGCAGGCTGAAAAGCTGCTGCTGGCCGGCGTGATGCTGCGTGACCCGGCGCGTTTTGACCTACGTGGTACCTTGTCTCACGGGCGCGATGTCGAAATAGATACTAACGTTATCCTTGAGGGCAACGTGGTGCTGGGCGATCGCGTCAAAATCGGCGCGGGCTGCGTGATCAAAAACGCCACCATCGGTGACGACTGTGAAATCAGTCCGTACAGCGTGGTGGAAGATGCGCATCTGGAAGCGGCCTGCACCATCGGGCCATTCGCGCGTCTGCGTCCGGGCGCTGAACTGCTGGAAGGCGCTCACGTCGGTAACTTCGTCGAAATGAAGAAAGCGCGTCTGGGCAAAGGCTCGAAGGCCGGCCATCTGACCTACCTCGGCGACGCGGAAATTGGCGACAACGTGAATATCGGTGCGGGTACCATTACCTGCAACTACGATGGCGCGAATAAGTTTAAAACCATTATCGGCGATGACGTGTTCGTCGGCTCCGACAGCCAGCTGGTGGCCCCAGTGACGATTGGCAAAGGCGTGACGATTGCCGCCGGGACCACCGTCACCCGCAACGTCGCGGATAACGAACTGGTACTCAGCCGCGTACCGCAGGTACACAAGCAAGGCTGGCAGCGTCCGGTAAAGATTAAGAAGTAGGCCTGATAAGGCGTAGCCGCATCAGGCAACAACGGCGAGGAGATAACATAATCTCCCGCCGACCATGCAGTACCTATAAAAATAACCCCACTCTCTACAAGGCTCGGGGCGCCCGGTATACGGGCAACAGGTTGACCGACAACGCGTAAAAAATCGGAACATAAACTTATGTGTGGAATTGTTGGCGCAGTCGCGCAACGTGATGTAGCTGAAATCCTTCTCGAGGGCCTCCGTCGTCTGGAATACCGTGGATACGACTCTGCGGGTTTGGCTGTGGTGGATGCAGAAGGTCATATGACCCGTCTGCGTCGTCTGGGAAAAGTCCAGATGCTGGCTCAGGCAGCGGAAGAACAACCGCTCTCCGGCGGCACCGGTATTTCTCACACCCGTTGGGCAACTCACGGCGAACCGTCGGAAGGCAATGCGCATCCGCATGTGTCTGAACACATTGCGGTGGTGCATAACGGCATCATCGAAAACCACGAACCGCTGCGCGAAATGCTGCAAGCGCGCGGCTATGTCTTCGTTTCAGCGACCGACACCGAAGTGATTGCTCACCTGGTGCATTGGGAGATGGAACAGGGCGGTACCTTACGTGAAGCGGTGCTGCGCGCGATTCCACAGCTGCGCGGCGCTTACGGTACGGTCATTATGGACTCCCGCGATTCGAGCACGCTGCTGGCAGCGCGTTCCGGTAGCCCATTGGTGATTGGCCTTGGGATGGGCGAGAACTTTATCGCTTCTGACCAGCTGGCGCTGCTGCCGGTAACCCGTCGATTCATCTTCCTGGAAGAGGGGGATATCGCGGAAGTGACCCGCCGTACCGTGGCTATCTTCGATAAGACCGGCGCGGAAGTGACGCGTCAGGATATTGAATCAAACGTGCAGTACGATGCCGGTGATAAAGGCATCTACCGCCACTACATGCAGAAAGAGATCTACGAGCAGCCGAATGCCATCAAAAACACCTTAACCGGGCGTATTAGCCACGGCCAGGTGGATCTGAGCGAGCTGGGGCCGGAGGCCGATGCGCTGCTGGCGAAGGTTGAGCACATTCAGATTATCGCCTGTGGGACTTCCTATAATTCGGGAATGGTGGCGCGCTATTGGTTTGAATCGCTGGCCGGTATGCCGTGCGATGTCGAGATCGCGTCGGAATTTCGCTACCGCAAATCCGCCGTGCGCCCAAATAGCCTGGTCATTACTCTCTCGCAGTCCGGTGAAACCGCCGATACGTTGGCAGGCCTGCGCTTGACCAAAGAGCTGGGTTACCTGGGCTCGCTGGCGATTTGTAACGTCGCGGGCTCGTCGCTGGTGCGCGAATCCGACCTGGCGATCATGACCAAAGCGGGCGCGGAGATTGGCGTTGCCTCCACCAAAGCGTTTACGACTCAGTTGACCGTTCTGCTGCTGCTGGTGGCAAAAATGGCTCGCCTGAAAGGTCTGGATGCCGCCGTTGAGCACGATATTGTGCACGGTCTGCAGGCGCTGCCAAGCCGCATTGAGCAGATGCTGTCGCAGGACAAACGCATTGAGCTGCTTGCAGAAGATTTCTCCGACAAGCATCACGCGCTGTTCCTTGGCCGCGGCGATCAGTACCCGATCGCGCTGGAAGGCGCGCTGAAGCTGAAAGAGATCTCCTACATTCACGCGGAAGCCTACGCCGCTGGCGAGCTGAAGCACGGCCCGCTGGCGCTGATTGATGCCGATATGCCGGTGATTGTCGTCGCACCGAACAACGAGCTGCTGGAAAAACTGAAATCCAACATCGAAGAGGTTCGCGCGCGCGGCGGTGAGCTGTATGTCTTTGCCGATCAGGACGCGGCGTTTACCGATAGCGACAATATGCACATCATCGAGCTGCCGCACGTGGAAGAGGTCATCGCGCCTATCTTCTACACCGTGCCGCTACAGCTGCTGGCCTATCACGTGGCGCTGATTAAGGGCACCGACGTTGACCAGCCGCGTAACCTGGCAAAATCGGTGACCGTGGAATAATCGTCACCCTTTGATGAATCATCCGGCTATGCCTCAGGCATGGCCGGATTTTTTTTGTCCGCTATAACTGTCATAAAGCACGACGGTTTTGCTGTCATAAAAAGAAAATCCCTCTGAAATTTGAGTGTAAATATTTTTCACAACTAACTGATTTTAATGGTTTTAATTATCCTGTTTTTTATAGGTGTTTCTGTGTCATTAAACTGTCATAAACCTTACATATAACTGTCACCTGATTGTCCTATTTTGCTCCTCGTAGCCACTAAACAATCATTTACGGATTCTTGCAGGAGACATTATGAAAGTTATGCGTACCACTGTCGCAACTGTTGTCGCCGCGACCTTATCGATGAGCGCTTTCTCTGCATTTGCAGCAGCAAGCCTGACAGGCGCGGGTGCAACTTTCCCAGCGCCGGTGTATGCCAAATGGGCTGATACCTACAACAAAGAAACCGGTAATAAAGTGAATTACCAGGGTATCGGCTCCTCCGGTGGCGTAAAACAAATTACTGCAAATACCGTTGATTTCGGCGCATCCGATGCCCCGCTGTCTGACGAAAAACTGGCTCAGGAAGGCCTGTTCCAGTTTCCGACGGTGATCGGCGGTGTGGTGCTGGCCGTTAACATCCCTGGCCTGAAATCCGGCGAGCTGGTGCTTGACGGTAAAACGCTGGGGGACATCTACCTGGGCAAAATCAAGAAGTGGGATGACGAAGCCATCACCAAACTGAACCCAGGCGTTAAGCTGCCTTCTCAGAACATCGCCGTTGTGCGTCGTGCTGATGGTTCCGGTACCTCCTTCGTGTTCACCAGCTACCTGTCTAAAGTGAACGAAGAGTGGAAATCGAAAATTGGCGCGGGCTCTACCGTAAACTGGCCGACCGGTCTGGGCGGTAAAGGCAACGACGGTATCGCGGCGTTCGTACAGCGTCTGCCTGGCTCTATCGGCTACGTTGAATACGCTTACGCCAAGCAGAACAACCTGGCTTACACCAAACTGGTTTCTGCCGACGGCAAACCGGTTAGCCCGACCGAAGATAACTTCGCTAACGCGGCTAAGGGCGTTGACTGGAGCAAAACCTTCGCGCAGGACCTGACCAACCAGAAGGGTGACAACGCGTGGCCGATTACTTCCACCACCTTCATCCTGGTACACAAAGAGCAGAAGAAACCTGAGCAGGGCGCTGAAGTGCTGAAGTTCTTTGATTGGGCATACAAAAACGGCGGCAAGCAGGCGAACGAGCTTGATTATGCTTCTCTGCCGGAAAGCGTGGTTGAGCAGGTTCGTGCTGCATGGAAGACCAACGTAAAAGACAGCAGCGGTAAAGCGCTGTACTGATTACGGTCGCCCGGCGGGAACGCCGGGCAGCTGTAAATGTCGTGGCGGATTTTAAACTGGAAAGAGTGATTTATGGCTGCAACTAAGCCTGCTTTTAACCCACCGGGTAAAAAGGGTGACATGATATTCAGCGCGCTGGTAAGACTGGCTGCGCTGATTGTGCTATTGATGTTGGGCGGGATTATCGTCTCTCTCGTGATCTCCTCGTGGCCCAGTATGGAGAAGTTCGGCTTCGCCTTCCTGTGGACCAAAGAGTGGGATGCGCCTAACGACATTTACGGCGCGCTGGTACCGATTTACGGTACGCTCGTGACCTCCGTTATCGCCCTGCTGATCGCCGTTCCGGTGAGTTTCGGCATCGCTCTCTTCCTGACCGAACTGGCACCAAACTGGCTTAAACGCCCTCTGGGCATCGCGATTGAACTGCTGGCGGCCATTCCCAGTATCGTTTACGGCATGTGGGGCCTGTTTATCTTCGCGCCGCTGTTCGCGACCTACTTCCAGGAGCCGGTCGGCAATATCCTTTCTAACATCCCGTTTGTCGGTGCGCTGTTCTCCGGCCCGGCCTTTGGTATCGGTATCCTGGCGGCTGGGGTTATCCTCGCCATCATGATCATCCCCTATATCTCTGCCGTAATGCGTGATGTGTTCGAACAAACCCCGGTGATGATGAAAGAGTCGGCCTACGGTATCGGCTGCACCACCTGGGAAGTTATCTGGCGTATCGTCCTGCCGTTCACCAAAAATGGCGTGATCGGCGGTGTGATGCTCGGTCTGGGCCGCGCGCTGGGTGAAACCATGGCGGTCACCTTTATCATCGGCAACACCTACCAGCTCGACAGCGCGTCACTGTATATGCCGGGTAACAGCATTACCTCCGCGCTGGCGAACGAATTTGCCGAAGCGGAATCCGGCCTGCATGTTTCTGCGCTGATGGAACTGGGTCTGATCCTGTTTGCGATTACCTTTATCGTGCTGGCGGCATCTAAGTTCATGATTATGCGTCTGGCGAAGAATGAGGGGGCACGCTAATGGCAACGCTGGAAATGCAAAACACCGCTGCGCTGGCTGAGTCCCGTCGCAAAATGCAGGCCAGACGCCGCATGAAGAACCGTATCGCGCTGACGCTGTCGATGGCGACCATGATCTTCGGCCTGTTCTGGCTGGTGTGGATCCTGATGGCCACCATCACCCGTGGTATCGACGGGATGTCCCTGGCGCTGTTTACCGAAATGACGCCACCGCCAAATACCGCAGGCGGCGGTCTGGCGAACGCCCTGGCGGGCAGCGGCCTGCTGATTCTGTGGGCGACCGTGTTTGGTACGCCGCTGGGCATTATGGCGGGTATTTACCTCGCCGAGTATGGACGTAAATCCTGGCTCGCCGAAGTCATCCGCTTTATTAACGACATTCTGCTTTCCGCACCGTCGATCGTCGTGGGCCTGTTCGTCTACACCATCGTCGTGGCGCAAATGCAGCACTTCTCCGGTTGGGCGGGCGTGATTGCGCTGGCGCTGCTGCAGGTACCGATCGTTATTCGTACCACCGAGAACATGCTCAAATTGGTGCCGGACAGCCTGCGTGAAGCCGCCTATGCGCTGGGTACGCCAAAGTGGAAGATGATCTCCGCGATTACGCTGAAAGCGTCGGTCTCCGGGATTATGACCGGTATCCTGCTGGCTATTGCGCGTATCGCCGGTGAAACAGCGCCGCTGCTGTTTACGGCACTCTCGAACCAGTTCTGGAGCACCGACATGATGCAGCCTATCGCCAACCTGCCGGTAACCATCTTTAAATTTGCGATGAGCCCGTTTGCGGAGTGGCAGCAACTGGCCTGGGCCGGGGTGCTGATTATCACGCTGTGCGTATTGCTGCTGAACATTCTGGCGCGCGTTATTTTCGCCAAGAAGAAACACGGTTAAGTTTAATACCTTGCCGGATGGCGGCGTAAACGCCTTATCCGGCCTACGGTTGACATATATGTAGGCCTGAAAGCTGCGCGCCATCAGGCATGATGAGGAAGAGATTGAGATGAGTATGGTTAACACGACTCCGGGTAAAATTTCAGTTCGTGACCTGAACTTCTACTACGGCAAATTCCATGCCCTGAAGAACATCAACCTGGATATCGCCAAAAACCAGGTGACGGCGTTTATCGGCCCGTCGGGCTGTGGTAAATCAACGCTGCTGCGTACCTTCAACAAGATGTTTGAGCTCTACCCGGAGCAGCGTGCGGATGGCGAAATCCTGCTGGATGGCGACAATATTCTCACCAACACCCAGGATATCGCGCTGCTGCGCGCCAAGGTTGGGATGGTGTTCCAGAAGCCGACGCCGTTCCCGATGTCCATCTACGACAACATTGCTTTTGGCGTGCGTCTGTTTGAAAAACTGTCGCGTACCGACATGGACGAACGCGTGCAGTGGGCCTTGACCAAGGCCGCATTATGGAATGAAACCAAAGATAAACTGCACCAGAGCGGGTACTCTCTCTCCGGTGGTCAGCAGCAGCGTCTGTGCATCGCGCGCGGTATTGCGATTCGCCCGGAAGTGCTGCTGTTGGATGAGCCGTGTTCAGCCCTTGACCCAATCTCCACCGGGCGTATCGAAGAGCTGATCACCGAGCTGAAAGAGGATTACACCGTCGTTATCGTCACCCACAACATGCAGCAGGCTGCGCGTTGTTCCGATCACACGGCGTTTATGTACCTGGGCGAGTTGATTGAGTTCAGCAACACGGACGATCTGTTCACCAAGCCCGCGAAGAAACAAACAGAAGATTACATCACCGGTCGTTACGGTTGATTCAGGAGCGCGTTGTGGACAATCTGAACCTTAATAAACATATTTCCGGCCAGTTCAACGCAGAACTGGAGAGCATCCGCACCCAGGTGATGACCATGGGCGGCATGGTTGAGCAGCAGCTTTCTGATGCGATTACCGCGATGCACAACCAGGATAGCGAACTGGCGAAGCGCGTTATCGATGGCGATAAGCACGTCAACATGATGGAAGTGGCGATCGACGAAGCCTGCGTGCGCATTATCGCCAAGCGTCAGCCAACTGCGAGCGACCTGCGTCTGGTGATGGCGATTATCAAAACTATCGCCGAGCTGGAACGTATTGGCGACGTAGCGGACAAAATTTGCCGCACCGCGCTGGAGAAATTCTCCCAGCAGCACCAGCCGCTGCTGGTCAGCCTGGAGTCGCTGGGCCGCCACACCGTGCAGATGCTGCACGACGTGCTGGATGCGTTCGCGCGCATGGATCTCGACGAAGCGGTTCGTATCTACCGTGAAGACAAGAAAGTTGACCAGGAATATGAAGGCATCGTGCGTCAGCTGATGACCTACATGATGGAAGACTCGCGCACCATTCCAAGCGTGCTGACCGCGCTGTTCTGCGCTCGCTCTATCGAGCGTATCGGCGACCGCTGCCAGAATATTTGCGAATACATCTTCTACTTCGTGAAGGGACAAGATTTCCGTCACGTGGGCGGCGATGAGTTGGATAAGCTGCTGGCGGGGAAAGATCCGAAAGAGTAACGTCATAGTCCTCTCTCCTGACAGGAGAGAGGACTATGTAATAGAAATACTAATATATATTCCTCTATATTATATTTATAAATTCCTAAAATAATATGAATGTAATATTATCGATACTAATCACAATTTATCACATTTGTCATTGCATTTAATGCGGTTAAATACAAAAATCCACTTCAATTTATATTTATAAAAAACCAAACTCACGCTGTTTTTAATGACTGGATTGTTACTGCATTTGCAGGCAAAACCTGATTGCGTCAGCTAGCGCTGACAATATCGGGTTTTTTGTCTTTAAAAAAGGTCATACAGATGATTATGCAGATCGCCAGAGTGTTAAATAATAATGTTTTAGTCGTAACCGACGAAAATCAATGCGAGAAAGTTGTCATGGGCCGGGGCATTGGTTTTCAGAAGCGCGTAGGTGACCATATTAATGGTTGTGGTATTGAAAAAGAGTATGCATTAAGCACTCATGAATTGACTCGACATTTAAGTGAACTGCTAAGTCGTATCCCACTCGATATTATGACCACCTGCGATGTCATTATTTCGAACTCTCGCGAGCGATTGGGGCATTTGCAAGACAGTATCTACATTTCGCTCACCGATCACTGTCAGTTTGCGATCGCGCGTGCCCATAAGCGTATCGTGTTACCAAACGCGCTATTGTGGGATATCCAACGTCTGTATCCGAAGGAGTTTCAGTTGGGTGAAGAGGCGCTGGTGGTGATTCATAAGCGCCTCGGTGTACAACTACCCAGGGATGAAGCGGGCTTTATTGCCATGCACCTGGTAAGTGCGCAGATGCGCGGCAATATGGAGGATGTAAAAGAGATCACCCAGTTAATGCGAGAAATGCTGCAACTGATTAAGTTTCAGTTTTCCATTAATTATCAGGAAGAGAGTCTGAGCTATCAGCGGCTCGTTACGCATTTAAAATTCTTTGCCTACCGTATTATTGAACATGCTTCAGTGGGGGATGAAAATTGGGAATTACAGCAAGCCGTGAAACAGAACTATTTTGATGCCTGGGAGTGTGCGGAACGGATTTCTGCTTTTATCCGCCAGCAGTACCAGCGGGAAACGACGTCGGAAGAAATTATGTTTCTGGCTATCAATATTGAGCGGGTTCGCAAAGATAATTAATCGTACATCGCTGTCTTAACTTCAGCATTGTTACCGCCTGGGCGGGCAAAACCTGAAGAAAATTATCTCTGAGAGGGGGTGATTTTCTTCAGGTTTTTTTTTGATTGCCGCATCGCGGTTGAGGATCACACATGACGGAATTAGCCCAAAAAATTGTGGCTGGAGTTGGGGGTAGGGACAACATCATCAGCCTGATGCATTGCGCCACGCGCCTACGTTTTAAGCTAAAGAATATCGGCAAGGCGCACGCAGATATACTGAAAAAGACCCCGGGCATTATCATGGTTGTAGAAAGCGGCGGCCAGTTTCAGGTGGTTATTGGTAACCATGTTGCGGATGTTTTTATTGCCGTTAACGCATTGATTGGTTTAGATACTGGCTCTCAGGCCGCCGTGGAAGGCGATGCCAAAGACAGCTTATTAAGCCGTTTTGTCTTTATCATCTCCGGGATTTTTACACCGCTAATCGGCCTACTGGCGGCAACGGGGATCCTGAAAGGGCTGCTGGCGGTGGCGCTGGCCTGCCAGTGGACAACCGAGCAGAGCGGCAGCTATTTGCTACTGTTCAGCGCCAGCGATTCGTTGTTCTATTTCTTCCCGATTATTCTCGGCTATACCGCGGGAAAACGCTTTGGCGGCAACCCGTTTCTGACCATGGTGATTGGCGGTGCGCTGGTACACCCGATTATTCTGCGTGCCTTTGAGAGCGCACAGATGCCGGATACGACAGTACTACACTTTTTTGGCCTACCCATCACCTTCATCAACTACACCTCATCGGTGATTCCAATAATTTTCTCCGCCTGGCTTTGCAGCTTGATGGAGAAAAAACTTAATGCCTGGCTCCCCTCGGCGATTAAAAACTTCTTCACCCCGCTGTTGTGCATGGTGGTGATTATCCCGGTCACTTTCCTGGTGGTTGGCCCACTTTCCTCATGGGTGAGCGAGCTGATTGCGGCGGGTTACCTCTATCTCTATCATGCCGCACCCTGGTTCGCCGGTGTGGTCATGGGCGGGCTGTGGCAGATCTTCGTCATGTTTGGCCTACACTGGGGGTTAGTGCCGCTGTGTATTAACAATTTTACCGTACTCGGCTACGACACCATGTTGCCGTTAATGATGCCTGCGATTATGGCGCAGGTCGGATCGGCGCTGGCCATCTTTCTGTGTGAGCGTGATGGGTCTAAAAAAATGGTTGCCGGGTCCGCGGCGCTAACCGGGTTGTTTGGCATTACGGAACCTGCGGTATATGGCGTCAATCTGCCGCGCAAATACCCGTTTATAATTGCCTGCGTGAGTGGTGCTATCGGGGCTGGCGTTATCGGTTTTGCGCAAACAAAAGTCTATTCCTTCGGGATTCCCAGCATTTTCACCTTTATGCAAACCATTCCGCCAACCGGTATTGATTTTACCGTTTGGGCGAGCGTAATTGGCGCGGTCATTGCGATCTTGGGCGCGTTTGCTGGAACGGTTATTTTTTACCTGGCGTTGAGTCGACAAAACAGATCGGATGCTCAGGTTGTCATGCCCGCGCCTGCCGCTCACCGCGTAAGCCCGCAGACGGTTGCGGCACCGCTGGCTGGAAACGTGGTTCCACTCTCATCCGCGGCTGACGCGACCTTCGCCAGCGGGCTATTGGGTAAAGGCGTTGCGATTATCCCGACGCAGGGGGAGGTGCATTCGCCGGTGAAAGGTCGAGTGGCTTCTCTATTCGCAACGCTGCATGCTATCGGTATCGAATCCAGCGATGGCGTTGAGGTGCTGATTCACGTTGGCATTGATACGGTAAAACTCAATGGACAATATTTTACCGCGCATGTGCAAATTGGTGATGATGTTGAGGTGGGCGATCGCTTGCTGACGTTTGATGCCGATGCTATCGCGGCTGCTGGGTTCGATTTAACCACACCGATATTAATTAGCAATAGCGATGATTATACCGATGTCCTGCCTTTAAATATGAAAACAGTAAATGTTCAGGAGCCACTACTCTCCATTATCCAGTAGGAAAATAATATTTCGCCACTGAAGCGTTAATTCATTTCAGTAGACGCCTGTTTGCCAAAATTATCCGGAGTGTTATTTCTATCTTCATTATTAATTATATAAAGGGATATTATGTTTAAAAAAAATCTGATTACCTCTGCCATATTATTGATGGTACCACTCTCGTTTTCATTTCAGGTTTATGCCGAATCATTAACCGTCGAACAACGTCTTGAACTACTCGAACAGGCGTTAAAGGATACGCAAAAGGAGTTAAATAAATATAAAGCGGAGGCATACAAGCGCAATATTACCGTCTCCACCACCCCGACCGTGATGGCGCCAACGGTAAAAACCACAACCAAACCCGACGCGGTGTTGGTGAAAACCGAAACCCCAAATGCCGACGGTAGCGAGACGATGTACTCGTCGATGACCATGAAGGACTTTAGCCGTTTCGTGAAGGATGAAATTGGCTTTAGTTATAACGGCTACTACCGTTCCGGCTGGGGCTCCGCCTCCCACGGTTCGCCGAAATCCTGGGCTATTGGCTCGCTGGGACGTCTGGGCAACGAATACAGCGGCTGGTTCGATCTGCAGTTGAAGCAGCGCGTGTATAACGAAGGTAATAAGCGCGTTGATGCCATCGTGATGATGGATGGTAATGTTGGTCAGCAGTACTCCACCGGCTGGTTCGGTGATAACGCTGGGGGGGAAAACTATATGCAGTTCTCCGATATGTACGTCACCACTCAGGGTTTCCTGCCGTTCGCGTCGGAGGCGGATTTCTGGGTCGGCAAGCATGGCGCACCGAAGATTGAAATACAGATGCTGGACTGGAAAACGCAGCGTACGGATGCGGCGGCCGGCGTTGGTCTGGAAAACTGGCAGGTTGGTCCGGGTAAATTTGATATCGCGCTGGTACGTGAGGATGTCGACGATTACGACCGTGCGCTGGTAAATAAACAGCAGATCAATACCAATACCCTGGATATTCGCTACAAAGATCTGCCGCTGTGGGATAAAGCCACGTTGATGCTCTCCGGGCGTTACGTGGCGGCCAACCAGAGCGCATCGGAGAAATATAATGAGGACAACAACGATTTCTACGAGTGGAAAGACACCTGGATGTTTGGCACCACGCTGACGCAGAAATTCGATAAAGGTGGCTTTAACGAATTCTCAGCGTTGATGGCAAATAACTCCATTGCCAGCAGCTTCTCGCGCTATGCGGGGTCCAGCCCGTATACCACGTTTAACGGTAGGTACTATGGCGATCACACCAACGGTACTGCCGTACGCTTAACGTCACAGGGCGAAGCTTATGTTGGCGATCATTTTATTGTGGCTAACGCGTTGGTCTATTCCTTCGGTAACGATGTGTACAGTTATGAAACCGGAGCACATACCGATTTTGAATCTATTCGCGCGGTGATTCGCCCGGCCTATATCTGGGATCAATATAACCAGACTGGCATCGAGCTGGGTTACTTTACCCAACAAAACAAAGATATGAAGGGTAAGAAGTACGACGAATCCGGTTACAAAACCACGCTCTTCCATACCTTTAAAGTCAATACCAGTATGTTGACTTCCCGCCCGGAAATTCGTTTTTACGCCACCTATATTAAGGCCGAAGATACCGACCTGGATAAAGCCGCGAATAATGTCGATAGCGTTTTTGAAGATGGTAAAAACGATCAATTTGCCGTTGGCGCGCAGGCCGAGATCTGGTGGTAAAGCAGGGAAACTCTACAAGGAATAAAGATGAAAAAACATGCCATTTACTTCGTGTTAGCGCTGGCCGGTGCCGCGTTTAACGTTAATGCTGCGCCGTTTCCAGTTGCGCCGAGCGCAGCGATCCCCGTTAGCCAGTATGTGACGCAGGTTAACGCCGATAACAGTATTACTTTTCGTTTGTTTGCGCCGGACGCAAAACGCGTCTCAGTGGTAACGGGCGCGACGGTAAACAGTATTGCCTCACATGATATGACCAAAGATGATCAAGGTATCTGGACGTGGAAAAGTGACCAGATGAAACCCAATCTCTATGAGTATTATTTCGACGTTGATGGTTTCCGTACTATCGATACCGGCAGCCGCGAGCAAAAACCACAGCGGCAGATCAACACCAGCCTGATTCTGGTACCGGGCAGTATTCTGGATGTGAAGGCCGTTCCGCACGGTGATCTCATTACCGTGACCTATCACTCCAGCGCCTTAAAATCCGAGCGTCAGATGTTTGTCTGGACCCCACCGGGTTATAACGGCCAGGGCAAACCGTTACCTGTGCTCTATTTCTATCATGGTTTTGGCGATTCAGGTCGCTCAGCCATCGACCAGGGGCGTATTACGCAGATGATGGATAATCTGTTGGCGGAGGGCAAGATTGAACCTATGCTGGTTGTCGTCCCCGATACTGAAACCGATGCGCAAGGGATCGTGCCGGAGGATTTTGTCCCACAGGATCGGCGTAAGTCGTTTTATCCTCTCAACGCGAAGGCCGCTGACAGCGAGCTGATGCACGATATTATTCCGCTGATTGACCAGCGTTTTAACGTGCGCAAGGATGCTGATGGACGCGCACTGGCCGGGCTGTCACAAGGTGGTTATCAGGCGCTGGTTTCCGGGATGAATCACCTGGAGAGCTTTGGCTGGCTGGCGACTTTTAGCGGCGTGACCACCACTACGGTGCCGAATGACGGTGTCAGCGCGCGCTTCAAAGACCCGCAGGCTATCAACAAGCAGCTGCGTAACTTCACGGTAGCCGTCGGTGATAAGGACGTGGTGACCGGTAAAGATATCGCCGGGCTGAAAGCCGAACTGGAGAAACAACAGATCCACTTTGAATATCATGAATACCCGGGCCTGAATCATGAAATGGACGTCTGGCGTCCGGCCTATGCTGCGTTTGTACAGAAAATCTTTAAACAATAATTGTTGTTCAGGGGCCGGGTCGCAGGCCCCGTGTGAACCTCAAGGAATGGATGAGATGAAATTAATCGTAACGGAAGATTATGCCGAGATGAGTCGGATCGCCGCGCAGCACCTGCTGGGCTACATGTCACGGTCACGACGGATGAATCTGGCGGTTACTGCGGGCAATACGCCAAAGCAGATGTACCAGTATGTCATCGAGGCGGTGCAGGGCAAACCGTGGTATTCACATTGCTATTTTTATAACTTTGATGAGATCCCGTTTCGTGGAAAATCAGGGGATGGCGTGACGATCACCAACCTGCGGAAGCTATTTTTTACCCCGGCGGGCATTAATGAAGGGAATATTCAGCAGCTGACGCTTGATAATTACCGGGATCATGACGGTAAAATCGCCCGCGATGGCGGCCTGGATCTGGTGTTGATGGGATTGGGCGCCGACAGCCATTTTTGCGGTAATCTTCCCGGAACGACACATTTCCACGATCTGACAACCGAAGTGCCGATTGAGGGCAAAATGGTCGATATCGTCGTGCATGGAGAATTGGGTGGCGATTATTCGTTGGCTCCTGACAGCTATGTCACGATGGGACCCAAAAGCATTATGGCGGCGAGAAACCTGATCATCATAGTCAGCGGTGAGGGAAAAGCGCAGGCGCTTAAACAGATGCTTGAAGGCCCGGTAACTGAAGCGGTTCCTGCTTCAGTGCTGCAACTTCATCCGTCATTAACGGTGATTGCGGATAAAGCCGCTGCATCGGCGCTCGCCTGAGAGGGCGACAAGAATACCCGATAGCGTAGCGCTATCGGGCAACACCGTTATTGCGTAATATCCCAGCCGCGGGCCTTCCACAGTGCCGGCAACTCCGCCAGATCGGTAAACGTCGTCACCTTCGGGTGGTTAATCGGCTTATTGTGCGGATCGGCGCAGAAATAGAACACCTCCATCCCCGCATCAATACCCGACTGCGCGCCTGCGCTGGAGTCGTCCACGAGGATGCAGTTCTCGACGTTGACGTTCATCGCTTTTGCCGCGTGGTGCATCAGCGCCGGATCCGGCTTCCAGCGCTGGATATCGTAACCGCTAAACAGTTTGTCTTCGAAATAATGCAACATGCCCAGTTTGCCCAGCGAATGCTGCATTTTGCTGACCGGGCCGTTGGAAACGATGCACATCGGAATCGCTACGGAATCGACCAATGCGTTAGCCCCGGCAATCACCTCCAGCTCCGAGTCGAAAAGGCGTGCGACCTCGGCGCGATAAACCGGTTCTAAATCCGCCCGGGCAAGGTTCACCCCGTGCTCGGCGTTGATGATATCGATGATCTCGTAGAGCTTTACGCCCTTGAAACGTTTAAAAATCTCTTCCAGATCGAGCGTGATGCCAAATGTCTTGAACATGTGGACGTAGGCCCGTGAACAGATCACTTCGCTGTCGACCAGCGTACCGTCACAGTCGAAAAAAACCGCTTCAACTCCGGACATGTCATTTCCTTTTTAACAAGTTTAACGTTTACGTAATGCTGAATTGAGAGACGCAATCGTTGCCGTATAAGCAAAATCAATGAAAAAAAGTATCTCACAACCGCGCCTATTGTCGCATTTTGGTATAGGATAGCGACGAATTTTCCTTCCTTGTCTGCGGAAATTGATAATGAGTCAACAACACACCACCCCGGCTTCCGGCCAGGGGATACTGGAGCGCGTGTTTAAACTGCGCGAGCACGGCACGACGGCACGCACCGAAGTGATCGCCGGTTTCACCACCTTCCTGACGATGGTCTACATCGTGTTTGTAAACCCGCAAATTCTTGGCGTGGCCGGAATGGACACCAGCGCGGTGTTCGTGACCACCTGTCTGATTGCGGCGCTCGGCAGTATCCTGATGGGCGTATTTGCTAACCTGCCGGTGGCGCTGGCGCCAGCGATGGGTCTGAACGCCTTCTTCGCGTTCGTGGTTGTGCAGGCGATGGGCCTGCCGTGGCAGGTAGGGATGGGCGCCATTTTCTGGGGCGCTGTCGGCCTGCTGCTGTTGACCATTTTCCGCGTCCGCTACTGGATGATTGCCAATATCCCCGTGAGCCTGCGCGTCGGTATCACCAGCGGTATCGGTCTGTTCATCGGCATGATGGGCCTGAAAAATGCTGGCGTGATTGTCGCAAACCAGGACACGCTGGTTTCCATTGGTAACCTGACTTCACACAGCGTGCTGCTGGGCGTGCTGGGCTTCTTTATTATCGCCATTCTGGCTTCGCGCAATATTCACGCGGCGGTGTTGGTCTCTATCATCGTGACCACCCTGCTGGGCTGGATGCTGGGCGATGTGCATTACAGCGGTATTGTCTCCGCGCCGCCGAGCATTACTACCGTCGTGGGCCATGTCGATCTGGCCGGGTCGTTTAACCTTGGTCTGGCGGGCGTTATCTTCTCCTTCATGCTGGTAAACCTGTTCGACTCCTCCGGTACCCTGATCGGCGTGACCGATAAAGCGGGCCTGGCTGATGCGAAAGGTAAGTTCCCGCGCATGAAGCAGGCGCTGTTTGTCGATAGCGTCTCCTCGGTAGCCGGTTCCTTTATCGGTACCTCTTCCGTGACGGCCTACATCGAATCTTCCTCCGGCGTTTCCGTGGGCGGTCGTACAGGCCTGACGGCGGTTGTCGTGGGTATTCTGTTCCTGTTGGTGATTTTCCTGTCGCCGTTGGCGGGCATGGTGCCGGGCTACGCAGCCGCGGGCGCGCTGATCTACGTTGGGGTGCTGATGACCTCCAGCCTGTCACGCGTGAAGTGGGATGACCTGACCGAAGCCGTTCCGGCGTTTATTACCGCCGTGATGATGCCGTTCAGCTTCTCCATTACCGAAGGTATTGCGCTGGGCTTTATCTCTTACTGCGTGATGAAAATCGGTACCGGTCGTTTCCGCGACCTCAGCCCGTGCGTGATTGTTGTCGCACTGCTGTTCGTGCTGAAGATTGTGTTTATTGACGCACACTGATGAAATGAACCCTCGCCCATCGGGCGAGGGTTTTAAAGAACTTACGCTTTAACGCGCTGAATATACTCGCCAAATGCGGTCAGCTGACCGGTCAAATGATCTAACGTTCCCTGCTCAATCACTTCGCCCAGCTGCGGGTCGACTTTGTTCTGAATCACGCCGCCCATAAACTCCGGCTTGTTCATCACCATCGCATCGAGGAACACCAGAATCTGACGCAGGTGATACTGGCAGCGCGCGCCGCCGATTGCGCCCATTGAGCTGGTCTGAATCAACACCGGTTTACCTGCCAGCGGCTGGTCCGGCAGACGCGACAGCCAATCGATGGCGTTCTTTAACCCGCCCGGAACGGAATAGTTATATTCAGGGGTGACGATGACCACGCCATCGGCCTGGCGAATTTGCTCAGCCAGCGCTTCCACGCTCTGCGGGAAGCCTTCATCTTGCTGGAGATCGGCATCGTACAGCGGAATATCGCCAATTGACGGCAGCGCGGAAACGCTCATGCCCGCCGGGGCGATCTTAGGCAGGGTGCGTGCCACCATGCCGTTGAATGAACCTTTGCGCAGGCTTCCCAATAACGTAACTACTTTCAACGTTTCTGACATGACTACTCCTTTGCATCATGAGGCTGTTTTCCAGCCGAATCAGTTGAGTATAAGCGCTTTCTCTGCCGGTAGGCTGGTGAATCTCATCAACCTTGCCGCCGGTTCGTTGGCCCGCGTCTGCGCGTCGGGCAAGCTGCGCCAGCCGTATTTACCGTCGAACTCCCACACCTTCAGCTTTTCAATCGCCGGCGAAGCGCATAGTGACCATACCAGCACGTCTTCCGCATCGCAGATAGCTTCGAGATGATCGGTATTGGCCGAACGCAGGCGACCGGAACCCGGCAGTAGCTGGAGCATTTGCGGAGAATCGTGGTTCACGTCGCCGGACATTTTGAGCACGCTCTGGCGCAGCGTAATCAGCTGGGCTCGCGCTTCATGTGGGTCGTTTTGGTTGTTGATCCACAGATTTTCATTGCTGGTAAAACGGTAGTTTTCCATGATGGTGGCCTGCGGGGTGTTGCGCAGTACGCGCAGCAACTCCATATCGAGGCCGCAGTGCCCTTCGGTGGTCAGCGCGACGCCGACGATATTACCCGCATAGGCAATGGAAAAATCAGGCAGATGGCTCTCTTTGAAGTACGGTTTGCCCTCATCAGGCGTGACAATTTCCGGTAATTCACTGATGCCGTAAAGCATAAACAGCAGCTCGGCGAGCAGCGCGCGCGAAGCCAGGTAGCGCGTACGGCGATGGGCCGGCAGCTGGCGTGCGATGTTATGACTGGTGGAGGACAACCGTACCGATAGTAGATGCCCGTCCTTAAGGATCCCTCTTGCAAAGTGCGTCGCCATTTTTCGCTCCGTGATTAATGGACTGTGGTGATGAGGAGAGTATCATTTACGACACTGATGATCAGGTTTTACTGCCTAAAAATGCGATTGAAAAGGGGTATTACGAGACTTTTACACTTTCCCCTAACTGAAATGGACTATTTTTACGAGTAATAAATCAGGAAACAGCGAGATATAAGGCTTTAAGCGTTTCGCGCAGCCAAATTATTTTCGGGTTGTGACTATTTCGTTTATGCCATAGTAGGGTAAACGGCACCTGCAGTTTATCTCGTTGCGCAGCGTCGAAGGGGAGAGGACGAGCAACCAGCGGTAGCTGATGAAGCTGATTATAATACCGGCAGTAGCGCGGTGCGGTGGCCAGCATATTGTGCTCCGGCTGAGCGGCCATAAACAGCGACTGTTCGAACCCCGGCAGACTCAGGGCGATATTGCGCTCACGTCCCATCTCCTGAAGCACATCATCCAGCGCCCAGGTATCACTCTGTTCCCAGCAGATGCTGATGTGTGGATAGCGTAGAAACGTCTCCAGATTCCACTCTTCCTGTAGCGCGGGATGATCCTCGCGCAGCCACACCCATGGTAAATCGGTAAACAGCACCTCATAGTCGATCGACAGCGGCAGCAGGCTTAACAGCTCGCGGGATCGTGGATGGCTTTCGCGACCGGTGAAGCCAATATCCACTTCGCCGCGAATAATGGCATCCAGCGAATCATAGTCCCAGCTACGGACTTTGATCGTGGCCTGGGGATAACGTTGATAGATCTGCCTGGAGAGGGCGTTGAACATGATCATGATCAGCGGCGATTCGGCCACCAGATCGAACTTCAGCCCGCGCGGCGTTTCATGATGCGGCTTATCGAGTAGCTGATTGCCCATCTGCATCCACTCCGCCAGGCTCTGCTCCATGCTAAACATCAGCGGTGTTGGCGTCAGCCCTAGCGGGGTGTTCACAAACAGCGGATCGTCGAACCAGGTTCTCAGTTTTGCCAGCGATTTGCTCACCGCCGACGGCGTGACGTTCATCCGTTTGGCGGTTTTGGTGACGCTGCGCTCCTGCATCAGGAGCTGCAGGCAGAGCAGTAGATTAAGATCGAGACTGGTGAGTGATTTCTTCATGAGCAGGCGCGGACCGGTTAGGGGCAACTGAGATAATCAGCATGATGCTCACTATGCTACAGCCAATCAGAATCCCGATCAGCATATTCAGCGCATCAAGACCGAGGATAGCCGCCAGCCAAATCCACAGCGACGAACCGCATACCTGCGCAATACCCAACGCAGAGCTAGCGACGCCTGCGCGCAGCGAGAACGGACCCAACGCCTGGCTCATCGCCACGCCGAAACCGACCGAGAAGCCCGCACAGATCAAGGTCAACCCAAAGAGGGTGAATGCGTGCGTCGTGGCAAGGATTAATACAATGCCTGCGGCCATGAATAGCGCTTGTGAGGTGAGCATCAGGGTGCGGGGTTTAAACAGGCTCAGAGCGAACGGCGTAGAGAACGAGACCGCCATGCTGATACCTGCTGTCATTGCCATGGTTGTCGCGTATTCGCCGCGGTCGAAGCCCATCACTTCCATCAGCAGCACCGGAGACGTATTCACAAACGTCAGGATAACCGACACGCTGAGAGTGGTGATCGCCAGGCGGCTGAGGAAAAAGCGGTTGACCAGCGACTCGGCGCCATCCCTGGGTTTTGAAGACGAAGCCAGCGCATTCGGGCGCGATTCACGCAGAATAAACACGGACAGCAGACACACGACAACGCCCATGCCAATCATGGTGTAGAACAGACTCTGCCACGGGTATTTGAGCATAATCAGGTGCCCCATCACCGGTGCCAGCACCGGTACGATGCAGGTAATACCGTTCAACAGCGATAGCACCTTGGCCCGGCGACGATCGTCGAGCGTATCGCGCAGAATAGCGAATGCGACCACGTAGCAGCAGCCCGCGCCGACGCCCTGAATAAAACGGCCAACCAGAAATGGCGTGCCGCTCTCCGCTAATGCGCAGAGGCCGGAAGCCGCGATGTAAATCAGCGCACCGACAATGGCAACGGGTTTACGTCCGGACTGGTCGGCCACCTTGCCGGCGAACAGCATGGCGGTCGCCATTCCCGCCAGATAGACCGAAAATGCGATATGCAGCTGCGCCTCGCTGGCCTGTAAATCAGCCGCAATGCGGGGTAACCCGACCAGGTACATATCGATACCGGCGGGATAAAGCAAAACTAAGGCAAAACTGCAAAGAAGAAAGCGTGTCATGGCGGCCTCACGAAAAGTGTGGCGCTAAGCATACGGGGTGTCGCGCGGGGCGACGAGTTGCCATTTGGACAACAGTGATTGCCTGAAAGGAAATCTACTTCCAGACTCTCGCCATCCCTTCGCTTTCCGGACGCACGGATTCAAAGCCAAATTTGGCGTACAGCTCCGGAACGTCCGCCACCAGGGTCACATAAGCGCCTTTAAAAGCGTTAGCGTCCAGCCAGGCGATAAGCGCTTCCATGATCTGGCGACCCAGGCCTCTTCCCTGGTGATCCGGGTCGACGGCGATGTCCACGATATCAAAGTTCAGCGCGCCGTCGCCAACGATACGACCCATGCCGACTGGCATACCTTGCCAGAGGATATGCACGCCGTAGCAGCTGCGCGGCAGACCGGCCTTTGCGGCATCCAGCGGGCGGGGGGACAGGCCGGAAATTTTACGCAGACGGCAAAAGTCCTCAGCGGAGGGAACGGTGGGGATTAAGGTATATTCAGCGACCATCTCGATAACCTTTTCATGAGGGGTTATCTGGTTTTAGCAGCTGGAAGACGGAAAGTAAAAACCCGAATTCACTGACGCGCATTCGGGTTTGATTGCTTACTTACCAATACAGAAGCTGGAGAAAATCCGCCCCAGCAGATCGTCGGAGGTAAATTCCCCGGTGATCTCGCTCAGGCACTGCTGAGACAGCCTCAGCTCTTCTGCCAGCAGCTCACCGGCCCACGCGCCTAACAGCTGCGCTTTGCCCTGCTGAAGGTGTTCTGCGGCGTCGGAGAGCGCCTGCAGGTGGCGACGACGTGCCAGGAAGCCGCCTTCCATGTTGTTTTCGAAGCCCATGCTCTGTTTGAGATGGTTACGCAGTACGTCAACGCCTTCGCCGGTGCGCGCGGAGAGGCGCACAAGTGAGTAGTCATTCACTTCGCTCAGACCCAGCGTCTCGCCGGTAATATCCGCTTTGTTACGCACCACGGTAATCGGCAGATTTTTCGGCAGTCGGGCGATAAAGTCCGGCCAGATCTCCGCCGGATCGGTGGCGCTGGTGGTGGTGCCATCAACCATAAACAGCACGCGGTCGGCCTGCTCAATTTCCTGCCACGCGCGTTCAATACCGATACGCTCCACTTCATCGTTAGCGTCGCGCAGGCCTGCGGTGTCGATGATATGCAGCGGCATGCCGTCGATGTGGATATGCTCGCGCAGGACGTCACGGGTGGTGCCGGCAATGTCGGTCACAATCGCGGCTTCACGGCCCGCCAGGGCGTTCAGCAGGCTCGATTTCCCGGCGTTTGGACGACCGGCAATCACGACCTTCATCCCTTCACGCAGCAGGCTGCCCTGACGCGCTTCGGCGCGCACCGCATCGAGGTCGGCAATCACATCGTTGAGCTGCGCTTCGATTTTTCCATCGGAAAGGAAGTCGATCTCTTCGTCCGGGAAGTCGATAGCCGCTTCCACATAGATGCGCAGGTGAGTAAGTGCTTCCACAAGGTGGTTAACACGTGCCGAGAAGGCACCCTGTAGCGAGTTTAGCGCGGAGCGGGCCGCCTGCTCGGAGCTGGCGTCAATCAGGTCGGCAATCGCCTCAGCTTGCGCCAGGTCGAGCTTATCGTTGAGGAACGCGCGCTCGGAGAACTCCCCCGGGTTGGCGATACGTACGCCCGGTAGCATCAGAATACGTTTCAGCAGCAGGTCGAGGATCACCGGGCCGCCGTGGCCCTGTAGCTCCAGCACGTCTTCACCGGTAAAGGAGTTCGGGCCGGGGAACCACAGCGCAATGCCCTGATCCAGCGCGCTGCCGTCGGCATCTTTAAACGGCAGATAGTCGGCATAGCGTGGTTTCGGCAGCTTGCCCAGCACCGCCTGAGCAACGTCACGTGCTTTCAGGCCGGAGATGCGCAGAATACCCACACCACCGCGTCCCGGTGGGGTGGCTTGGGCGACGATAGTGTCGTTATGGCTCATGGTTTTTCTCAACTGTGATGCAAATAAAAAAGGCGGTCATTCGACCGCCTTCCATTTTAGCTTGTGCTTAACACCGAATCAGGATTTTTTCTTCTCGCGGCTATGCAGGCCACGTTTTTCCAGACCACGGTAAATCAGCTGCTGCTGGATGATGGTGACCAGGTTGCTGACGATGTAGTAAACCACCAGACCAGACGGGAACCACAGGAAGAACACCGTGAAGATGACCGGCATAAAGGTCATGATCTTCTGCTGCATCGGGTCGGTTACCGTGGTCGGAGACATCTTCTGAATGAAGAACATCGTCGCGCCCATGATGATCGGCAGGATGTAGTACGGGTCTTGTGCAGACAGGTCGTGGATCCACAGGATAAACGGCGCATGACGCAGTTCAACCGAGGCGCTCAGCATGTAGTACAGCGCAAGGAAGATTGGCATCTGGATAATCAGCGGGAAGCAGCCACCCAGCGGGTTAACCTTCTCAGCTTTATACAGAGCCATCATTTCCTGGCTTTGACGCTGTTTGTCATCGCCCAGACGCTCACGCATGGCCTGAATCTTAGGCTGCAGCATACGCATCTTCGCCATGGAGGTGTACTGCGCTTTAGTCAGCGGGTACATGATGCCACGAACGATAAAGGTGATAACGATGATGGAGAAGCCCCAGTTGCCCAGGAAGCTATGGATCCATTTCAGCAGTTTGAACAGCGGCTGAGAGATGAACCACAGCCAGCCGTAGTCAACGGTCAGATCCAGGTGCGGCGCAACGGCAGCCATTTTGTCCTGGATTGCCGGGCCGACCCACAGAGTGCTGTTCAGCTTATCTGCCTGGCCTGGTTGAACCAGAACCGGCTGAGACTTGTAGCCGATAGCCACAACGCCATTACCGAGGTTAGCGGTATAGAAGTTGTTGGTACCGTTGTTCTGCGGAACCCATGCAGTCGTGAAGTACTGCTGCAGCATGGCAACCCAACCGTTTTTGGTGTTGGTGTTCAGGTTCTCGTTATCAACGATGGTATCGAATTTGTATTTTTCGTACTTGGAGTCAGACGTTGAATACGCTGCGCCACGGAACGTGTGCATGGTAGACAGGCCACCGGTCTGCGTATCGCGCGCAGTAGGCAGGGCCGCAGTCTGCTTCAGCTGACCGAAGGTAGACACTTCCAGCGGTTTGTCGCTGGCGTTCTTCACGTCGTAACCCACATTCACCGCATAATCACCGCGTTTCAGGGTGAAGGTTTTGGTGAAGACGTTACCGGCTTTATCGGTGTAGGTCAGCGGAATGACGATTTCGTTCTGACCATCGGCCAGTACAAACGCATCTTTATCGACGTTATACAGCGGACGCGGGCCGTTAGCCGGGTTGTCCGGGCCGTCACGACCGGTTAAGCCGCTCTGTGCCTGATAGACGAACTGTGGGGCGGTTTCCAGTAACTGGAACGGTTCGTCAGATTTCAGCGCTTTCGGGTATGCCGGAAGCAGCGCTTGCTCAATATCACCACCGCGAGTGTTGATAGTCAGCTCAAGCACATCAGTTTTAACCGTAATCAGTTTTCCTTGGCCACTGGCCGGTACGCCCTGGTCGGCGGCGCTACCCGCTGCTGTGGTCGTAGTCTGCGTGGTCTGCTGCTGGGTCTGCGGATTGTTATCCTGCTCCCAGGCTTGCCAGATCATGAAAGACACGAACAACAAAGCGATGATAAGAAGATTGCGTTGCGAATCCATCGTTAGTGTTCTCTGGTATCAAATGGTCCAGGCGGGACGGGGTCGTCACCACCAGGGTGTAAAGGGTGGCATTTTAATACGCGTTTCACTGTCAACCAACTGCCTTTTATCACTCCAAACCTGCGCAATGCCTCAATTCCGTATTGAGAGCAGGTTGGCGTGAAACGACAATGCGGCCCGAGTAGCGGACTAATCAGGCGCTGATAGACCCGAATGAGGCCTATCAGGAGCCGGGATACAGGCGACAGTGACGGCGCCATAATTTTTCCAACGCTTCCGAGAGAGCACGGTTATCGAGGTCGGCAACCCCTTTCTTCGCCACCACCACGAAATCCATGGGTGGGAGTTCATGTTGACGCAAACGGAAACTTTCACGCGTCAGACGTTTAATCCGATTGCGTTCATGTGCGCGTTTAACGTTTTTCTTGGCGACGGTAAGACCGATGCGGGGATGCCCCAGCGAATTCAGGCGGCCGAGGATGGTGATTTGCGGCGTGCCAGCCCGTTGTGGCTGCTGGAAGACGAATGTGAAATGATTGGGAGTTAACAAACGTAACTCCCTGGGAAATGCTAGCTTAACCACTCGAGGGGTTAGCTTTATTACTTGGAAACGGTCAGACGAGAACGGCCTTTAGCACGACGACGTGCCAGAACCTGACGACCATTTTTAGTAGCCATACGAGCACGGAAGCCGTGAGAACGGTTGCGCTTCAGTACAGACGGTTGAAAAGTGCGTTTCATGGCGATTTCTACCTAAACTTGAATAAATTCAATGGCTTTATTGGATATCCGAACGAAAATCGAACGACGGATGCCGAAGCCATGGGTGATTAAAGAGGCCGGATTGTAATAATTGTACACTCCGGAGTCAATTCTCTTTCCTTATTTACCGCGTAAAAAACCGCGTTTGACCGCTGTTTTTTGCCCGGCAAATGGGCAGCGTCCCTCACCGAAATTCGAGCGGTACACGCCGGGTGGGGGATTATACGGGCTGCCGATTAAAGCGCAAGGATCATCCTGGATCTTTGTTAGATCATTTAAGCAGAAATTTGTCGCTGGTCATTAATTTTTCCAATATGCGAAGGAAATCGTGCCTTCTCTTTGCCGGGATCGTTTACACTTAGCGCTTCTGGATCCACCCTGTGGATAAATCGGGAAGAATCTGTGAGAAACAGAAGATCTCTGGCGCAGTTTACGCTATGATCCTCGGCCCGATCGCGATCGGTGGATCGTAAAAGGGGAAAATAACCGCGTTCTTTCAGCACAGCGTCTGAGAGAGGCCGTTGAAAACCGCAGATAGCGGTTCGCGCGTCACCCGCTTGCATCGGGTCTTTTCGACGTGTGCCAAAAATCACGAATTTTTAATCTTATACACAGCATCGTTCGGGCTGCATTTGCGCAGCGGCTGAATGAATCCCCGACAGCATTGCGTTTCGCTGACGGCAGGATCGTCAGAAGGTAGCCTACAGGTTTGTCTGGAGGATGATGTGTATCGACTTTTTTCGAGTGGAGTCCGCCGTGTCACTTTCGCTTTGGCAGCAATGTCTTGCCCGATTGCAGGATGAGTTACCAGCCACAGAATTCAGCATGTGGATCCGCCCTTTGCAGGCGGAACTGAGCGATAACACGCTGGCCTTGTACGCGCCAAATCGTTTCGTACTTGATTGGGTGAGAGATAAATACCTCAATAACATCAACGGTCTGTTGAATGATTTTTGCGGTGCGGATGTCCCGCAGCTGCGTTTTGAGGTGGGCACCAAGCCCGTGACCCAAACGTTAAGAGAGACGGCAAGCGTCAGCGCTCCGGCGCAAACCGCCCAGGTGCAGGCCCCGCGTGTCGCCCCGGCCCCGCGCGCAGGTTGGGATAACGTCCCGGCGCCCGCAGAACCGTCTTACCGCTCCAACGTCAACGTTAAACACACCTTTGATAACTTCGTTGAAGGTAAGTCGAACCAGCTGGCCCGCGCGGCGGCGCGTCAGGTGGCGGACAATCCCGGCGGCGCATATAACCCCCTGTTCCTCTACGGCGGTACGGGCCTCGGTAAAACTCACCTATTGCATGCGGTGGGCAACGGCATTATCGCCCGTAAACCGAACGCGAAAGTGGTGTATATGCACTCCGAGCGCTTTGTCCAGGACATGGTAAAAGCCCTGCAAAACAATGCGATCGAAGAGTTTAAACGCTACTACCGCTCCGTTGACGCGCTGCTAATCGATGACATTCAATTCTTCGCCAACAAAGAGCGTTCGCAGGAAGAGTTCTTCCACACCTTCAACGCCCTGCTGGAAGGCAATCAACAGATCATCCTTACCTCGGACCGCTATCCGAAAGAGATCAACGGCGTAGAAGATCGTCTCAAGTCTCGCTTTGGCTGGGGGCTGACGGTGGCGATCGAACCGCCTGAGCTTGAGACCCGCGTCGCTATCCTGATGAAAAAAGCCGACGAAAACGACATTCGTCTGCCCGGTGAGGTGGCGTTCTTCATTGCCAAGCGTCTACGCTCTAACGTGCGTGAGCTGGAAGGGGCGCTGAACCGCGTTATCGCCAACGCCAACTTTACCGGCCGGGCGATCACCATCGATTTCGTGCGTGAAGCGCTGCGCGACCTGCTGGCATTGCAGGAAAAGCTGGTCACCATCGACAACATTCAGAAGACGGTGGCGGAGTATTACAAGATTAAAGTGGCGGACCTGCTCTCCAAACGACGTTCTCGTTCGGTAGCGCGTCCGCGCCAGATGGCGATGGCGTTGGCGAAAGAACTCACCAACCACAGTCTGCCGGAGATTGGCGATGCGTTTGGTGGCCGTGACCATACCACCGTGCTGCACGCCTGCCGTAAGATTGAACAGCTGCGTGAAGAAAGCCACGATATCAAAGAAGACTTTTCCAATTTAATCAGAACATTGTCGTCGTGATCCTATGAAATTTACCGTAGAACGTGAACATTTATTAAAACCGTTACAACAGGTGAGTGGCCCGTTAGGCGGGCGTCCGACATTGCCGATTCTGGGTAACCTGCTGCTGCAGGTCGCGGACGGCACGCTGTCGCTGACCGGTACCGATTTGGAAATGGAAATGGTAGCGCGCGTGGCGCTGCTGCAGGCACATGAACCGGGCGCGACTACCGTCCCGGCGCGTAAATTCTTCGATATTTGCCGCGGCTTGCCGGAAGGCGCGGAAATCGCCGTCCAGCTGGAAGGCGACCGTATGCTGGTGCGCTCTGGCCGTAGCCGCTTCTCGCTGTCTACGCTGCCTGCCGCCGACTTCCCGAATCTTGACGACTGGCAGAGCGACGTGGAATTCACGCTGCCGCAGGCCACGATGAAACGCCTGATTGAAGCTACCCAGTTCTCGATGGCCCATCAGGATGTGCGTTATTACTTAAACGGTATGCTGTTCGAAACCGAAGGCGAAGAGCTGCGTACCGTGGCGACCGACGGCCACCGTCTGGCAGTCTGCTCTATGCCGGTGGGCCAGTCCCTGCCGAGCCATTCGGTGATCGTGCCGCGTAAAGGCGTCATTGAACTGATGCGTATGCTCGACGGTGGCGATACGCCGCTGCGCGTGCAGATCGGCAGCAACAACATCCGCGCGCACGTGGGTGACTTTATCTTTACTTCTAAGCTGGTTGATGGTCGTTTCCCTGATTATCGCCGCGTATTGCCGAAGAACCCGGATAAACACCTGGAAGCGGGCTGCGATATTCTTAAGCAGGCGTTTGCCCGCGCGGCGATTCTCTCGAACGAGAAATTCCGCGGCGTGCGTCTGTACGTTAGCGAAAACCAGCTGAAAATCACCGCTAATAACCCGGAACAGGAAGAAGCGGAAGAGATCCTGGATGTCACCTATCCAGGAACCGAGCTTGAAATCGGTTTTAACGTCAGCTACGTACTGGACGTGCTCAATGCGCTGAAATGCGAAAATGTGCGCATCATGCTGACTGACTCCGTGTCCAGCGTACAGATTGAAGATGCGGCGTCTCAGAGTGCTGCCTACGTTGTTATGCCAATGAGACTGTAATGTCGCTCACCCGTCTGTTGATCCGCGATTTTCGCAATATTGAAAACGCGGATCTTGCTTTATCCCCCGGCTTTAACTTCCTGGTTGGCGCCAACGGCAGCGGCAAAACCAGCGTGCTGGAAGCCATCTATACGCTCGGCCATGGCCGGGCGTTTCGCAGTTTGCAGATTGGCCGCGTGATTCGCCACGAGCAGGAATCTTTCGTGCTGCATGGTCGTTTACAGGGCGCAGAGCGCGAAACGTCAATCGGCCTGACCAAAGACAAACAGGGTGACAGCAAAGTGCGCATTGACGGCACTGACGGCCACAAGGTCGCCGAGCTGGCGCTGCTGATGCCGATGCAGCTGATTACGCCCGAGGGGTTTACTTTACTCAACGGCGGCCCTAAATACAGAAGAGCGTTCCTTGATTGGGGATGCTTCCACAACGAAGCCGGATTCTTCAACGCCTGGAGCAACCTGAAGCGTCTGCTCAAGCAGCGTAATGCCGCGCTGCGCCAGGTGAGCCGCTACGCGCAGCTGCGTCCATGGGATCTCGAACTTATCCCGCTGGCCGAGCAAATTAGCCGCTGGCGCGCGGAATACAGCGCCGGTATCGCCGAAGATATGGCGGATACCTGCAAACAATTTCTCCCGGAGTTCTCTTTGACCTTCTCCTTCCAGCGCGGCTGGGAGAAAGAAACCGATTATGCCGAAGTGCTGGAGAGAAACTTCGAACGCGACCGTATGCTGACCTACACGGCACACGGCCCGCACAAGGCGGACTTCCGCATTCGCGCCGACGGCGCGCCGGTGGAAGACACCTTATCGCGCGGGCAGCTTAAGCTGCTGATGTGCGCGTTACGCCTGGCACAGGGCGAGTTTCTAACCCGCGAGAGCGGCAGACGCTGCCTGTACCTGATAGATGATTTTGCCTCGGAACTTGATGACGCGCGGCGTGGCCTGCTGGCCAGCCGTTTAAAAGCCACGCAGTCACAGGTTTTCGTCAGCGCCATTAGCGCTGAACACGTTCTGGACATGTCCGATGAAAATTCGAAGATGTTTACCGTGGAAAAGGGTAAAATAACGGATTAACCCAAGATTAAATGAGCGAGAAACGTTGATGTCGAATTCTTATGACTCCTCCAGTATCAAAGTCCTGAAAGGGCTGGATGCGGTGCGTAAGCGCCCGGGTATGTATATCGG
The DNA here is from genome assembly GCF_001654985.1 of Kluyvera georgiana ATCC 51603. GTDB lineage: Bacteria > Pseudomonadota > Gammaproteobacteria > Enterobacterales > Enterobacteriaceae > Kluyvera > Kluyvera georgiana. The sequence goes on from NZ_LXEU01000003.1 coordinate 58,949, forward strand.
CGACACGGATGACGGCACCGGTCTGCACCACATGGTATTCGAGGTTGTGGATAACGCTATCGACGAAGCGCTCGCTGGTTACTGCAAAGATATCATCGTCACCATCCACAGCGACAACTCCGTCTCCGTACAGGATGATGGCCGCGGCATCCCAACCGGTATTCACCCGGAAGAGGGCGTCTCCGCAGCGGAAGTTATCATGACCGTGCTGCACGCCGGCGGTAAATTCGATGATAACTCCTATAAAGTGTCCGGCGGTCTGCACGGCGTAGGCGTCTCGGTCGTTAACGCCCTGTCCCAGAAGCTGGAACTGGTTATCCAGCGCGATAACAAAGTTCACCGCCAGATCTATGAGCACGGCGTGCCGCAGGCACCGCTGGCCGTCACGGGTGATACCGAAAAAACCGGTACCATGGTGCGTTTCTGGCCTAGCTATGAAACTTTCACCAACGTTACCGAATTCGAATATGACATCCTGGCAAAACGTCTGCGCGAGCTGTCGTTCCTGAACTCCGGCGTGTCCATCCGTCTGCGCGACAAACGCGACGGCAAAGAAGATCATTTCCACTACGAAGGCGGCATCAAGGCGTTCGTTGAGTATCTCAACAAGAACAAAACGCCAATTCACCCGAATATCTTCTATTTCTCCACCGAAAAAGACGGTATCGGCGTTGAAGTTGCGCTGCAGTGGAACGATGGTTTCCAGGAAAACATCTACTGCTTCACCAACAACATTCCGCAGCGTGATGGCGGTACTCACCTTGCAGGCTTCCGTGCGGCGATGACCCGTACGCTGAACGCCTACATGGACAAAGAAGGCTACAGCAAAAAAGCCAAAGTCAGCGCCACCGGTGACGATGCCCGTGAAGGCCTGATTGCGGTGGTTTCCGTGAAGGTGCCGGATCCGAAGTTCTCCTCCCAGACCAAAGACAAGCTGGTCTCCTCTGAGGTGAAATCGGCGGTTGAGCAGCAGATGAACGAACTGCTGGCTGAATACCTGCTGGAAAACCCGTCCGACGCGAAAATCGTGGTCGGTAAAATTATCGATGCGGCACGCGCGCGTGAAGCGGCGCGTAAAGCCCGTGAAATGACCCGTCGTAAAGGCGCGCTCGACTTAGCGGGCCTGCCGGGCAAACTGGCCGACTGCCAGGAACGCGACCCGGCGCTGTCTGAACTGTACCTTGTGGAAGGGGACTCCGCGGGCGGCTCTGCAAAGCAGGGGCGTAACCGTAAGAACCAGGCGATTCTGCCGCTGAAGGGTAAAATCCTCAACGTTGAGAAAGCGCGCTTCGACAAGATGCTCTCCTCTCAGGAAGTGGCTACGCTGATTACCGCGCTGGGCTGCGGCATCGGTCGCGACGAGTACAACCCGGACAAACTGCGTTACCACAGCATCATCATCATGACCGATGCGGACGTCGACGGCTCGCACATTCGTACGCTACTGTTGACCTTCTTCTATCGTCAGATGCCGGAAATCGTTGAACGTGGCCACGTCTACATTGCACAGCCACCGCTGTACAAAGTGAAGAAAGGCAAGCAGGAACAGTACATTAAAGATGACGAAGCAATGGATCAGTACCAGATTTCCATTGCGCTTGATGGTGCAACCCTGCACACCAACGCCAGCGCTCCGGCTCTGGCTGGCGAACCGCTGGAACGCCTGGTAGCCGAGTTCAACGGCACGCAGAAAATGATCAACCGTATGGAACGTCGCTTCCCGAAAGCGCTGCTGAAAGAGCTTATCTATCAGCCAACGCTGGTGGATGCCGACCTCTCTGACGAACAGAAAGTCACGCGTTGGGTGAACGCGCTGGTGACCGAACTGAACGAAAAAGAACAGCACGGCAGCCAGTGGAAGTTTGATATTCAGCACAATGCTGAACAGCAGCATTTCGAGCCGATTATCCGCGTGCGTACCCACGGCGTAGATACCGACTACGTGCTGGATAGCGAATTCGTTAACGGTGCTGAATACCGTCGTATCTTCACGCTGGGCGAGAAGCTGCGTGGTCTGGTGGAAGAAGATGCGTTCATTGAACGTGGCGAACGCCGCCAGCCGGTTGCCAGCTTCGAGCAGGCGCTGGATTGGCTGGTAAAAGAGTCCCGTCGTGGCCTTGCGATTCAGCGTTATAAAGGTCTGGGCGAGATGAACCCGGATCAGCTGTGGGAAACCACCATGGACCCGGACAGCCGCCGCATGCTGCGCGTTACCGTGAAAGATGCGATTGCCGCTGACCAGCTGTTCACCACCCTGATGGGCGATGCTGTTGAACCGCGTCGTGCGTTTATCGAAGAGAACGCCCTGAAAGCGGCGAACATCGATATCTAACGCTGTAGGTCGGATAAGGCGTTTACGCCGCCATCCGGCAATGTGCTGCATTGAGCCTGATGGCGCTACGCTTATCAGGCCTACAGATTAAAAACGCCTGAATTTTTTCAGGCGTTTTTTTATGCCTTGCGTACGCGAACTATACTTCACTACGTCTTCTCTTTTGCGTAATTCGAGGTGGAAAATGGGGCTGTTTGATGATGTTGTCGGCTCGCTTCTCAATGGTGATGCGGGTAAATACCAGGCTGTCCTGAACTGGGTAAACGAGCAGGGTGGGATTCAGGTACTGTTGGAGAAGCTACAAAACGGTGGCTTGGGTGACATAGTATCATCCTGGATCAGCAATAAGCATAACAATCAACCTATTAGCAGTGACCAGGTGGTGTCGGCGTTCGGAACGTCCGCCGTGTCGGATTTGGGCGAAAAACTCGGTACGGACGCCAGTTCCGCCTCAACGATGCTGGCGGAATATCTGCCAAAAATTGTTGATGCGCTCTCGCCAAAGGGTGAGGTCGATCCACAGGCGCATAACGACCTGTTGTCCGCCGGAATGGACCTGCTCAAGGGCGGTAAGTTATTTGGCTAGGCCATACAAAAGGGGAGAACGCGCAATGCGTTGTATCCCCGTTTTAGGCCGTCTTTGCTGCTGTTTTTTGCGCTAAATCGAGTTAGCATGAGGGTAGGCTCATTTAACCTGGGGATCTCATGGCTATTAAACTGATCGCAATCGACATGGACGGAACATTGCTGTTGCCGGACCACACTATCTCTCCTGCGGTGAAAAACGCTCTCGCGGCGGCACGCGCAAAAGGGGTTAACGTGGTTCTGACCACCGGGCGTCCCTACGCTGGCGTGCACAGCTACCTGAAAGAACTGGGCATGAACGAGCCGGGAGATTACTGCATCACCTACAACGGCGCGCTGGTCCAGAAGGCGGGTGACGGAAGCACCGTGGCGCAGACCGCGCTTAAGTACGATGACTATCGCTTCCTGGAAGAGCTGTCCCGCAAGGTGGGTTCCCACTTCCACGCGCTGGATCGCAACACGCTGTACACCGCTAACCGCGATATCAGTTACTACACGGTGCATGAATCCTTTGTTGCCACTATCCCTCTAGTGTTCTGCGAAGCCGAGAAAATGGATCCCTCCATCGAGTTTCTGAAGGTGATGATGATCGACGAGCCGGCCATCCTCGACCAGGCGATAGCCCGTATTCCGGCGGAAGTAAAAGAAAAATACACCGTACTGAAAAGCTCGCCGTACTTCCTCGAAATTCTTGATAAGCGCGTCAATAAGGGGACCGGCGTGAAGTCGCTGGCCGAGGTGCTGGGTATTAAGCAAGAAGAGATCATGGCCATTGGCGACCAGGAAAACGACATTGCGATGATCGAGTACGCTGGCGTTGGCGTGGCGATGGATAACGCGATTCCGGCAGTCAAAGAAGCGGCGAACTTTGTGACTAAATCGAACCTGGAAGACGGCGTAGCCTGGGCCATCGAGAAATACGTTCTCGCGTAATCCTTATGATGCCCGGCGCTCGTCGGGCATCAATATTAAGAATGTTATAAAACGCATCTTTGTATTATCAGGTGTGAAATCGCACATAAATCCCTCCAAATAAGACGTAACTTCTATAATCTCCACCCCCTCTTTTATCCCCCAGGTATCTTCTGCCTGTAATTACGTTTTTTCTATGAATAACAAATGCATCTGCCTGGTGCTGATGACGTCATCCTGCATGGTATTTCAGGCCACTGCCGCCACGGATTTGACGCCCCTGTATAGCTATCAGGATGATAACCAGGCCACGCCTTTGCACGAAAACACAACGCAAGTTGCTGAAGTGAAACATCACGTTTTACCGTTTTGGGGTGACGAAGCGCGGTTATGAATTACCGCAAACCTTTGGTGTGAATATTAACTACATGAATATTCGACAGAATATTGATGTAGATAGTATCAACTTTAACGGATTGTCTCTGCGTAGCCACTCGCTGGACAATGCCTTTAAAATCAACGTCGGTAAAACTCGCGAACGCAGCAAAACCGAAACGCTCAAGCTGGACGCCTGGCTGCTGCCGTTTATGAATGTTTATGGGCTGGTTGGCTATACCGATGGGCACTCTGTGTCGCAGATTGGCGTGGGGATTAAAGGGCCGCGTAAGTACCACTATCCCGGCAATTTGCAAAATCTGGCTTTCCAGCTCGACTTTAAAGGCACGACTTACGGAGTGGGCACCACGCTGGTTGGCGGGATAGGTAACTGGTTTACCGCTTTCGACGCTAACTACACGCAAACTCGGTTCGATATCCTGGACGGTAGCATTAATGCCTTTACCCTTTCTCCGCGCCTTGGCTACCGCTTCAGTACGCCGGGCAGTGATGCACTGCATCTCCCCGCGGGTAAATTAAACCTGTGGGTTGGCAGCATGTATCAGGACGTGCAGCAGGAATTTAAAGGCAGCCTCAATGATCTGACGATGCCATCAACCGCCCTACAGGATATGGTGAATCTGGCCAACAAAGAGGGTAAAGGCCGCTTTGATGTGAAACAGCATCTACAGTCCCCGTGGAACATGCTGGTGGGCGCGCAGTACGAGCTGACGGCTAACTTTAACGTCACCACCGAGATAGGCTTCGCGGAACGTAACAGCTTATTTGTTGCCGGAGAGTATCGCTTTTGATCCGCGCCGGCCTCCTCTTTTGTCTCTGCCTGTTTGCGTCCTTGACGCAGGCCGCGCTGCCAAGCCGCAGCGAGGTTGATGGCTGGCTGCAAAAGCTAGGAGCCAGCGATAACTTCGATGCCAGCAAAGGTATCGACTGGGGCGTCATGCCGGGGCCGTTCTACACCCCTGAATTGGGGCTGGGGATCGGTACCGCGGTCGTCGGCATGTATCGCCCTGACCCCAACGACACGGTCAGCCAGAACTCGACGCTGACGCTTAGCGGCTATTTTAGCTCAACCGGCGCATTTGGCCTGACGATGCAAAATTATGCCTTTTTCGCCGACGATCGCTGGCGTTTCTTTCTTGATAGTGCGTTAACCGACACCCCAACATACTACTGGGGTCAGGGATTTACCGCGGGCGATAAAGACAGTCAGAAAGAACAGTACACCGCGCAGGTTCTGGATTTACGTCCCACGCTATACCGTCGGCTGGCGCCGAACGTTTACCTTGGCGTCGGCTGGTCGCTGAATGCCCAGCACGCAGCCCAGATGGATGATAGCGATCCGCCGAAAATAGAGCACACGGCGCAGGGAGCATCGGTGCTGAGCTCCGGCGGCAGTATCGAATTGAGCTGGGATGACCGGGATTTTGTTCCCAATCCGCGTCAGGGGCAGTATGCCGATGTGCGCTATACCCGCTTCACGCCTGACACCGGCAGTGATACCCGCTTTGATGAATATCAGCTGCACTACAGTCGCTACCACTCGCTGGACGATAAAAACGTGCTGGCGTGGGAGATGGATGGCGCGTTTACCCAGGGCGATGTCCCATGGAGCATGATGCCGCTACTTGGCAGCAACCAGCGAATGCGTGGTTATTACGAGGGACGCTATCGGGACAAAAATGTCGTTAGCGGCCAGCTGGAATATCGGCGCAAGCTTGACTGGCGGCACGGCGTTGTTGGCTGGCTTGGCGCGGGCACTATGGGGCCGTCGTTTTACGCGCTGGATAACGGACGTTGGCTTCCCTCGGCGGGCGTCGGCTATCGCTTTGAATTTAAACCACGGGTGAACGTGCGCCTGGATTACGGCATCGGTAAAGGCAGCAGCGGGTTCTATTTTCAGGTTGGGGAGGCATTTTGAAGGCGTTTATTCACACCCTTTTGCTTCTGGCGCTGTGCGTGGTCTCACGCAGCTACGCGATGCTGCCGGTACCGCTTGATTTAGCGACACAGGCGACCGTCCGGGCGACTCGCGCGTGGCCCGCGATGCCACCGCAGCCGTTACCAAAAGGGCTTCGCCCTTGCTGTGCCTTTGGCTATAACCTGCACGCCGCGCTGTGGGGGATATCGGTACCGCTATATCAGTTGGATAACGTGGTGAGCGCAGAGCACCTTGGGCAGCATCAGTACAACGATAAGATGCTGGCAGGGTTGGAAAATCTTACCGGTTTAAGTCGTGAGAACAACGGTATTCTTTACACCACCCGCGGCGGTTTTATCGATACCGCGCACGTGCGCGATACGGCGGATATGACGGTGTATCTCTTCAGCCAGCTGCTGCCGAAATTGGGCCAGCGATTTACCCTTGATTTGGATAGCGAACTGGCCCAACGTCGGGTGGTTTTTAATGCCTTTACCCCTCCGTCAGATCCTGCGGAACGCTACACGTTGGCGGCCTGGCTGGCGGCACATCTGGCGTTTCAGGTGGCAGAGTGGCATGAAATTGCCCAATGGTACGGGTTTGAGTCTGTTCCTGGATTTTCAGAAGGTATTTCCGCTTTTTCGCCGGAAGATCTCTATTCTAACTTGCTGGGCGCGCGCCTGGCGGCCTCCCTGATTCTTGATGGTCAGACGGTTTCCCAGGGCGTCTACGAAGCCGCAATGGGGACGGCTCTTACCCAGGCACTGACGCATCTTGGCGCGCAGTCCCCGGCTATCACTCGCTTTCATTTTGATATGCTCAACGGCCACTGGTGGAACAGCCAGAAGCGGGTGCCAGAGAAGTATCTGGTGCTAAAGCGTAATTACCAGATGGGCGATAATCGGCTACCTACGCCAGTGCCCGGTGAACGGACGACGCCGCAGCGCTTGATGCTGCCGCATCGCTGGCACGGAATGGCGCTCAACGCGCTGGGTGAACTGCAGCTGTGGCCGACGACCGATATGGTTCATTTGCCGTTGCCAGCGCGTTATTACACGCAGGTGGATTTTCCCGTGCTGGCGGCCAGCGCACAGCAGGCGGATCGTCACCAGCTTCGCTAAATATTTATGGAATAGTCCGTTCGCGTGGTAAAACCACGAGGTATCTTTTGAACGGGACTCCGCCATGAAACAAATCACCTTTGCGCCGCGTAATCATCAGATTACCAATACCCGTACGTGGACGCCGGACAGCCAGTGGCTGGTTTACGACGTCCGCCCTTCCGGAGCTTCATTTACCGGCGAAACGATTGAGCGCGTGAACGTCAATAGCGGTGACGTTGAGGTGATTTATCGCGCCCATCATGGTGCGCACGTCGGCGTGGTGACGGTACATCCTGCCGCCGAGCAGTACGTCTTTATTCATGGGCCGGAAAATCCAGACGCAGACTGGCAGTATGATTTCCATCACCGACGCGGCGTGGTGACCGCGCAGGGAGAAACGCGCAATCTCGACGCAATGGATATCACCGCACCCTATACGCCCGGCGCACTGCGCGGCGGGAGTCATGTTCACGTTTACAGCCCCTGTGGGCAGTTCGTGAGTTTTACCTACAATGACCATGTGATGCACGAATATGATCCGGCGCTGGACCTGCGTAACGTCGGCGTCGCCGTACCTTATGGCCCGGTAGCGCCCCACGGTCAGCATCCCCGGGAATACGGCGGCAGCCACTGGTGCGTGCTGGTCAGTCAGACGACCGCCCAGCCGCAGCCCGGCAGTGATGACATCAACCGCGCCTATGAAGAGGGGTGGGTGGGCTCGCGAGCGCTGGCATTTATAGGCGATACCGTTTCGCTTGCCGGTGAGAAAGTGCCGGAGCTGTTCCTCGTTGAGCTACCGTTTGACGAGCAGGGCTGGAAACAGGCGGGTGATGCGCCGCTGCAGGGGACCGACACCACGCTTCCTGCGCCGCCCGCGGGCGTTCGCCAGCGACGGCTAACCTTCACGCATCAGCGTGCATTTCCGGGGCTGGTGAACGTTCCGCGCCACTGGGTTCGCAGCGATCCGCAGGGAACGCAGATTGCCTTTTTAATGCGTGATGACAGCGGTGTCGTGCAGTTGTGGTTGATTTCGCCAGACGGTGGAGAACCGCGCCAGCTGACGCACAATACCTCCGACATTCAGTCGGCGTTTAACTGGCATCCATCCGGAAATGGGCTGGGTATGGTGCTGGAAGGGCGTATTGCCTGGTGTGATGCTTCGAGTGGCGAAATCACTTTTTTAACTGACAAGCACGCCAATCAGCCATCGGCGGATGCCGTCGTTTTCTCGCCCGACGGACGATCGATTGCCTGGATGGAAGAAACGGCTGGCTTTCGCCAGCTGTGGGTAACCGGAACCGGCTACTGAGTTACTGGGCGGGCATCGGGGCCGGCGGGATCACCGAATTGGTGGCCAGCGTCTCCTGCTCGCTCTTTTCAACCCGTGAACGGACCGAACTGTCCTTGCGGAAGAAGTCCCACGGCAGCAGCACGGTATCCATCACCGCCGTAAACGGCATATCAAGGGCGACCAGTGATTTGGTGGCCCAGCCGTTATCACCGTCGCTCAGCATCTCCGCGCTGGCGCGCGTGCCGGGATAAGTGCCTTCTTTGCCGCCGGTGTGTGACATGACGCTGGAACATCCTCCTGACAAGAAGATTCCCCCAACCAACGCCGTTTTAATCAGCAGATTTTTCATCATGAGCTCTTCGTTGTTATGAGCATAAAAAAGCTCCTCCTCCGGGTTATAGCCACCCGTTGCCAAAATAGAAAGCCCAGACTTACCGCTCTGTGGCGGCTGTCGCAATTTGGCCTTTCGTGCTCTCACCCAGTGTAAGCCTTATCCGGGAAAGTGCAAAAAAAGTCAGACATTGGGGCTTGAAAAAGGTTCTTTGCCCCTCATTTTATAGGTGTAGCCGGGAAGAACACGCCTGCGGGGTGTTCGGGCTTCACGACCTGTCCACGATGGAAGGTCTACTATTCTCGCTGATTTTCAGGAGCTATTTGATTATGCGTAACTTCGACTTATCTCCGTTATACCGTTCTGCCATTGGTTTTGACCGTCTGTTCAACCTGTTAGAAAACAATCAAACGCAAAGCAACGGCGGCTATCCTCCGTATAACGTTGAACTGGTTGACGAAAACCACTATCGCATCGCGATTGCCGTGGCCGGTTTTGCCGAAAGCGAGCTGGAAATTACCGCCCAGGACAACATGCTGGTGGTAAAAGGCGCGCATGCCGCAGAACAGAAAGAACGGACTTACCTCTATCAAGGTATTGCCGAGCGCAACTTTGAACGCAAATTCCAGCTAGCGGAAAACATCCACGTGCGTGGCGCTAACCTGGTGAACGGCCTGCTGTATATCGAACTGGAACGCGTGATTCCGGAAGCGAACAAACCGCGCCGTATCGAAATTAACTAATTCTAGCGGGCCGCCCGCGCGGCCCTGTGCATCAACTGGCTTGCCGATTGGGAGCCGGAAGGTATTTACTCGCTTCTTAGAAGGAGAAACACAATGCGTAACTACGATTTATCCCCTCTGCTGCGTCAATGGATCGGCTTCGACAAACTGGCGAACGCGCTGCAAAGCAGCAGCGAAGGCCAGAGCTTCCCGCCGTACAACATCGAAAAAAGCGACGATAACCATTACCGTATTACGCTGGCGCTAGCCGGGTTCCGTCAGGAAGATCTGGACGTACAGCTGGAAGGCACCCGCCTCACCGTTAAGGGCACGCCGCAGCCGCAGGAAAAAGAGACCAAATGGCTGCACCAGGGCCTGGTGATGCAAGCCTTTAGCCTGAGCTTTACCCTCGCGGAAAATATGGAAGTCTCCGGTGCCACCTTTACTAACGGCTTGCTGCATATCGATTTAACCCGCAACGAGCCGGAAGCTATCGCGCCGCAGCGCATCGCCATCAGCGAGCGCCCGGCACTGAATAGCTAACGTTATTTGCCCAATTAGCCCCGAGAAATCGGGGCTTTTTTTGCGCAATGAGCTTAAAGGACACAATAAAGACCAAGTGGAAACTGCCCAGCAGGCAGGGGTTGGAACCGCGCTTGATTTCGCTTAAAAATCGCTGCTAAGGGAAAAGCGGTGCCCGAATAGCGTGCCCCATTTGGCTGAGTAATGTGCGCCGCACTACATACAAACCCCCCACAACTCAGACATAATCCATAGTGTTATTAATGTTATTCACAGGGAACATACTATGAGTGATATAGCATTGACGGTCAGCGTACTGGCTCTGGTGGCGGTGGTCGGGCTGTGGATTGGTAATATCAAAATTCGCGGCATCGGTTTTGGTATTGGCGGTGTGCTGTTTGGTGGGATTATCGTCGGCCACTTTGTCGATCAGGCGGGGATTACCCTGAGCAGCCCGATGCTGCATTTTATTCAGGAATTTGGTCTGATCCTGTTCGTCTACACTATCGGTATTCAGGTGGGCCCGGGCTTTTTTGCCTCGCTGCGTGTCTCCGGCCTGCGGCTGAATCTCTTCGCTATTCTGATTGTCATTCTCGGCGGCCTGGTCACTACCCTGCTGCATAAAATTTTCGCCATTCCGCTTCCCGTGGTGCTGGGCATTTTCTCCGGTGCAGTCACCAACACCCCCGCGTTGGGTGCCGGGCAGCAAATACTGCGCGACCTCGGCGAGCCTTTCAGCGTGGTCGATCAGATGGGGATGAGCTATGCCATGGCCTATCCATTTGGCATCTGCGGTATTTTGCTGACCATGTGGCTGGTGCGCCTGTTCTTTCGTATTAACGTAGAAAAAGAGGCCCAGCAGTTTGATGAACAGGCCGGTTCCGGCCATTCGCACCTCAAAACCATCAATATTCGTGTCGAAAATACGAACCTGAATCGTATGGCGATTCAGGATATACCGGTCATCAACAGCGATAACATCATCTGTTCGCGGCTGAAACGGGGTGAGACGCTGATGGTGCCGTCGCCGACGACGCTGATTGAAACCGGAGACCTGCTGCACCTGGTGGGGGACGCGGCGGATCTGCATAACGCGCAGCTGGTGATTGGTAAAGAGGTCGAGACTTCGCTGTCGACGCGTGGGACCGACCTGAAAGTGGAAAGGGTTGTTGTTACCAACGAAAAGGTTTTAGGCAAGAAAATCCGCGATCTGCACTATAAACAGCGCTATGACGTCGTGATCTCACGCCTGAATCGTGCTGGGGTGGAGCTGGTGGCCAGCAGCAATGCCAGCCTGCAGTTTGGTGATATCCTCAATCTGGTCGGCCGCCCTGCGGCGATTGACGCGGTGGCGTCAGAGCTGGGTAACGCCCAGCAAAAACTCCAGCAGGTGCAGATGCTGCCGGTGTTTATCGGCATCGGACTCGGCGTACTGCTTGGCTCCGTACCGCTGTTTATTCCCGGTTTCCCGGTGGCATTGAAGCTGGGGCTAGCGGGCGGGCCGCTGATTATGGCGCTGATCCTCGGGCGTATCGGCAGCATCGGCAAGCTCTACTGGTTTATGCCGCCGAGCGCTAACCTGGCGCTGCGCGAACTGGGGATTGTGCTGTTCCTCTCGGTGGTGGGGCTGAAGTCCGGCGGCGATTTTGTTGCTACGCTGATTCACGGCGAAGGGCTAAGCTGGATTGGCTACGGGATTTTCATCACCGGTATCCCGCTGCTGACGGTCGGTATTCTGGCGCGAATTTTTGCCAAAATGAACTACCTGACCCTGTGCGGCATGCTGGCTGGTTCCATGACGGACCCTCCGGCACTAGCCTTTGCCAACAACCTGCACGCGACCAACGGCGCGGCCGCGCTCTCCTACGCCACGGTATATCCGCTGGTGATGTTCCTGCGCATTATCACGCCTCAGCTGCTGGCGGTATTGTTCTGGGGGATGGGTTAACGGCCTGCACGCGACGTAGGTGGTAATCCACCTGATATTCACTGGCGTTGCGGAACATCACGGAATAGTTAAGAAACTCGCCGCTGTCGCTGTAGGAAAGGGAGGTGATACGGAGCAGCGGCGTCTGTTCCGGGACATTTAAGCTCTGCGCCAGCTGCTTATCGGCCAGCACTGGCGCCAGGCTTTCATAGTTGCCGCTAATGGTCATCCCGCAATCCTTCTCAATGTAATCAAACTTCGAGCCTTCCAGATGCACCAGCGACAGGTTACGGAACAATTTCACTGGCATATAGCTGTCTTCCAGCATCAGCGGTTTGCCATCCACATAGCGCACCCGGCGTGAGAAATAGATTCGTTCGTTCATCTGAATTCTTAGCTGGCTGGCGATCGCTGGCGGTGCGGGCATCATCTCAAAAACCAAAACCTTGCTGGTCACCTCTTTCCCTTGTTGGCGCAGTACCTCCACCAGGCCGGTTAAATTGGTGGTTTCATGATGAATATCTTTATGCGCCACGTAGGTTCCGCTGCCGTGCCGTCTGACCACCAGCCCCCACTCAATAAGCAGGTCAATAGCTTTACGAATGGTCATACGTGCCACGCCGAACTCTTCTGCCAGCTTTTTCTCCCCCGGCAGCGGGCTGCCAATATTGTAATCTGACGAATTAAGCCGTAAACGCAATCTGTCGGCAATGGATTTATAGATCACAGCTAGACCTCTTATCGTCTCCGGGATGAAATTAATGAACCGCTGTTCCTTATTTAAAACTAATTTATTACAGCGGATTAAGCGTTCATCACTAATCGAATAAAAATAGCGCTGTTGAAGATGTCTATTAATTACTTAAAAAGTAGACAACATTGTGCTGATTAAAACCATGAAAGGGATCACGAATCACAACCCGGCCGCATGTTGTCTGAGGGGCGAATTCTTATTCTCGTAGCAGGCCGAAGATGAACATAACAAGGCCACTTACCCTACGAGTTGTTAAATGAGGATTGCTCAATGCTCAGTCAAATACAACGCTTTGGCGGCGCCATGTTTACCCCGGTATTGCTGTTTCCTTTTGCCGGGATTGTGGTGGGTATCGCCATCATGCTACGCAACCCGATGTTTGTCGGCGAAGCGCTCACTGCTCCTGATAATTTATTTGCTCAGATTGTTCATATTATTGAAGAGGGCGGTTGGACGGTATTCCGCAACATGCCCCTGATTTTTGCCGTTGGCCTGCCCATTGGCCTGGCAAAACAGGCCCAGGGGCGAGCCTGCCTTGCAGTTCTGGTAAGCTTCATGACGTGGAACTACTTTATCAATGCCATGGGGATGACCTGGGGACACTTTTTCGGCGTTGATTTCTCTGTCGATCCGACTGCCGGTAGCGGTTTGACGATGATTGCTGGCATTAAAACACTCGATACCAGCATTATCGGTGCGATCGTGATTTCCGGCATCGTCACCGCGCTGCATAACCGCTATTTCGATAAACCGCTGCCTGTTTTTCTCGGCATCTTCCAGGGCTCATCATTTGTGGTGATTGTGGCATTCCTGGTGATGATTCCCTGCGCCTGGCTGACGCTGCTCGGCTGGCCGAAAGTCCAGATGGGTATTGAGTCCCTACAGGCATTCTTACGTAGCGCTGGCGCACTGGGCGTGTGGGTGTACACCTTCCTTGAACGCATTCTTATCCCCACCGGGCTTCACCACTTTGTGTATGGGCCATTTATTTTTGGTCCGGCCGTCGTCGAAGGCGGTATCCAGGTTTACTGGGCAGAGCATCTGCACGCATTCAGTCAAAGCACCGAACCGTTGAAAACGCTGTTCCCGGAAGGTGGGTTTGCGCTGCACGGTAACTCCAAAGTGTTTGGCTCCGTGGGTATCGCGCTGGCAATGTACTTCACCACTGCGCCTGAAAACCGGGTGAAAGTGGCGGGGTTGCTGATTCCTGCAACGTTGACGGCGGTATTGGTGGGGATCACCGAGCCGCTTGAATTTACCTTCCTGTTTATCTCGCCGCTGTTATTTGCCATTCACGCCGTGCTGGCGGCGACGATGGCGACGGTGATGTATATGTGTGGCGTCGTCGGCAATATGGGCGGCGGCCTGTTAGATCAGTTCCTGCCGCAAAACTGGATCCCGATGTTCCATAACCATGCGTCGATGATGTTTATCCAGATAGGCATCGGGCTGTGCTTTACGGCGCTCTATTTCGTGGTCTTCCGGACGATCATTCTGCGCTTCAACCTCAAAACACCGGGCCGCGAAGACAGCGAAATTAAACTCTACAGCAAAGCCGATTACCAGGCCGCACGCGGCAAAACCAGCGCCGCAGGTGCCCCTGACGCGAAGCCGGGCCAGGCAGCCGGTTACCTACAGGCGCTAGGCGGCGCGGCCAACATCGTCAGCATCAATAACTGTGCGACCCGACTGCGAATTGGCCTTAACGATATGGCGAAAACGCAAAGTGATGACGTCTTTAAAGCGCTGGGGGCGCACGGTGTTGTGCGTCACGGCAACGCGATTCAGGTCATTGTCGGCCTGCATGTCCCCCAGGTACGCGACCAGCTTGAAACGCTAATGAAAACATCTTTCCCGACCGAAAAATCCACTCTGACAGAGGCTGTATCATGAAAAAATTCTCAGTTGTTATCGCAGGCGGCGGCAGCACATTTACACCCGGTATCGTTCTGATGTTGCTGGCAAATCAGGATCGCTTTCCACTCCGCTCGCTGAAGTTTTATGACAACGACGGCGCGCGTCAGGAAACGATCGCTGAGGCCTGCAAAATTGTCCTCAAGGAGCAGGCGCCGGATATCGAATTCAGCTACACCACGGACCCGGAAACCGCCTTTACCGATGTCGATTTTGTCATGGCGCATATTCGCGTGGGCAAATACCCGATGCGCGAAAAAGATGAAAAAATCCCGCTGCGCCACGGCGTACTGGGCCAGGAAACCTGTGGGCCGGGCGGCATCGCCTACGGTATGCGCTCGATTGGCGGCGTGCTGGAGCTGGTGGATTATATGGAGCAATACTCGCCGAACGCCTGGATGCTGAACTACTCCAACCCGGCGGCGATTGTGGCAGAGGCGACAAATCGCCTGCGTCCGAACGCTAAAATCCTCAATATCTGCGATATGCCTATCGGCATTGAAGGACGAATGGCGCAGATTGTCGGTCTTCAGGATCGTAAACAGATGCGCGTTCGTTACTATGGCCTGAATCACTTTGGCTGGTGGACATCGATTGAGGATTTGGAAGGCAATGATTTGATGCCTAAATTACGCGAACACGTCGCTAAATATGGCTATGTTCCGCCATCAAACGATCCACACACTGAAGCCAGCTGGAACGATACCTTTGCGAAGGCAAAAGATGTGCAGGCGCTGGATCCGGACACCATGCCGAATACCTACCTGAAATACTATCTGTTCCCGGACTACGTGGTCGCGCATTCAAACCCAGAGCGTACCCGCGCCAACGAAGTGATGGATCACCGTGAGAAGAACGTGTTCAGCGCCTGCCGCGCGATTATCGCTGCCGGCAGCTCCTCCGCGGGCGATTTAGAGATTGATGAGCACGCTTCTTACATCGTCGATCTGGCAACGGCCATTGCCTTCAACACCCAGGAACGGATGCTGCTGATTGTCCCTAACAACGGCGCGATTCATAACTTTGACGCCGATGCGATGGTAGAAATCCCCTGCCTGGTGGGCCACAACGGGCCAGAGCCATTGACGGTGGGCGATATTCCGCACTTCCAGAAAGGGTTGATGAGCCAGCAGGTGATGGTGGAAAAACTGGTGGTGGATGCCTGGGAGCAGCGCTCATACCAGAAGTTGTGGCAGGCGATAACGCTGTCGAAAACCGTGCCGAGCGCCTCGGTGGCGAAGGCTATCCTTGATGATTTAATTGAAGCCAACAAAGGGTATTGGCCGGAACTGCACTAACCCTACCCGCTTAGGCCGCCTGCGTTGCATGCGGCCTAAGCATAATGATCGATACGGTATTCACTGGTATTACGATACATAATTGAGTAGTTAATAAACTCATTTTTCTTGCTGCAGGTTAAGGAGGTAATGCAGAGTATTGGCGAATTCTCTTTTACCTGGAGCAGTTCAGCAATATTGCTGTCTGCCAGTACGGGCGTTAAGCATTCATAGTTGCCACTAATTCCAACATGACAGCTTTCTTCAATATACCTGAATTTTGACCCTTCCAGGTGGGATACGGAGAGATTGCGGAAAAGGTGCACTGGCATATAGCTGTCCTCTAGCATTAACGGCGTGCCATTCACAAAACGCATTCTCCGGGAATAATAAACATTATGACCTGTAGGAATTTTTAATTGCATCGCAATTGCTTCCGTCGCGGGTTGAATCTGAAAAATAAGAACCTGGCTGGTTAAGTTGTCATTAAGTGTTTTCATCGACTCAAAAAATCCAGCAAGGTTTTCTGTGCCCGGATAAACATTTTTATGGGAAATATAAGTACCGCTACCATTCTTACGGAAAACAAGCCCCCAGTTGACGAGTAAATCAACGGCTTTGCGAATCGTCATTCTTGAAACACAAAACTCTTCTGCCAGTTTGTGCTCGCCTGGCAGGGCGCTACCGATGGCATATTCCGCTGTGCCAATACGGATCCTGAGCTGGTTAGCAATCGATTTGTAGATCATAACTAGACCTCTCCTCCTGGCATAAACAGTGCGTGTTTTATGTGTAATTCCATGTAAAAAATAGATTTTATGTCTTTCAGGTTCATGACGGTTTTTTCCTGTCTGCGAAAACGAAAAAATCTATACAGGTTTAGCCAAATAAAATCATGAACTGCGTCACAAAGATTTTTTTAGCAATATATTTTATTTTTCCGATTGTTTATCGTCGCTGTGCTGTCTCGTGGATTATTAATCTTACGGTGGATTAATGCGTAATATATAAGGATTAAAAAATGCTTAGTCAAGTACAACGCTTTGGGGGGGCAATGTTCACCCCGGTCCTCTTATTTCCATTTGCTGGTATTGTTGTCGGGATTTCTATTTTGTTACAAAATCCAACATTTGTTGGGGAGGCATTAACTGCGCCAGACTCACTATTCGCACAAATTGTGCATGTTATCGGTGATGGCGGCTGGACAGTATTCAGAAATATGGCTTTGGTTTTTGCTGTTGGCTTGCCCATTGGTCTTGCTAATAAGGCTCAAGCGCGCGCCTGTCTGGCGGTGTTGGTGAGTTTTTTAGCCTGGAACTATTTTATTAACGTTATGGGAACTACCTGGGGCGGATTTTTCGGCGTTGATTTTTCTCTTGAGCCCACAGCCGGGAGTGGGTTAACGATGATTGCCGGGATTAAAACACTCGATACCAGCATCATTGGCGGTATTGTTATTTCTGGTATTGTCACGGCATTGCATAATCGTTATTTCGACAAACAGATGCCGGTTTTCCTGGGGATATTCCAGGGATCCTCATTTGTTGTCATGGTTGCTTTCCTGGTGATGATTCCCTGTGCCTGGCTCACGCTGCTTGGTTGGCCAAAGGTACAGATGGGTATTGAATCGCTGCAAACTTTTTTACGTACCGCCGGATCGCTGGGCGTATGGGTTTATACCTTTCTTGAGCGTATTTTGATCCCCACGGGTCTGCATCACTTTGTTTATGGTCCCTTTATGTTTGGGCCTGCGGCGGTTGAAGGCGGTATTCAGGTTTATTGGGCAAACCATCTGCTGGAATTTAGCCAGACGACCACGCCGTTAAAGACATTATTCCCTGAGGGCGGTTTCGGCTTGTTTGGGAATTCGAAAATGTTTGGTACGCCGGGGATTGCCCTTGCGCTTTATTACACTGCCGCGCCAGAAAATCGTAAAAAATCGCCGGGCTACTTATCCCTGCGGTATTAACCGCCGTACTGGTTGGCGTGACCGAACCGCTCGAATTCACCTTCCTGTTTATCTCACCCATGCTATTTGCCGTTCATGCGGTACTGGCGGCCACCATGGCGACGGTGATGTACATGTGCGGCGTGGTGGGAAATATGGGCGGCGGTCTGATTGACACGTTACTGCCGCAGGACTGGATCCCCATGTTCAATAACCATGCCTCCATGATTTTCACTCAGGTCGGCATTGGGCTGTGTTTCACCGTTATCTACTTCGTGGTGTTTCGTACCCTGATCCTTCGTTTCAACCTGAAAACGCCGGGCCGCGAGGACAGCGAGGTCAAGCTCTATACCAAAGCTGACTATAAAGCCGCTCGTGGGCAAAGCGCACAAAGCGATCTGGCCGGGGACTACCTGCACGCATTGGGCGGAGCAACCAACATTGCCAGTCTGAACAACTGCGCCACCCGATTACGCATCACGCTGGTCGATACGGAAAAAACACAAAGCGATGACGTGTTTAAGGCGCTCGGCGCACATGGCGTTGTCCGCCACGGAAACGCGATTCAGGTCATTGTTGGGCTGAATGTTCCACAGGTTCGCGACCAGATAGAAACCTTAATGAAAGACGCTTTATCAACCGAAAAAACCACCATGACGGAGGCAGTATCATGAAAAAATTCTCAGTTGTTATCGCTGGCGGTGGCAGTACGTTTACCCCAGGTATCGTGCTGATGTTACTGGCAAACCAGGAGCGCTTCCCGCTGCGGTCGCTGAAATTTTACGATAACGACGGTGCGCGGCAGGAGACGATTGCCGAAGCCTGCAAAGTGATCCTCAAGGAACAGGCACCGCATATTGAATTTAGCTATACCACGGATCCGCAAACCGCCTTTACCGATGTCGATTTCGTGATGGCGCACATCCGCGTGGGCAAGTACCCGATGCGCGAAAAAGATGAAAAAATCCCGCTGCGCCACGGTGTGCTGGGTCAGGAAACATGCGGGCCGGGCGGTATTGCCTACGGTATGCGCTCGATCGGCGGCGTACTGGAACTGGTGGATTATATGGAGCAATATTCGCCAAATGCCTGGATGCTGAATTACTCCAACCCGGCGGCGATTGTCGCTGAAGCCACCAACCGTCTGCGTCCGAACGCCAGAATTCTGAACATTTGCGATATGCCAATCGGTATTGAAAGCCGCTTTGCCCAGATTGCGGGCCTGAAAGATCGTAAGCAGTTGCGTACCCGTTACTATGGCCTTAACCATTTCGGTTGGTGGACTTCGATAGAAGATTTACAGGGCAATGATCTGATGCCAATGCTACGGGCGCACACGGAAAAATATGGTTATGTACCACAGACCGACGTCCCGCCAACGGAGGCGAGCTGGAACGATACGTTCGTCAAAATGAAGGATGTTTGTCTGCTTGATAGCGAGACGCTGCCGAACACCTACCTGAAATATTACCTTTGCCCGGATTATGTCGTGGCACACTCCAACCCGGAGCGTACCCGCGCCAACGAGGTGATGGACCACCGTGAGAAAAATGTGTTCAGCGCCTGCCGGGCAATTATCGAAGCGGGCCAATCCTCCGCGGGCGAGCTGGAAATCGATGAACATGCGTCTTACATCGTCGATCTGGCGGCGGCCATCGCCTTCAACACTCAGGCACGCATGCTGCTTATCGTACCGAACAACGGTGCGATTCATAACTTTGACGCCGATGCGATGGTCGAAATTCCGTGTCTGGTCGGCCATAACGGCCCGGAACCGCTGACGGTAGGGGATATCCCGCACTTCCAGAAAGGGATGATGGGCCAGCAGGTGATGGTAGAAAAACTGGTGGTGGATGCCTGGGAGCAGCGCTCATACCAGAAGTTGTGGCAGGCGATTACGCTGTCAAAAACCGTACCGAGCGCTTCGGTAGCGAAAGCCATTCTGGATGATTTGATTGAGGCCAATAAGGACTATTGGCCAGAGCTGCACTAATCGGTCAAGCCCGCAGATTTTTGCTGCGGGCTTTCAACTTTCCGTACCGCCGACGGTGCGTAGCCAAACTTCTGTTTAAACGCTTTGCTAAAGTGAAATGAGTCAAAAAAATTCAGCATTCCTGCCACTTTACTCACCGAATTTCCCTCCTGCTTGAGCAGTGATTGCGCCAGCTCAAGCTGGGCGTCGAGATAATATTCTTTGGGTGTTTTACCGGTATAGCGGACAAACAGGCGGCGCAGCCAGGGTTCGCTACACTGCATCTCGTCGGCCATCCCGGCAACGCTCCAGCGTTTCTGTGGGTTAGCGTGCAGCAGGGCGATCAGTTTTTCCAGTTTGAGAAGCTGGCGATCTTTTTTGCCATTTTCGGCAATAAGACAAATCCACTGATAAATAATTTTAGTGAGGCAGGCGACGGCCAGATTATTTTTAAGTGGATCGTCGCTGGTAATTAATGTAGCAATTTCATTCATTTCTTTATTATAAATATCGCCATTATAAATGATGCCTAATTGCATGATAGGAATAGACATTAAGGTGGTTGGAATAAACTCCATCCAGTATTGTTCCCAGATTAAACCAACGCAGTGGTACGATTTTATCTCCATTGGGTTAAGGAAAATAACACAGTTACCGTTGAGGGTGATTTGGGTATTATTCTTCAGGTAAATATTCCCACAACCCTGCAGGGTATATATTGCTACCCAGGAGTTGGCTATCAGTGGTTTTTTCTTATCCCGCGGCCAGCTTACGCGATAGCTCTCATCGGCCAGCGTATGCCATAACGAGAGTAGGGAGATCCCGCTTGAGATCACATTTTCTTCCAGAACTAACGGAATATTATACGTGGTTTCGTTTTTTACATGCGAAATTCGTATTTTTCCATTCATTTTAATATCTCTTCAGCGAATGATGCCTGCAACCTGAATGGTGAAATTTAGCAAAAAAAGGAATGTTCAGGGATACCGTGCTTCTTATTTTATGATTCTCATCGCCTAAACCCGACAAAACGCTATTCCTCTGACCTTGATAGCGGCGGGATATAATGAAAAGGGCTACAAGATGAATACGATACAAATAGTGAGTTTTGTCGGGTTTACGCTGCTGGTTGCGGCGATCACCTGGTGGAAAATTCGCAAGGTAGATACGGGCTCGCAGCAGGGATACTTTCTGGCCGGAAGATCGCTGAAAGCGCCAGTGATTGCTGCATCGTTGATGTTAACCAACCTTTCCACCGAACAACTGGTCGGGCTCTCCGGGCAGGCCTACAAAAGCGGTATGTCTGTGATGGGCTGGGAGGTGACATCCGCCGTTACGCTGATTTTCCTGGCGCTGATTTTTCTGCCCCGCTACCTACAGCGTGGCATTGCCACCATCCCCGATTTTCTTGAGGAGCGTTACGACAAAACCACCCGCATTATTATCGACTGCTGCTTTCTTATCGCCACCGGTATCTGTTTTTTACCGATTGTTCTCTATTCCGGCGCGCTGGCGCTGAACAGCCTGTTTCATATCGGCGAATCGCTGGGCATTTCCCAGGGCGCGGCAATCTGGCTGCTGGTGATCATGTTGGGGCTGGCCGGGATTATATACGCGGTTATTGGCGGCATGAGGGCAATGGCGATTGCCGACTCCATTAACGGGATCGGGCTGGTGATTGGTGGCCTGATGGTGCCGGTATTCGGCCTGATCGCCATGGGGAAAGGCAGCTTTATGCAGGGCATCGAGCAGTTGACCACCGTGCATGCCGACAAGCTCAACTCCATTGGGGGCAGCGCCGATCCGCTGCCGATTGGCGCGGCGTTTACCGGGCTGATTCTGGTGAATACCTTCTACTGGTGCACCAACCAGGGCATCGTCCAGCGTACGCTGGCGTCCAAAAGCCTGGCGGAAGGGCAAAAAGGCGCGCTGCTGACCGCCGTGTTGAAAATGCTCGACCCGCTGATTCTGGTACTTCCTGGCCTTATCGCCTTCCATCTGTATCAGGATCTGCCGAGCGCCGATATGGCATACCCCACGCTGGTGAATAAAGTCATGCCGACGCCGCTAGTCGGCTTCTTCGGCGCGGTTTTGTTCGGTGCCGTCATTAGTACCTTTAACGGCTTCCTGAACAGCGCAAGTACGCTGTTTAGCATGGGAATTTATCGCCGGCTGATCAATGAACAGGCTGAGTCCGCACAGCTGGTCAGGATTGGGCGAAAGTTTGGCCTGTTTATTGCCGTGGTGTCGGTGCTGGTTGCGCCGTGGATAGCGAATGCGCCGCAGGGGTTATATAGCTGGATGAAGCAGCTCAACGGGATTTACAACGTGCCGCTGGTGACCATTATCATCATGGGATTTTTCTTTCCGCGCATTCCTGCCGTGGCGGCGAAAGTGGCGATGGGGCTGGGGATTGTCAGCTATATCACCATCAATTATCTCGTGCACTTCAACTTCCACTTCCTCTACGTGCTGGCCTGCACCTTCTGCATCAACGTGGTGGTGATGCTGCTCATTGGCGCTATCTGGCCGCGGGCGACGCCGTTCAAATTCCAGGATGCGTTCGCCGTGGACATGACGCCGTACCGAAACGTGAAGGTCGCTTCCGTGGGCATTCTGTTTGCGATGATTGGCGTTTATGCCGGATTAGCCGAGTTTGGCGGCTACAGCACCCGCTGGATTGCCGTTATCAGCTACGCCATTACTGCCGCCGTGGTGGCATACCTGATTTACAGCCACTGGCAACATAATCGTCGCTCCACACCCGCGTTGTGTCCTGCCGATGTTAAGGAAAAACCATGAGCCGTCCCAATTTCTTATTTATTATGACCGATACCCAGGCGACCAATATGGTCGGCTGTTACAGCGGCAAGCCGTTGAATACCAACCATATTGATTTGCTGGCGGCGGAAGGTATCCGCTTCAACTCCGCCTATACCTGTAGCCCGGTTTGCACGCCCGCTCGCGCCGGGCTGTTTACGGGGATTTATGCCAACCAGTCCGGCCCGTGGACCAATAACGTTGCGCCGGGAAAAAACATCTCCACTATGGGTCGCTACTTTAAGGACGCTGGGTATCGAACCTGTTACATCGGTAAATGGCATCTGGACGGCCATGATTATTTCGGTACCGGCGCATGCCCGCCGGAGTGGGACGCTGACTACTGGTACGACGGTGCGAATTACCTCAGCGAACTGAGCGAAGAACAGATCGGCCTGTGGCGTAACGGATTGAATAGCATAGAAGATTTACAGCAGCACGGTATTGATGAAACCTTTACCTGGGCCTATCGCATCAGCAACCGCGCGGTAGATTATCTCGCCAACGCACCACAGCGTGACGAACCGTTCCTGATGGTGGTTTCTTACGATGAACCGCATCATCCGTTTACCTGCCCGGTGGAGTACCTGCAAAAGTACCAGGATTTTTACTACGATCTGGGCGATAAAGCGCATGATGATTTAGTCGACAAACCGCTGCACCATCGCTTGTGGTCGCAGGCTATGCCGTCTCCGGTGAAGGAGGATGGCCGTTATTATCATCCGATGTATTTTGCCTGCAACGATTTTGTCGACGATCAGATAGGCCGGGTGATCGACGCGCTAACCCCCGCCCAGCGCGATAACACCTGGGTTATCTACACCTCCGATCATGGCGAAATGATGGGGGCGCACAGGCTCATCAGTAAAGGCGCGGCGATGTACGACGACATCACGCGTATCCCGTTGATTATGCGAGCGCCAGGCGGAACCCCGCGTCAGGTAGACACGCCGGTCAGCCATATCGATCTGCTGCCAACCATGATGGCGCTGGCGGGGATTGATAAGCCGGACATTTTGCCCGGCGGTAACCTGCTGGACGCCGCCGCCGATCGCGGCGTGATGGTTGAATTCAACCGCTACGAGATTGAGCACGACAGTTTTGGCGGTTTTATTCCGGTACGCTGCTGGGTGACCGACCGCTACAAGCTGGTGCTGAACCTGTTTACCAGCGATGAGCTGTACGACCGCCACGCTGACCCTGATGAGATGCGTAATCTGATTGATGACCCGCAGTACGCAACGGTGCGCGATGAGCTGCATGATGCGCTGCTGGATTACATGGATAACATCCGCGACCCGTTCCGTACCTACCAGTGGAGCCTGCGCCCGTGGCGATCGCAGGCGCAGCCGCGCTGGATGGGCGCGTTCCGCCCACGCCCCGAGGACGGCTACTCGCCGGTGGTGCGTGATTATGACACCGGATTGCCGACGCAGGGCGTCAAAGTTGAGGAGAAAAAACAGAAGTTTTGACCGATAGCCCGCCGCTAATCCGGCGGGCCTGGTTATATCAGGACAGATTCAGGCGCGTAAATTGCTCTTCCGGCGCCTGGTTTTTCATCATCCAGCGTCGGAGCTCGCCCGCAAGCCTGGCGGCAATTTCCGGCGCATCCAGCGGATGGTTCTGCTGGTAATCCTCTTGTAAATCAAACAGCAGCGTCTCCTCCAGACCCTGCGATTGCTGCGGAATTTTGAGCAGCGGGCAGCCCTTGGCAAACGGGAAGCTTTGCGTCGGTGGCACGAAGGTTGCGGTTGCCAACAGCTCTGGCGACATCCGATAGTTCATATAGCAGGGCATTAGCGTGTATTCGTTGACCGGCTGCCCGTTTTTACCGCCATGCATATAGACATAGCGTCCGTCGGTCACATTCACCTCTTTGCCGAAATAGCCAAAAATCAGCGAATCATGGACCGGAGTATCGTTCTCTATGACCGGCTGCAGGTCCTTGCCGTCCATATTTGCCGTGGGCTCCAGATTGAAGAATTTCAGCAGCGTAGGCGCCATATCGATCATCGACGCCAGCCCTTGTCGGCTCTCATTTTTATGCTGGCTGCGCGGGTCCCAGATAAACAACGGGGTATGGGCGACCTCGCAGTAGCTGGGCGGCAGATTTTTCGCCCACCATCCGTGTTCGCCGAACATAAAGCCGTGATCGGTATTCACAATCAACATCGTGTCTTGCCAGAGATTGTGTTTATCCATTATATCCAGCAGGCGATTCAGGTACTTATCGCACAGCGAGAACATGGCGCGGGCGCGATTTTTGCAGTGTTCAACCATCTCTGGGCTCTCTTCAACCTGGCGGTAGAATGGCCAGTCAAAGTGCGGCCCATCGTAGTTTTCCGGGTACAGTGCCTGACATTCAGGCGAGGAAAAGTACGGTTCATGCGGGTCGAAGGCTTCCAGATGTAAAAACCAGTTATCTTCGGCGTGGTGCTTCTCTAAGAATTCTTCAGCCAGCGAGAAAACCTGCGGCGTACACATTTTTTCTTCGCTATCCATATAGGAGCGGTTGATGAAATCACGCTTCTCAAGATCTTTACGCCAGCCTGACAGCGACGGGTCGTAGTTATCGGGAAAGGCCGGGTCGATAATCGCCGCTTTGTACTCGTCGACCTCCTGCCCGCGAACAAACTCCGCCGAGGCGTAGCGGTTGTGGTAAGTTGCGCCACCATCCTGCCAGTAGTGGTAGTGATCGGTAATTAAATGGCTATAAATACCGTTATTTTTCAGTATTTCCGGCAGTGAATCGTCGAACGGTTCAATCGGCCCCCAGGCCCGATGCAGAAAATTATAGCGACCGGTGTGCATATCGCGGCGAGCGGGCATACAGGGCATTGAGCCAATCCACGATTGGTCGAAGCGCAGGCTATGTTCCGCCAGACGCTGAAAACCCGGGGTCTGCACATCGGCCGCACCGTAGGGCGATAGCATCCGGCGGCAGAGGGAATCAAACATGACCATTATCGCTTTCATGACATCGTCTCCGTGTTTTTATCATCGTATTAAATCAACGCGCGCAATTCGTCATAGCTGAATATTCTGGCTCGGTAAGATGTAACGGTTTCAATATCAAGTGCGCGAACTCCAATGGTATTATTGGTGTCGAGGGTAAAGAAATCATACGCGTCGCAAAAGAAAACATCATAGTTGTCGCCATTCTGGAATACCGAACCCCGCAGCTCGCTACGTTCACCTGTAACGGCAAATGTATCCAATCGTTCAACTGTACGAGCTGTTAGATCAATGCCTAATATTACGGCTTGCGAATCAACCGGCGCAGCATAATAGTCATCATCTTTTGGTGACTCCATTTTTCTGACATTGTCCGTACCATCATCGTTTAAGCATGAATTGTTGTTAAAAACGGATAATACTAATTGATTATCGCCGGAATAATTATCGTATTTAGTATTATCGGTGAGGAATACAGCATGTTCTCCATTAGGATAAATAAAGTCGTTTATTGCTGTGAGGTTTTTGCTTTCATCAAGCACTTCATTAGCAGGATTGTCAATCATCCATATAATTTCACCGTCATCAGGGGAAATTGCAAAAATAGTGCATGTGGAACGAGAATTAATGATTATTTGATCTAACTTCTCAATATAATCAATCGTGTTGATATGTACGTCATTGGTGTCTGAGTTTGCCAGCACGTCAGAGTTGTAAAATTGCTCAGAATAATCAACTGACCATATTATTTCTCCTGTAGTGGCATCTATTTTTGCGACTATGGATTCGAGCTTATTACTGTCGGTTTGATCTTCAAGCATGGTAGCGAGAACAAAGATATTTCCCGTTGAATCCCATGTAACATCATGATGAAAGCCAAAGCCGTCTGGAGCATTAATCGTCTTATTGACCTTGCCTAATAAGTTGATGGCATACAATGTTGTTGCATAGTAGTAACCAAATATATTATCACCGGCAATGATTGAGCCATCATGTGTTTTTAATGGGGTTGTTCCCCATTGATATAACCCTGTAATACGTATATCGCCATTTTTGTCGTAGCCATTAAAATAACTTGTCATTAACCAACCGTTATTTATAGATGTCTTAGCAATAGTCTCATCAAGAATTTCTATGTTGATATTCAATGCGACATCACCATAGTCCTGACCAGTGGTATCGGCATAGACAGTAGTGGTCTCTTTGTTGCCGGATAGATCTTCTACAACAACATCGATTTCATTGATGGTATTAGCATATAATCCAATCACAGGAATCACTGGGTTTGTCGTGAATACTTCGCTGGAATATGTAAAATCTACATCGCTGGTTTTTCCATTAACGATATAGCTAAATTTTAGGGATACGGTCGAGGAAATATTAATATTAGCAGATAATAAATTTTGATCGTAGGGATTGACGGTAACGGAGATCGTTTCAATTAAGGATGGATTATTCATAATTACCTCGTGTATTGGTTTAATATTTTTCCAGCCCCAGCCGTTCGTACTGTTCTTCTGGGGCATCGTTTTCGGTCATCAGGCGAACGATCTCTTTCTTTAATCGTGCCACGACGGTTGGGTTATGCTGTGGAACCGCCTGTTGAGGGTCATCGCTTACGTTAAATAGTACGCTTTGCCAGTTATGCTTTAGTGGCACCATACCAAGGCCGATATCGGCAATTTTCATCAGTCGGCAGCCCTTCGTGAAGCTAAAGGGCTCCACCATTTCGCTATGTTGAAGCTCCTGCGGCGTGAACGGGTGACGCATATGCGTTGGCATAAGCGTGTAGTGATTCAGCGGGCGGTTCGCCTGGGTGGGCGCATGCGTATACACCCAGGTACCGTCCGTGCAGCTGACCTGCGCGCCATAGACGCCAAAGAGCGCGGTTTCTCTTACCGCAACATCGTTAGCAATCGTTTCTTTTAGCGCTTTACCCTGCATGTCCTGCGGGACTGGGAGATTAAAGTAATCCAGCAGCGTGGGGGCTAAATCAATGGTCTGCACAAGCTGGCGGCTTCTGCCCGTTTTCTTACTGCGCGGATCGTAGATAAATAAAGGCGTATGCGAGACTTCTTCATAGAAATTGGCATCGTTGGCTTTGGCCCACCAGTCGTGCTCACCCAGTAAATAACCGTGATCGGTATTAATAATCAGTAAGGTGTCTTCCCACAAATTGTATTTATCCATCATGTCGAGTACGCGGCCAATACCGACGTCGCACATGTCCAGCAAACCACGGTACTCTTCACGTAAGTTATCCGCCCATGGACGCTCTTTGTCTGTTACCTGCGCATAGTTCGGCCAGTCGAATATTGGGCCCGTTTTTTTCTCTGCCTGGCGGCGATGGAAAAAGGGTTCGTGTGGATCGAACGTTTCAATTTGTAAAAACCAGTTATCTTCAGCGTGGAATTTTTCGATAAATTCCATTCCCAGATCAAATGTTTTTTCGATAGGGAATTTATCCTGTTGAAGTATTTTTTCCCGGTTTGCCTGGTCTTGCGACATCATTTGTCCAAGGTGCGGGGGAAACTCGTATTTTATAATATCGGGTTCCCAATGGTCCCCTTCCTGTCCGCGTACGATTTCCCACGATGCATAGCGATTATGGTAGGTACAGCCACCGTCTTCCCAATAATGATAATGGTCGCTGATTAAATGGCTGTGCACGCCATTATTTTTCATAATTTCGAAACAAGAGTCGTCGAACGGTTCTAATGGCCCCCAGCTGCGGTGCAGAAAATTATAGCGCCCGGTATGCAATTCACGCCTGGCTGGCATGCACGGCAGGCTACCCACATAGCTTTTATCAAATACCATGCTGTTTTTTGCGAGCCGGGAAAAATTAGGTGTATGGGTCCAGCTGGCATTATATGGGCTTAGATAATGTCTATTTAATGAATCATACATAACCATTATAGCTTTCATCACTTCTCCTGTGCGGGCGCTATTTTCAGTTGCGGAAAACTAAAGGTTATTACCGTGGCTTGTACGGGATAGGGATCACAAATGAGAATTATCATAAATTGGTTGTGGAATATCGTAACGGAATTGATGTTTTGTGTTTTGAGTGGGAATGATTATGACGGGGAAATCCTATTATTAATTAATGTGGTAAGTTGATTGATTATTGTTTTGTAATTATAAATATTCTCCATGAATATATTCCAGGATATATGCGAGACTCCTCACAAATAAAAATAAACATAACCAGCTAATTAAAAATCATAATAACGATATCAGAAATGCTATCTCTACTATGTCACCACTTTAATTCACAACACAGGAAGTGGTATGAGCGATCACATTCTCTCTTTAAAAGAAAAAATAGGTTATAGCCTTGGCGATGCGGCAAGCCATATTGTCTTTGACAACGTCATGCTTTACCTCATGTTTTTTTATACCGATATCGCGGGTTTGCCCGCGGCCTTTGTTGGTACCATGTTTTTAGTGACGCGTATACTGGACGCTATCTCCGATCCTTGCATGGGGCTGATCGCCGACCGTACCCGGACGCGCTGGGGAAAATTCCGTCCGTGGATTCTCTGGTCCGCGATTCCGTTTGGTATCAGTTGCTACTTTACCTATACCGTTCCCGACCTGTCTCTGGGTGGGAAAATGGTTTATGCCACAGTGACTTATATTGTATTAACGTTGCTCTATACTATCGTGAATATTCCCTACTGCGCGCTAGGTGCTGTCATCACCAATGATCCACAGCAGCGTATCTCTATGCAGTCATGGCGCTTTGTGCTGGCCACCGCTGGCGGCATGCTTTCAACGGCGCTGATGATGAAAATGGTCGAATGGATAGGCGGCGATGACAAAGCCTATGGCTTCCAGATGAGTATCGCCATTCTGGCCGTGTTGGCGATTATTATGTTTTTCATCTGCTTTGCGACAACCAAAGAGCGTGTCGTTGCGCCGCCGACCAGCAGCGGTTTTAAGGGAATGCTTAGCGATTTAAAGGATATCTGGCAGAACGATCAGTGGCGAGTAGTGGGCTATTTGACGGTCTTTGCCATTATTGGTACCTCGGTGCGCGGCGGGGCGATGATGTATTACGTCACGTGGATTATGGAGTCGCCAAAACTGTTTTCCATTTTCCTGACTACCTACTGCGTTGGCAATATTGTGGGGAGCGCAATTGCCAAACCGCTTACCGGAAAATTTTGCAAGGTGAAGGTGTTTATTAGTTGCAACGTGGCGCTGACTCTCCTGAGCTTTTGCATGTTCTTTGTCCCGATGGATACGGTCACGCTGATGTTTGGTTTGATCTTTATCATCGGCGTGCTTCACCAGGTGATGACGCCCATTAAATGGGTGATGATGGCTGATACCGTCGATTACGGGGAAGCCTGCAACGGTAAGCGCCTGACCGGTATCAGCTTTGCGGGAACGCTGTTCGTACTTAAAATGGGTCTGGCGGTGGGCGGTGCATTGATTGGCTGGATGCTGGCGGCGGGCGGTTATCAGGCAGGCGCGGCGTCACAAACCAGTGCGACAATCACCACCATCACGCTGCTGTTTACCATTGCGCCCGGTATTTGCTATTTACTGTGCGCGGTGACAGCAAAAGCGTTCTATAAACTGGACACAAAGGAGATGCTGCGCGTTAATGCTACTCTCAAAAAATAGCGCGTAACCTACCTTGTTAATGACAGAAAAGGAGTTGTCATGAAAATTTCCCGCCTTGGAGAAGCGCCCGATTACCGCTTCTCGCTGGCCAACGAGCGTACGTTTCTGGCCTGGATTCGTACCTCACTGGGCTTTCTGGCGGCGGGCGTCGGGCTGGATCAGCTGGCGCCAGACTTTGCTACGCCGGTGATTCGCGAAGCGCTAGCGCTGATGTTGTGCCTGTTTGCCGGTGGTCTGGCGATTTATGGCTATCTGCGCTGGCTGCGTAATGAGAAGGCGATGCGGCTGAAAGAGGATCTCCCCTATACCCACAGCCTGCTGGTCATCAGCGTTATCCTGATGATTGTGGCGGTGATCGTGATGGTGTTGGTGCTGTATGCCGGATAGTCGCAAAGCCCGGCGGCAGTCCGACCCTGGACTGCAGCCCGAACGCACCTCGCTGGCCTGGTTCCGCACGCTGCTGGGCTACGGCGCGCTGATGGCGCTGGCGCTCAAGCACAACTGGCATCAGGCCGGGATGCTATTCTGGATTTCAATCGCCGTTCTGGCGATCGTCGCGCTTATCCTCTGGCAGTACACCCGTAATCGCAACATCATGGATGTTGCGCAGAACGATTTTGTGCAGCCTCGGGTCGTGCGTGACAAATTTTTGATCTCCCTCGCGGTGTTATCCCTCGCAATATTGTTTGCTGTTACCCACATTTGCCAACTCATTATTTTTATCAGGGATTTTACATGACAGGATGTCAGGTGATGGCCAAGCCGGCCAGTTCTCGCTGTAATCTCAACTGCCGCTACTGTTTCTACCTCGAAAAGCCTGAACAGCCGATGATGGACGATGCCACGCTGGAGCGGTTTATTAGCCAGCATATCGCGGCGCAGCCGGGGCCGGAGGTCATCTTTGCCTGGCAGGGTGGGGAGCCCACGCTGTGCGGGCTGGCATTTTTCCAGCGTGCGCTGGCGCTGCAACGCCAGTACGCCAACGGCAAACAGATCCACAATGCGTTCCAGACTAACGGCCTGCTGCTCAACGATGACTGGTGCCGCTTCTTTCGCGACAATGGCTGGCTGGTCGGCATTTCGCTGGACGGCCCGGCCGATCTCCACGACGCCTGGCGCGTTAACCGCAGCGGCAAACCGACGCATCATAAGGTGATGAAGGCGATTGAGACGCTGGTGAAACACGGCGTCGAGTTTAATCTGCTGGTGGTGGTGAACCGTCTGAACAGCCAGCAGCCGCAGCGTCTCTATCGTTATCTGCGCGGTCTCGGCACGCCGTTCCTGCAGTTTATTCCGCTGGTCGAACGCGACGAGAGCGGCAAGCTCCGCGCCGAATCGGTCACCGACGATGCGTGGGGCACGTTCTTAACTGACGTGTTCGACCTTTGGGTGCGCGAAGATATTGGCCGGGTGTATGTGCAGTTATTTGACTCGACGCTCGGCGTCTGGAGCGGCTATCCGTCGCAAATGTGCGCGTTTAGCGAAACCTGCGGCCACGCCTTTGCTCTGGAAGCCAACGGCGATCTCTACCAGTGCGACCACTACGTTTACCCCGATTATTATCTCGGTAATATTCATCAGCAGACGCTACAGGCGCTGAACGCCTCGCCGGCAGCCATAGCCTTCGGGCAGCAAAAACAGCGCGGGCTGGCCGCATCATGTCGCCAGTGCTCGGTGCTGCGTTTTTGTCACGGCGACTGCCCCAAACACCGCCACTCTGGCGGGAAAAGCGCGCTCTGCGCGGGCTACCGCCGCTTCTTCACCTACAGCGCGCCGCACATGAAGGCGATGCGCGATCTGCTCAAACAGCGGCGCTCACCGATGGAATTAATGGCGATGTTAAATCAGGGCCGATAAGCTTTCTCTGTTTGCCAACTGCCGTTGCAGGGTGGCAAACAGCTCAAGGTACCTTCCGTTCATTCTGGTATCACTATCACTCTGAGTGAAAATCCGCCAGGAGTGTCTATGTCGCTTGTGCTACCCCGTGATACCCATTTTCGCCATCCGCAGGAGAGCGTGGTCTTTCATTTCTGGCATCCGGAGAAAAGCATCAGCCACGAGCATAGCCATGAGTACTGCGAACTGTTTCTGGTGGGCAGCGGTAGTGGGATTCATGTCATCAATGAAAAACCCTACCTGCTGAGCAGCGGCACGCTGTGTTACCTCAATCGCCAGGACTATCACCTGTTCGAAGAGATGAAGGATTTGCAGCAGGTAAACCTGCTTTATCTGGGGCGTGACAGCTTCAACTTTATCAAGCATATCGATTATCTGCTGCCGCAGGAGGGGGAGAGCAACGTCTGGCAGCTGGACATCGGCATTATGCAGCGCGTATTTGAGCGTCTGGCGAGCCATAAGGCAGAGGAGTTTAGCGACCCAATATTGGCAGAAAGTCACAAGGAGATGATTTTTCTCGAAGTGTTGCACACGCTGAACCTCTGGCGCTATAAAACGCAAGATTTTCACTCCAGCGCAGATCGCATCAGCCAGGTGCTGATTCATCTGAACGGTCAATGGCAGCAGCCGCTCGATCTGGACGCGTTGTGCCAGACGTTTAGCCTCTCGCGGCGCACCTTGCAGCGCGGTTTCAGCGACTATACCGGTGTTTCACCACAGCAGTATCTCGCCCGCCTGCGGCTGCTGCAATCACGCTATCAGCTGCGTTTTACCAGCGACTCGGTGAACGAGATTGCCTCGCGTTGTGGATTTGGCGACGTGAGCTACTTTTCTCGTGCCTTTCGTCGTCAGTTTGGTGTTTCGCCGAATCAATGCCGCTAGCTGACCAGAGTGGGAGGTAACGCATAAAAACGAATAAAAATAACACGGCAGAAAATAAAAGTAACATTTCTATCTTGCTGTTTATGAGTGGTAAATTATCTTTTCTCTCATTTCAAACAACAAAAGTACCAGCGATATAAATCGGTTTTGTGCCTCCCTTCACTTGCCGCCTCCTGGCCGACTACGCAGAATATATTTGGCCGCATTTTTGCGGAATACCACGCATATAACGCCAGGGGAAAATGATGAAAAAGATCTTTTTATGCTGCGCTGCGGGCATGTCGACCAGTATGTTAGTTGAAAGAATGAAACAATCTGCCGCCAGCCGCGATATTGATGTGGACATTACCGCCGTCCCGGTTTCTGAATTCGAGCAGATTATTGAGGACGCCGACGTTATTTTGTTAGGCCCGCAGGTGAAATTCCAGCTTCAGCGTTTATCTGCCGTCGCCGAGCCGCAAGGGGTGCCGGTGGCCGCCATTGATATGATGCAATATGGCTCGATGCAGGGCGATAAAGTTCTGGATCATGCGCTGTCTTTATTAGCCAAAGCACAATAAGGACAGCGATTATGGAATATCGTTTTCCTGATAATTTCTGGTGGGGGACGGCGACCAGCGCGACCCAGTCTGAAGGCCGTATTCCCGGCGATGGCAAAGGCGATAATATCTGGGATTATGCTTCACACCACTTTAATGAGCGTTTTTTTCAGGGCGTCACGGCGGATGATACCTCGACGTTTTATCAGCATTATCGGGAAGACATTCAACGTGCCAAAGACATTGGCCTGAACTCATTTCGCACCTCTATTTCCTGGTCACGTCTGATTCCCGATGGTGACGGTGAGGTGAATCCGCAGGCGGTTGTCTTTTATAACGCGGTGATTGATGAATTACACGCGCAAGGCATTGAACCTTTTATTAATCTCTATCACTTCGATATGCCGATGGCGCTGCAGGAAAAGGGCGGCTTTGAAAATCGTGAAGTGATTGACGCTTTTGCTCGCTATGCACGTATTTGCTATCAACTGTTCGGCGACCGCGTGCGGTATTGGTTTACCTTCAATGAACCGTTAATTCCGGCGGAAGCCGGGTATTTACACCCTCGCCATTATCCTTATGTTACCGATTTCCGCCGCGCGGCTCAGGTGCTGCATCACATTGTGCTGGCGCACTGTAAAGCGGTAGCGGCGTGGCGCGAGCTGGGTCTGACCGGGCAGATTGGCATTATTATGGACGTTATTCCGGTCTATCCGCGCAGCGACTCAGCGGAGGATTTGCAGGCCGCGGCGATGGCCGATCTCTTTTATACCCGCAGCATCAACGAGCCTATTTTACTGGGGCGTTATCCGGAAGCGCTGGTGGCTATTTTGCGCGAACATGACCAGCTGCCGGAATATTTGGCGGAAGATTGTACGTTGATTGCCAATACGCGTATCGATCTGCTGGGCATTAACTACTACCGCCCGCGCCGTGTCAAAGCGCGTGAAACGCCGCTGGCAGAACCGCACGGTTTTGTTCCGGAACGTTTCTTCGAAGAATACATCATGCCGGGACGCAGGATGAATACCTCGCGCGGTATTGAGATTTACCCTGCAGCGCTTTATGACATCGCCATGGTGGTGAAAGAACGCTACGGCAATTTACCGTGGTTCGTTTCTGAAAATGGCATTGGTATTCAGGACGAAGAGCAATTTATGGTGAACGGCCAGATTCAGGACGATTACCGAATTGCATTCCTGAAAGAACATCTGGGATATCTCCATCAGGCGATGGCCGACGGCAGCAATTGCCTGGGCTACCACATGTGGACGTTTATTGACTGCTGGTCGTGGCAAAACGCCTATAAAAATCGCTACGGATTCTACCGTCTTGATTTAGCGACCCAGCAGCGGTCGCTGAAAAAATCCGGGCAGTGGTTCTCCATGGTGATTGCCAATAACGGTTTCCAGGAGGAGTAACATGTCTTTCTTTGAACGGCTGGCCGAAAAAATGTTGCCGGTAGCCAATGCCATTGGCAACCAGCGCCATATGCAGGCGATTCGAAACGGCTTAATCTCTATTTTACCGCTGACGATTGTCGGGTCATTTTTCGTTATTCTGCTCAATATTCCGATTAAAGGATACATGGATTTTATTGCGCCATGGCGCGATATTCTTGATGTCCCTTTCCGCTTTACCGTCGGCCTGATGTCGCTGTACGCCGCGTTTACCATCGGTTCGTTTTTGGGGAAAAGCTATAAACTCAACGACGTGACCAGCGGGCTGCTGGCGATGCTCGCCACGCTGCTGATGATTGTGCCGGTGAATATTAAAGAGGGCGTCACCGTGGCCGGTGAGGCGATATCCGGACGCTATATTCCCGTGGCCTCGCTCAGCTCGCAGGGGCTATTTGGGGCGATCATTTCCTCACTGATTGCCATTGAAATCTATCGCTTTATTAAAGTCCGCAATATTGAAATCAAGATGCCGGCAGGCGTCCCTCCGGTGGTTGCCAGCTCCTTCTCGGCGCTGTTCCCGACGCTGGCGGTGGTGCTGATTTTCTGGGTACCGCGACACTTCCTGAATATCGATATTAACGCCATCATCAGCTACATCATCATGCCGCTGAAGGGCTTTATGACCGGTACTAACCTGTTCGGCGGTATCGTCACGCAGTTCTTTATCGACCTGTTCTGGGTGTTTGGGATTCACGGACACGCGGTGATGGGGCCGCTGATTCGCCCACTGTGGGACCAGGCGATCGTGCAGAATATGGAGCTGTTCCAGGCCGGGACCAGCGCTTACGATCTACCAAATATCTTCACCGAGCAGTTTTTCCAGTGGTACGCGCAGATGGGCGGTACCGGCTCCACGTTGGCGCTGGTGGTATTGTTTATACGATCGAAAGTTATCTATCTGAAATCACTTGGGAAGCTGTCGTTTATTCCCGGCCTGTTCAACATCAATGAGCCGATGATTTTCGGCGCGCCGATCGTCATGAACCCGATTCTGGCGGTGCCGTTTATCCTGGCGCCGATGGTTAATACGGTGGTGGTGTATCTCTTTACCATCAGCGGGCTGATCCCACGCATGATGGTCAAACCGCCGTTTACTATTCCGGCCCCGCTGGGGGCGTTGATCACCACCAACTGGAACCTGATTGCCTGCGGTCTGGTGTTTATCTGCTTCTTTATCTCGCTGGCGATCTACTACCCGTTCTTCAAGGTGTATGAGAAGAAAATGCTGGAAACGCAGCAGGCTCAGCAGGAAGAAGAGGAGAAGGCGAAGCTGCTGGCGAACGCCTGATGCGCAAGAATACGCGCCAGCCACTGTCCTGGCTGGCGCGCTTTTTTAGTGCCGCACTTCTATCACCTCCAGCAGCGTGGATCCGGTTTTCGCCTCGTGCGGCACGTCGCGGAAAATAGGCAGCGCTTCCCAGCGCAACCAATAGCGGTTTTGTGGGCTGTAATCGCTGTTCTGCGCGGCCACCAGTTGTACTTCCGCCTGTGGCGCAACGTTCTGTCGGGGTTGCCATTGATCGGCTGGCAGCGGCGGCGTGAGAGGGCGAGTTTCCACAACGGTAAGCGTCCGGTCATCAATAATCCACACGCCGCTTCCGGCCCACGTCGAGGTCCATTCCACTGCTATTTTCCCGCCGCCAATCGCCCGCGGCGCGCTGAGAGTCACGTCGGGCGGGATAGATCCGCCGCCGTTGAAGTCCCAGCGAAAATCCCACTGACTGATCTGCGCTTTTTGCCAGCTGCCTTTGCCATCCGGGCGCGCCAGATACGCTTGCGATAGCCCCCGATCATCATAACGATGGTAAATCAGCACCGGGCGGGCATCGTTATCGAAACCCACCTCCTGCACCATGTTGATTAACCCGCCGCCGATCCCGGCGTTATCGACAATTTCACCCTGGTGGCGAGCAATCGGCAGCGCGAGCGGCGTACCGTCTGATTTCTCCCAGCGTTGCAGGTCACGGCTGCGCACGTAGGAGAGATTATTGTTGGTTTCGCAGTGCGGCGTTTCGCGCCACATCCACACCATATGCCAGTAGCCGTCCGGCCCCAGCAGCGGCTGGCGGGCGTAGCCGTTGCGCGCCCCTTCACCGTTCAGCAGCGGCGTTTCTAACAGGCGTGACCATTGCTGGCGTTCGGTGTCGAAAATATTGTACAGATCGTCGCCGTTGCCGCTGCAGCCGTCGCGGTAGCGGAATATCAACCGCCCCTGCACGTCCTTAAAGAATACCGGGTAGGTGGCGCGTGCTTCCCGCTCGCCGGTCATCGCCGGAACGCACTCCAGCGTAGTGATGTCCAGCGGCCGGCGGCTGCGGAAGTAAATTAACGGATCGACGTGCATATTGCCGGAAAGATGCAGGTATCCGGCGCTATCGACGGCCATCGTCAAGTAATTGTGGGAATCGAAATCCGTTATATGGGCGTAACGTTCACGCTCGGGTAACCAGAAACCTTGCGGCTGAAACGTCTGCCACGGGCCATCGGGCAGACGACGCTGGCCGACGGTGATGCGGTGGGCCGCGTCATACCACGCGGCAAACTGGTGGTTTTCGTGGTTCATCAGGCAATAGAGTACGGTGAAATCTGCGCAGGCGTGGGCCACGGGCGCAACAACGATATCAGTCATCAGACGGTCTCCGGACGAGCAATAAAGGATTTTTTACGACGTAAGAAAAAGGCGGCCAGCACCAGTGCGCCAATCGGATGCAGCGTCGCACCGGCGTAAATCGGCATCGAGTAGCCAAAGTGGTCGATGATAGAACCGACAAAGCCGTTAAAGATAATTGAGGTGACGCCGCCCAATGCGCTCATCACGCCGATGGCGGTGGCAATCGCCACGCGCGGGGCCAGACCGCCCATCATGATGGTCGCCATGCTGAGCCAGGCGGTGCACATGAAATTAATCACCGTCATGATGGCGACGGCGGCCCAGGCATTGCTGATGGACGGCAGCAGGAACACCAGCGGCGCAAGACAGGTTACCGACCAGATGATGGTTAAACGGGCGCGGGTGGCGTCCATACCGCGCGCGACGAGACGGTCTGAAGCCCAGCACACCGCCAGCACGCCGAACACGGCCACCAGCGGCGGCAGCCACATCAACTTGCCAACCTCCGCCAGCGTCAGGCCGATTTTCTCCTGCATAAAGCCCATCTGCCAGTACTGGTAGAAGAACCAGAACGGGTCGGTCAGCAGGCGCGCGATCAGCAGCGCCCAGATAGGCTTTGAGGTGAGCACCATTTTGTAGCGTTCAACCAGCGGTACGCCAGCGGCAGTATCCTGCAACACATCTTCCGCCGCTGGCGGCGTTTTGCGGCTGGAGATAAACCACAGAACGCCGACCACCATGCCCGCCATCGCCGGAATAAAAAACGCCCAGCGCCAGCCGGTGGACAGCGTCACCCACGCCACGAATGACGGGGCGATAATTAGCCCCAGCGACTGAATGATATTGGTTAACTGGAAGGCAAAAGCACGCTGCTCGGCGCGAAACCAGGTGAAAACCGCCAGCGTCAGCGCGGGCACAATCCCGGATTCCGCCAGCCCCAGTAAAATGCGGCCTGTAATGAGGCCGGTCATGGAGTGGGAAAGGCCGGTAATCAGCGTGGCGAGCGACATTAACACCATCAGCGCGCACAGCACGTAGCGGCTGCCGAAGCGGTCAACGATGCCGCCGACGAAGAAATACATGAAGGTGTAGGGGATCATAAAGGCGCTGATCAGCACCGAATAATCGCTGTTATCCAGCCCCAGCTCCTGCATCAGCGTGGTTTTGAGAATGGAAACAATTTGTCGGTCGAGCGAAAAGAAAAACAGTACGCAGCCGAGAAGCAAAAGCAGCACCCAGATGAGCAGGGTGAAGCCGCCCCGGCCGACAGATTTATCAGCCTGTTGCATTGTGTTCTCCGGTTTATCGTAGGGTTACGAGATAAACCGGAGTATATCGACGCCGTTTTAATGCCGGGGACGCAGAAGAATGGAGTGTGACGCGCGGCAATACGCTTTGACCTGAGATGCCACAATGGCGGGATAAGTGGCACGATTGTGATAAAGCAGCATCGCGCAACGGCGGCGATGCTGCTTGGGGTCAGCGTGGCTTAGCGCCCTTTCGCCAGGTACTGCGCCATTTCGACTTCCGGTACCATGCCGCCGCCGGTTGCCCATACCAGATGGGTAGCGTGATTGAGCTGGTCGGCGCTGAAGCCGTGCATCTGCTGATAGTCAGCAGAGGCGCAAACGTGTTGCGGACCGGCCATCCCCGCCAGCGCTGAAGGCTCAAGGCGAATCCCTTCTTCCTGCGCCAGCCAGCCCAGCATGTCGTACATCGTCTGATCGTCCAGGGTGTACAGACCGTCGAGCAGACGTTCCATCGCCCGGCCGACAAACCCCGAAGCGCGGCCCACCGCCAGCCCATCCGCCGCCGTCAGGTTGTCGATGCCAATGTCCTGCACGGAAATGGTATCGTGCAGCCCGGTATAAATCCCCAGCAGCATGCAGGGTGAATGGGTCGGCTCGGCGAAGAAGCAGTGTACGTTATCGCCAAACGCCAGCTTCAGACCAAACGCCACCCCGCCAGGACCGCCGCCGACGCCGCACGGCAGGTAGACAAACAGCGGATGGTCAGAATCCACCACGCGACCCTGCTGCGCGAGCTGCGCCTTCAGACGCTGCCCGGCCACCGCGTAACCTAAAAACAGCGTGCGGGAGTTTTCATCATCAATAAAGAAGCAGTTCGGATCGGACTGTGCCGCTTTACGGCCCTGCTCAACCGCTACGCCGTAATCTTCTTCGTACTCCACAACCGTTACGCCGTGGCTGCGTAGTTTGGCTTTTTTCCATGCGCGCGCGTCGGCAGACATATGTACCGTCACCTTAAAGCCGATGCGGGCGCTCATGATGCCGATAGACATCCCGAGGTTGCCGGTAGAGCCTACCGCGATGCTGTACTGGCTGAAAAACTGTTTAAATTCAGGTGAAAGCAGAATGCTGTAATCATCTTCTGTCGTCAGCAGACCGGCTTCCAGCGCCAGTTTTTCCGCGTGGGTCAGCACTTCATAAATGCCGCCGCGCGCTTTAATTGAGCCGGAAATCGGCAGGTGGCTGTCTTTTTTCAGCAGGATTTCGCCGCGGATAAGCTGCCCGTACTCTTTTTCCAGGCGTTTTTGCATCGCCGGGATTGCAGCCAGCTCAGACTCAATAATGCCGCCGGTAGCTGCGGTTTCCGGGAAGGCCTGTGCCAGGTACGGCGCGAAGCGTGTCAGACGAGCGTGAGCATCCTGCACATCGTGCTCGGCCAGGCCAACATAGGGTAAACCTTCCGCAAGAGAGGTGGTGCCAGGGTTAAACCAGGTGGTCTCTTTGAGAGCGACCAGGTCTTCCACTAAAGGATACTGGGCGATAAGTGTTTGAATGTTTTCCATAGTCAGTCTCTTCGCGCTTAGCAAATACCCGTAAACCCTTGTCCAATCGGACGGGGATATAAGGGGCGCTACCTATTTTTTGCCTGGTATCAAAAAATGTAGCGCAGAATGGTGTATAAATAACCAGTTTACTGAACGGGAGCCGAGATGAAAAGAGCGACTAAAGTCCGCATTTACCCGACCGGCGAACAGGCCGCATTCCTGAATGCTCAGTTCGGGGCGGTTCGGTTCACGTACAATAAAGCTCTTCATATCAGCCGCCATATGTACCAGCGCCACGGCGTTTCACTCAAGCCAACACGCGATATAAAGCCGTTGCTGGCCGTGGTGAAGAAGTCACGCCGTTATAGCTGGCTCAAAGAATTTGACTCGCTGGCGCTACAGCAAGCGGTGATCAATCTGGACAGAGCATTTGCTAACTTCTTTCAGAAGCGGGCTGGATTCCCTACTTTCAAAAGTAAACAGGGCAAACAATCCAGCTACCATCCCAACGGGAAAGTATTAACTGACGCTATCCAGTTGCCGAAATTAAAGCCTATCCGGGCGAACATTCACCGTGAGATTGTCGGTAAGATTTCCAGCATCACGATCACCCGTAACGCGGCGGGCA
Organism: Kluyvera georgiana ATCC 51603; assembly: GCF_001654985.1. Classification (GTDB taxonomy): domain Bacteria; phylum Pseudomonadota; class Gammaproteobacteria; order Enterobacterales; family Enterobacteriaceae; genus Kluyvera; species Kluyvera georgiana. The sequence goes on from NZ_LXEU01000003.1 coordinate 100,076, forward strand.
AATATTATGCCTCAATACTCGCAGACGATGGACAGGACGCGGCAGCAAAACCGACTTACATCACACGTGTGACGGGTTATGATTTGGGATTGTCACATTACCTGATCGGCAATGATGGCGGCAAGGTGTTAAACCCTCGCCACCTGGTCAACGCCCATCGCCGTTTACGCCGTGACAGCAAAGCGCTATCCCGCAAGAAGCAGGGAAGTACAAACCGCCGCAAAGCACTCATATGCCTTGCCGCACAACACGAACGGGTAGCCAATGGCCGTGCTGACTTCCAGCATAAACTTTCCAGACGAATTATCGACGAAAACCAAGCGGTGATTGTGGAAACGCTGAAATCAGTAAACATGATGAAAAACCGCCACCTCGCCCGTCATATCGGGGATGCGGCATGGTCTGGATTTGTGAAAAAACTCGCCTACAAAGCGGAGTCAGCAGGGGTTCACCTGGTCAAACTGGATCAGTGGTTCGCCAGCTCGAAAACGTGCCATTGTTGCGGTCACAAAATGCCGAAAATGCCGCTGAATTTTGACGATGCGCCGTCCGCGCAGCTTACGCACCATTTTCTGATGGACGAAGAGATTTTGCCAGTATGCAGCCCGGAATACGCCCGTCGCTATGACCTGATGGGATCACTGCTGAACTTGCCGCACTGTACGTTGCTGCACGACAGGCAGGCATGGAGTAACGATTCGGGAACGGATGAATGGCACAGCTGGGCGTAGCATTATGCGGCAAATTTGCCGACATCGTCGGGTATTGGTTTCGATCGTTCTGATTTAGCGGTGATTGCGGCAATGAACCATATCGGCGTGGCGATGGGGAGAAAGAGGCTGGTGCAAAAACGTCTCGACAGCGGAGAGCTGGTCGCGCCTTTTGGCGATATGGCGCTGAAATGCCACCAGCATTACTACGTCACCACGCTGCCCGGCAGGCAGTGGCCGAAAATTGAGGCGTTTATTGGTTGGCTTCAGGGGCAGGTTAAATAGGCGTTTTATGCCGGGTGGCGGCTCCGCCTTACCCGGCCTACTCATGCCCAATGTAGGCCTGATAAGCGAAGCGCCATCAGGCAACGGTCAGACGCGATTACACCGCCTGGCCCTGATGCGCAAAGCGTGACGCCAGCGGCAGCCAGCAGAGGAAAATCAGCAGCCCCATCAGCGTCATCAGCAGTCCGATGCTGCTCTGCCCGGTTTGCGGCATCATCGCCGACAGCCAGGCCAGCACGCCGGAGCCGATGTTTTGCAGCCCGCCCACCAGCGCCCCGGCGGTACCGGCGAGGAACGGGAACGGCTCCATCGCGCCGCTGGTGGCCAGTGGGAACAGCATACCTGCGCCGAAGAAGAACAGCGCGGCGGGGACCAGCAGCGTCCAGATATTCATCACGCCAAACAGGCCTGGGATCCACATCATCAGCCCGGCTAACAGACAGCTCACTACCGACTGCCACATGAGCGTCGGGAAGCGTTTTTTTGGCCGCCCGGCGAACCATGCGCCGAAGAATGCCGCCGGAATCGGCAGGATAAACAGGATGCTGACCGTCATGCTGCTGAGGCCCAACACGCCGCCCATCAGCACGCCCGAGCTCGCTTCAAACACCGCAATTCCGGCCAGACCGCCAATCAGCATGAGCAGGTAGCAGTTAAAGCCGCTGTTGCCGAACAGCGTTTTATAGCTGCTGATAAGCCGGGTTTTGGGCGCGCCACTCGGACGCGTCTCCGGCATCCAGCGCGCCATACTGAAGGTGACGCCCGCACACAGCACAAGCAGGAAACCGTAGCAGGCCCGCCAGTTAATCAGCGTTTCCAGCACGCCGCCAATCAGCGGTGCCAGCAGGGGGCTTACCAGAATCCCCATGTTTAACAGGCTGTTGGCGTGGCGCAGCTGGCTGCCTTCATACAGATCGCGCGGCAGCGTCCGCGCCATCACGCCGCCGACGCCGGTGCCCATTCCCTGTAAGGCGCTGGCGGCAATCAGCACCGTCAGGCTGTGGGTGGTGATGGCAACCAGCGTCGCCAGCATAAAAATCGACATTCCCGCGAGGATCACAGGACGACGTCCCACGCGGTCGGACAATGGGCCGTAAAACAGCTGGGAAACGCCGTAAGTCAGCAGGTACGCCGCCATCACGCTCTGCACAGCCCCTTCACGCACGTTGAGGTCGCTCGCCATCTGGGCGATAGCGGGAATATAAATGGTCTGTGCCATCTGGCCGACAGCCACCAGCAACACCAGCATCACCAGGATGTTGACGTTTCTATCTCTTTTCATTTCGCTGATTACTTTATGGAATTTAGGTTTGTAAGAATAAACATCCAGGCTATGCGCCAAATCGGAGAGGAATCTACCACACTGCGGTGGCGGTTTAATCATGTGTCATGTAAATGAAATGTGTGACGCAGGCAGGATTTATACACGTCGATCGGCAACAATAGTTGCCAGTTTTTCAGGATAGCCGCAGCACTATCGCCCCGGCGGCAATGCCGCAGGCGGCGACCAGGCGAATGCCCGCCACCCGTTCTTTCAGCAACAGCCAGGCGATCAGCGCGCCAAACAAAATTGAGGTTTCGCGCAGCGCGGCGACGACCGCCAGCGGCGCCTGAGTCATGGCCCACAGCGCCAGCCCGTACGAACCCATGGTGCCCATTCCGCCGAGCATACCCTTTTTCCAGTTCTGCGCCAGATATCTCGACGCCTCGCGACGGCGGGCAAGCATCGCCCAGCAGAGCAGGCTGGCGCCGTTAAGGAAAAAGGACCATAGCGTATAGCCCAGCGCCGTGTCGGAGAGACGGACGCCGGTACCGTCAATCAGCGTATATCCGGCAATAATCCAGGCGTTCAGCAGTGCTAACACCACGCCTCGCTGCGAACCGCCGCGGCCATTAAGCGCCATCCCTAATATTGCCGTACAAATCACCGCAATGCCGCACCAGGCCAGCATAGAAAGACGATCGCCCAGAAACAGCACGCTGATGATGGCGACCAGCAGCGGCGCGGTGCCACGCATCAGTGGGTAGGTTTGGCTCATATCGGAAATTTGATAGGTTTTCGCCACCAGCACGGTGTAGATCACCTGTAAAACCGTCGAAGCGATCATAAACGGTACGCTGGCCGCCGATGGCGCAGGCGCGAAGGGAATGAGTACCAGTGCTATCAATGCGGCGGAGCCGGTGACGCCGATCGCCGAATAGAGTTTATCGTTTCCCGCCTTGACGATGGCGTTCCAGCTCGCGTGCAGCAGCGCGGCAAACAGCAAAATGCAGAAAACAGAAAGCGTCATGATCATGCGTGGTGTAGGGAGAATTCACCAAAACGTAACACAACCCACTGGCGGAAAACAGGGCCAGAAATAGGGGAGAATCGGGACAGTTCAGAGGATTTCCCTCCGCGCGGAAATGTGATCTTTGCTGCATTTTTACGCAGATGAAAATATTTCCATTGTCAGCCTGAAAAAGCTGTGTTTGTATAAATTCACTTAACGAATGATGAGACAGACCCTGAATGACTCCATCCATGATGACTTCGACCCTACTAAAAACCGCGCTACCAGCCGCGGTGGTCGTCGTGCGTGTGGTGGTGGTCGTCGGCAATGCGCCGTAGGGTCAGGAACACACACGATTCCAAACCCCGCCGGCGCAAACCGGGCGGGGTTTTTAGTTTCTAGCCCCTTCCCGGATGGTCGGCCCAGAATAAAAGGACTGGAGCATGGCAAGTTCGGGCACAACATCACAACCGACCCGGTTTACGGGCGCGCAGTTAATCGTTCATTTACTGGAGCGTCAGGGTATCACCATGGTGACCGGCATCCCCGGCGGCACGGTGCTTCCGCTGTATGACGCGTTAAGCCAGAGCACGCAAATCCGTCATATTCTGGCGCGACACGAGCAGGGCGCGGGCTTTATTGCCCAGGGCATGGCGCGCACCCAGGGTAAACCGGCGGTGTGTATGGCCTGTAGCGGCCCCGGCGCCACCAACCTGGTGACCGCCATTGCCGATGCGCGCCTCGACTCTATTCCGCTGGTGTGTATCACCGGCCAGGTGGCCTCCTCGTTAATCGGTACCGACGCGTTCCAGGAAGTCGACACCTACGGTATCTCTATCCCCATCACCAAACACAACTACTTAGTCCGCAACATCAATGAATTACCGCAGGTTATTGCTGATGCCTTCCGGATTGCGCAGTCGGGTCGCCCTGGCCCGGTGTGGATAGACATTCCTAAGGATGTGCAGACTGCCGAAATCGACATCAGCGAGCTGCCGGAACCGGGCGGCCGCGCCGCCACGCCGGAATTCAGCGCCGGGAGCGTCAGCGAAGCGGCGGCGATGATTAACGCCGCGCAGCGTCCGGTGCTTTATCTGGGCGGCGGGGTGATTAACGCGCCGGAACGCGTACGCGAACTGGCCGAGAAAGCCAACCTGCCAACCACCATGACCCTGATGGCGCTGGGCATGCTGCCGAAAGCGCATCCGCTGTCGTTAGGCATGCTGGGCATGCACGGCGCGCGCAGCACCAACTTTATTCTGCAACAATCTGATTTTCTGGTGGTTTTAGGTGCACGTTTTGATGACCGGGCGACGGGTAAAGTGGCGGAGTTCTGCCCGAACGCGAAAATTATTCACGTGGATATCGATCGCGCCGAGCTGGGCAAAATCAAGCAGGCGCACGTGGCGATTCAGGCGGATGTGGATGACGTTCTGGCGCAGCTGCTGCCGCAGATTGACGCGCAGCCGCGTACCGAGTGGCGCGGTAAAGTCGCCGAGCTGCAACAAGAGTTCCCGGGGGCGATTCCGCAAGCGGGCGACCCGCTCAGCCATTACGGCCTGATCAACGCTGTAGCCGCCTGCGTAGACGACAACGCGATCATCACCACCGACGTGGGCCAGCATCAGATGTGGGCGGCGCAGGCCTACCCGCTGAACCGTCCGCGTCAGTGGCTGACCTCCGGCGGCCTGGGCACCATGGGTTTCGGTCTGCCTGCGGCGATTGGCGCGGCGCTGGCGAACCCGAACAAGAAGGTGCTGTGCTTTTCCGGCGACGGCAGCCTGATGATGAACATCCAGGAGATGGCGACGGCGGCGGAAAACCAGCTCGACGTGAAGATTATCCTGATGAACAACCAGGCGCTGGGGCTGGTGCATCAACAGCAGAGCCTGTTCTACAAGCAGGGGGTATTTGCCGCCACCTACCCGGGCATGATTAACTTTATGCAAATTGCCGCCGGTTTCGGTCTTGAAACCTGCGATTTGAACAACGAAACGGATCCGCAGGCGGCGCTGCAGGCGATTATCAACCGCCCTGGCCCGGCGCTGATCCACGTGCGTATCGACGCGGAAGAAAAAGTGTATCCGATGGTTCCGCCGGGTGCGGCGAATAGCGAAATGGTGGGGGAATAAGCCATGCAAAAACAAACTCATGAAAACGTTATTCTGGAGCTTACTGTGCGCAACCACCCTGGCGTAATGACTCACGTCTGCGGGCTATTTGCCCGCCGTGCGTTTAACGTGGAGGGCATTCTCTGTCTGCCGATCCACGGCAGCGACCATAGCCGGATCTGGCTATTGGTGAATGACGACCAGCGCCTTGAGCAGATGATGAGCCAGATCGACAAACTGGAAGATGTGGTGAAAGTGGCCCGCAACCAGTCAGATCCCTCGATGTTTAATAAAATCTCTGTCTTCTTCGAGTAGTTCGCTCAAGACTTGAACAGCCACGCGCTTATCGTTAAGGTAAGCGCGTTTTTTTATCCGCCAGGACAAACCCATGATCACCATCGCCCTTATCGACGACCACACTATCGTCCGCTCCGGCTTTGCCCAGCTGCTCGGTCTGGAACCGGATTTGCAGGTCATTGCGGAGTTTGGTTCCGGGCGCGAGGCGTTGGCCGGCTTACCGGGGCGAGGCGTGCAGGTGTGCATTTGCGATATTTCGATGCCCGATATCTCGGGCCTTGAGCTGCTGAGCCAGTTGCCAAAAGGGATGGCGATCATCATGCTCTCCGTCCACGACAGCCCGGCGCTGGTCGAGCAGGCGCTGAATGCCGGGGCGCGCGGCTTTCTCTCCAAGCGCTGTAGCCCGGATGAACTGATTGCCGCCGTACATACCGTGGCGACAGGCGGTTGCTACTTAACGCCGGATATTGCCGTCAAGCTGGCGGCCGGGCGTCAGGATCCGTTGACCAAACGTGAGCGTCAGGTGGCGGAGAAGCTGGCGCAGGGGATGGCGGTGAAAGAGATTGCCGCCGAGCTGGGGCTGTCGCCGAAAACGGTGCACGTTCATCGCGCCAACCTGATGGAAAAGCTGAACGTCAGCAACGATGTTGAGCTGGCGCGCCGGATGTTTGACGGCTGGCAATGAACGCACTTTTCTCCCGGTTAATTACCGTTGTTGCCTGTTTCTTTATCTTTTCCGCCGCGTGGTTTTGCCTGTGGAGCATCAGCCTGCACCTGGTTGAGCGCCCGGAACTGGCGGTACTGCTGTTTCCGTTTGGCCTGCGTCTGGGATTAATGCTGCAATGTCCGCGCGGTTACTGGCCGGTGCTGCTGGGCGCGGAATGGCTGTTGATGTACTGGCTGGCGCAGGAGGTGGCGCTGGCCCATTTACCACTTTTGATGATCGGAAGCGCCCTCACGCTACTCCCGGTGATGCTGATTTCGCGATACCGCCAGCAACGCGACTGGCGCACGTTGCTGTTGCAGGGCGCGGCGCTGACGGCGGCGGCGCTGCTGCAATCGCTGCCGTGGCTGGGGCAGGGGGAGGAAGCCTGGAATGCGCTGCTACTCACCCTGACCGGCGGATTAACGCTGGCGCCGATCTGCCTGGTGTTCTGGCACTACCTCACCAGCACCACCTGGCTGCCGCTCGGCCCGGCGCTGGTGTCACAGCCGGTAAACTGGCGCGGGCGACACCTGGTCTGGTATCTGCTGCTGTTTATCGTGAGTCTGTGGCTACAGCTCGGTTTGCCCGCTGAGCTTTCGCGCTTTACGCCGTTTTGTCTCGCTTTACCGATTATTGCGCTCGCCTGGCACTACGGCTGGCAAGGCGCGCTGATTGCGACGTTGATGAACGCCATCGCGCTGATTGCCAGCCAGACCTGGCACGATCACCCGGTCGATTTACTGCTCTCGCTGCTGGCGCAAAGCCTGACCGGGCTGCTGCTCGGTGCCGGCATTCAGCGGCTACGTGAGCTTAACCAGTCGCTGCAAAACGAACTGGCGCGCAACCACCGGCTGGCGGAACGTCTGCTGGAAACCGAAGAGAGCGTGCGCCGCGATGTCGCGCGCGAACTGCACGACGATATCGGCCAGACCATCACCGCCATTCGCACGCAGGCGGGTATTGTTCAGCGACTGGCTCCCGACAACGTCGGGGTGAAGCAGAGTGGGGCGCACATTGAACAGCTTTCGCTGGGCGTATACGATGCCGTGCGCCGCCTGCTGGGTCGCCTGCGCCCGCGTCAGCTGGACGATCTCACGCTGGAGCAGGCCATTCGTTCGCTGATGCGTGAAATGGAGCTGGAAAGCCGCGGTATCGTCAGCCATCTTGACTGGCGAATCGACGAGTCATTGCTGAGCGAAAGCCAGCGCGTGACGCTGTTTCGCGTCTGTCAGGAAGGGCTGAACAACATTGTGAAGCACGCCAACGCCAGCGCGGTGACGCTCCAGGGTTGGCAACAGGATGAACGGCTGATGCTGGTCATTGAGGACGACGGCAGCGGCTTGCCGCCGGGTTCGAATCAGCAAGGTTTTGGCCTCACCGGTATGCGCGAGCGCGTGACGGCGCTCGGTGGTTCACTCACGATTTCCTGCATGCACGGCACGCGCGTTAGCGTGTCGCTGCCCCAGCGCTACGCCTGAGGAACGGCGATGTTTCAGTTTTTAAAAGCCCCGGCCAGCGTGCCGCTTATCACCGACAAGCAGGAAGTGGACGCCCGCTACCGTTACTGGCGGCGGCATATCCTGCTGACCATCTGGCTCGGCTACGCGCTGTTTTACTTCACCCGCAAAAGCTTTAACGCCGCGGTGCCGGAGATCATCACCAGCGGCGTGCTGACCCGCAGCGATATCGGTCTGCTGGCGACGCTGTTTTACATCACCTACGGACTGTCGAAATTTGTCTCCGGTATTGTTAGCGATCGCTCCAACGCCCGCTATTTTATGGGCATTGGGCTTATCGCCACCGGCGTGGTTAACATCCTGTTCGGCTTCTCAACCTCGGTCTGGGCCTTTGCCGTACTGTGGGCGCTGAACGCCTTCTTCCAGGGCTGGGGCGCGCCGGTGTGCGCCCGTCTGCTCACCGCGTGGTATTCGCGCAACGAGCGCGGCGGCTGGTGGGCAATCTGGAACACCGCGCACAACGTCGGCGGCGCGCTGATTCCGATCGTCATGGCGGCGGCAGCGCTGCATTACGGCTGGCGCGCCGGGATGATGATTGCCGGTACGCTGGCGATCGTGGTGGGCGTTTTTCTTTGCTGGCGGCTGCGCGACAGGCCGCAGGCGATTGGTCTGCCGCCGATTGGCGACTGGCGGCATGATGAGCTGGAAATTGCCCAGCAGCAGGAGGGCGCGGGGTTAACTCGTAAAGAGATCCTCACCAAATATGTGTTGCTCAATCCATATATCTGGCTGTTGTCTCTGTGCTATGTGCTGGTGTACGTGGTACGCGCGGCGATCAACGACTGGGGCAATCTGTATATGTCGGAGACGCTCGGCGTCGATTTGGTCACCGCCAACACCGCCGTCACCATGTTTGAACTGGGCGGCTTTATCGGCGCGCTGGTTGCAGGCTGGGGCTCGGACAAGCTGTTCAACGGCAATCGTGGGCCGATGAACTTGATTTTCGCCGCCGGGATTCTGCTTTCGGTCGGCTCGCTGTGGCTGATGCCATTCGCCAGCTACGTGATGCAGGCGGCGTGCTTCTTCACCACCGGGTTCTTCGTCTTTGGCCCGCAGATGCTGATTGGCATGGCGGCGGCGGAGTGCTCGCACAAAGAGGCGGCGGGCGCGGCGACCGGGTTTGTCGGGTTGTTTGCTTATCTGGGGGCCTCGCTCTCCGGCTGGCCGCTGGCGAAGGTGATGGAAGCGTGGCACTGGAGCGGATTCTTCGTGGTGATCGCCATTGCGGCGGGGATTTCCGCACTGCTGTTACTGCCGTTCTTAAACGCCCAGGCCCCGCGCGAAGCGTGACCTGCTTCACCTTTCTTCGACAAACGGCGTAAAACTAAGAAATTTTCCCGGTTCCACCTGGACGCTGTCTCAGGCCAGCCGCGCCGCTGATTTTTACAATACCGGCCATCACGCAGGTATAAAAATCAGGAGATACCCATGCTGGCCTTCTTAAACCAGGTGCGCAAACCGACCCTGGATCTGCCGCTCGATGTGCGGCGCAAAATGTGGTTCAAACCGTTCATGCAGTCTTACCTGGTGGTCTTTATCGGCTACCTGACCATGTATCTGATCCGCAAAAACTTCAACATCGCGCAGAACGACATGATCTCCACCTACGGGCTGAGCATGACGCAGCTGGGGATGATTGGCCTGGGCTTTTCCATTACCTACGGCGTGGGCAAAACGCTGGTTTCCTACTACGCTGACGGCAAAAACACCAAGCAGTTCCTGCCGTTTATGCTGATCCTCTCCGCCATATGTATGCTCGGCTTCAGCGCCAGCATGGGCTCGGGCTCCGTCAGCTTGTTCCTGATGATTACTTTCTATGCCCTGAGCGGTTTCTTCCAGAGCACCGGCGGCTCGTGCAGTTATTCCACCATCACCAAGTGGACGCCGCGCCGTAAGCGCGGTTCCTACCTCGGCATGTGGAATATCTCCCATAACCTCGGTGGTGCGGGTGCGGCGGGCGTGGCGCTGTTCGGCGCAAATTACCTGTTCGACGGTCACGTGATCGGTATGTTTATCTTCCCGTCGATTATTGCCCTGATTGTCGGCTTTATCGGCCTGCGTTTTGGCAGCGATTCCCCGGAATCTTACGGTCTTGGCAAAGCGGAAGAGCTGTTCGGTGAAGAGATCAGCGAAGAGGACAAAGAGACCGAAGAAAACGAGATGACCAAATGGCAGATCTTTGTTGAGTACGTGCTGAAAAACAAAGTGATCTGGCTGCTGTGCTTCTCCAACATCTTCCTGTACGTGGTGCGTATCGGTATCGACCAGTGGTCCACTGTCTATGCCTTCCAGGAGTTGAAGCTCTCCAAAGAAGTGGCGATTCAGGGCTTTACCCTGTTTGAAGTGGGCGCGCTGGTCGGTACGCTGCTGTGGGGCTGGCTCTCTGACCTTGCGAATGGTCGTCGTGCGCTGGTGGCCTGTGTGGCGCTGGCACTCATTATCGCGACGCTGGGCGTTTATCAGCACGCCAGCAACCAGTATGTCTATCTGGCTTCGCTGTTTGCGTTGGGTTTCCTGGTGTTTGGTCCGCAGCTGTTAATCGGCGTGGCGGCGGTGGGTTTCGTTCCGAAAAAAGCGATCGGCGCGGCCGATGGCATTAAAGGCACCTTCGCCTATTTGATCGGCGACAGCTTCGCCAAGCTGGGTCTGGGGATGATTGCCGACGGCACGCCGATTTTCGGCCTCACCGGTTGGGCGGGCACCTTTGCCGCGCTGGATACCGCCGCCATTGGCTGTATCTGCCTGATGGCCATCGTCGCTATCTTTGAAGAACGTAAAATTCGCCGTGAGAAAAAGATTCAGCAGTTAAAAATGGCGTAAGTGTGTTTGGTAACGTTTGCCCGGTTCTGCACCGGGCTTTTTTATGCCTGGGATCTGAGATCCGCTTTCATCATCCTCTACCTTCATCGAGCTAACGCACATTATGGTATGCCCGATTATCGACAGCGCGCAAAATCCCATTATCATGTCCGGGTTTAGCCTAAGTGAGAGCGTGCATGATCTGGTTAATTCTGGCCACCCTGGCGGTGGTATTTGTTGTCGGATTTCGGATCCTGACCTCGAGTTCCCGACGGGCAATACGCCGTCTCAGCGAACGACTGGCGATCACGCCAGAACCGGTAGAGTCGATGATCGACCAGTTAGGGAAAGCGCAGGGCGAAGAGTTTTTACGTTATCTGGAGCGCCCTAACGAAGCCCATTTGCAGAATGCGGCGCAGATGCTGCTGATCTGGCAGGTGTGCATCGTCGACGGCAGTGAATCCAATATGCTCACCTGGCATCGGCGGCTGCAAAAAGCCCGTCTCGCCGCGCCCATCACCGACGCTCAGGTGCGTCTGGCGCTCAGCTTCCTGCGCGAACTGGAACCGGAGATTAGCGAGCTCAACGCTTTCCAGTATCGCTACAACGCGCTGTTCCACGATGAAAACGGCGTTCACTGGCTGCATTGATGCCATTTCATATTATGTGGTTTATGAAAATCGGCGCAAAGGGAGTGAGAATTTAATTGATCTAATAGCAAATAGGCTATAATTTATTTATAGCTTATTTGCTATGAGGGATCGTTGATGTGGGAGGTGGAAACAACGGATGTTTTCGACAGTTGGTTCGCGGAGCAAACCGAAGCACTCAAGGAAGATATGCTCGCTGCGATGGTGATTTTATCCGAATATGGGCCACAGCTAGGCCGCCCGTTTGCAGACTCGGTGAACAACTCTGCTTTTTCGAATATGAAAGAGCTCCGCGTGCAGCATCAGGGGAGTCCCTTTCGGGCTTTCTTTGCGTTTGATCCTTCCCGTTGCGGCATCGTGTTATGTGCCGGTGGCAAAACAGGGCTAAACGAAAAGAGATTCTACAAAGAGATGATTAAACTTGCTGATTCCGAGTACCGTAAGCACCTTAACAAGTAAGGAATGATAATGGCGACCCTTAAAGAGTTAATGGCTAAACAGAGCCCGGAAAGTCAGAAGCGTATCGCTGAAAAAGTTGAAGAGATGCGTCAGTCGATTGCCTTAAATCGATTAAGGGAAGAGCTGAACATGTCTCAAGCAGAGCTGGCTGCGGCAATGGGGGTTAAACAGCCTACCGTGGCGAAAATGGAGCAGGCAGACAACGATCCCCGTCTCTCAACGTTAAAACGTTATGTTACTGCGTTAGGGGGAGAGATAAGCATTGATGTGACCTTGCCCACAGGAAAGAGAGTGGCGTTTCATCTTTGATGTTTGTTGAATCAGCCAACGTCGCTACCTGGTAAACAGTTGCTAAAACGTTAAATACGTCACAGTTAAGATGTTACACTGCGTGTCTTTTCCGCAAAGACACCCTCCGCAGGTAACAAAATGAGTGCACATATCGAAGAAAAAACCCGCGCTGACGTCGTTGCGCGGCCCAACTGGTCGGCGGTTTTTGCCGTAGCGTTTTGCGTCGCCTGCCTGATTACCGTTGAGTTTTTACCCGTCAGCCTGCTGACGCCGATGGCGCAGGATCTGGAGATTTCCGAAGGCGTCGCCGGGCAGTCGGTGACGGTGACCGCGTTTGTCGCGATGTTCTCCAGCCTGTTTATTACCCAGGCCATTGGCGCGACTAACCGTCGCTACGTGGTGATTCTGTTTTCCGTTCTGCTGACGCTCTCCTGCCTGCTGGTGTCGTTTGCTAGTTCGTTCACGTTGCTGCTGTTGGGGCGTGCCTGTTTGGGGCTGGCGCTGGGGGGCTTCTGGGCCATGTCGGCTTCACTGACGATGCGTCTGGTGCCCGCTCGCACGGTGCCGAAAGCGCTGTCGGTGATCTTTGGCGCGGTGTCTATCGCACTGGTGATTGCCGCGCCGCTGGGGAGTTTTCTGGGCGGTATCATCGGCTGGCGTAACGTCTTTAACGCGGCGGCGGTAATGGGGCTGCTGTGTTGCATTTGGGTGGTGAAGGCGTTGCCATCGCTGCCGGGTGAACCTGCGCATCAGAAGCAAAACATGTTTAGCCTGCTGCAGCGTCCCGGCGTGATGGCCGGGATGATCGCCATCTTTATGTCCTTCGCCGGGCAGTTCGCCTTCTTCACTTATATTCGCCCGGTGTATATGAATCTGGCGGGCTTTGACGTTGATGGCCTGACGTTGGTGCTGCTGAGCTTCGGTATCGCCAGCTTTATCGGTACGTCGTTCTCTTCCGTTATCCTTAAACGGTCGGTCAAACTGGCGCTAGCCGGTGCGCCGCTGGTGCTGGCGGTGAGCGCGCTAGTGCTTACGTTGTGGGGCGGCGAGAAAGTGGTGGCCGCAGGTATCGCGATTATCTGGGGGCTGGCGTTTGCACTGGTACCTGTAGGCTGGTCGACGTGGATTACCCGCTCACTGGCCGATCAGGCGGAAAAAGCCGGTTCGATTCAGGTGGCCGTCATTCAACTAGCGAATACCTGTGGCGCGGCGATTGGCGGACTGGCGCTGGATCGTCTGGGGCTGACCTCACCGTTAATGATTTCAGGCGCGCTGATGCTGCTGACCGCGGTGCTGGTGACAGCGAAGGTGAGAATTCAGTGAGGAGATGGCGTAGAACACTGCCTACGCCAATCGTACCCTCTCGCCCGTTTTGGGCGAGAGGAGCTATCACGCTCGCTTAGAACCACGCCTCGAACATACCGCCGAAGTTCAGTGAATCCAGTTGCTGGTCGTCGGTACCGTTCACCTTCGCCGTACGCTTGTTGTCC
>NZ_LXEU01000004.1 GCF_001654985.1 Kluyvera georgiana ATCC 51603
ATATTCTCAGACAATAACCATCCCGTTTCGGTGTAAATATAAAAGACGCCACCAAAACAAGCTGATTTTATTTTTAATATCGTAGGGGTACAGTTAAATAATTAGCGTAATCAATATCTCCGTAGTCAGAAAGCCTAAATATTAACGTTGGTAAAGATGAATTATCTCTTCCGATAGTTCACGTGCCAGCAGGGAGTTCATTAAATGATCCTGCGCGTGTACCATAATTAAGGTCATGGGCTGACGCGCGTCACCTGCATCTTGCTCAATAAGCTTTGTTTGCATATGGTGCGCCTGGCGGGCATAGCCATCGGCTTCCCGCAGGAGATTTTTGGCTTCCTCCATTTCACCCTGACGCGCGGCGTGCAGCGCTGCGAAGCACAGCGATCTGGACTGGCCCGCGTTAATGATTATTTCCATTACCGCGTCCTCTAACCTAACCATAATAATATCCTCTAACTATTTAAAGTCATGATAAAAAGAGGTCGGAAATAATATATCAATGCTTAATGTTAAATTTGCCTGACTTCACTAATGGTTCCGACTTATGGTGCAGTCGATGGTATTTTTTTTATTCTTTTATTTCATTGTTGAGCGTCTTTTAAACGTGCAGCAAAGGTTAATGTATGGTCTCATCGACCAACATGTAAATAACATGCGTGACCACCAGATTTAGCATCAAAAATAATTGATCGCTCAATCAAGAGTGATAACGAAAGTTCATTTTAAAATCTTTTACGCACGCTGTGGAATTCAGCGGCGGAGCATAATCTTGTACATTGATGCCTATCCTCGAAATGTAAAAAGTTATTGCGATTGTGATTTGATATGAAACTGAAACCGGTTTCTATTCATAAAAGCTAGAAGTGTGATACCCATCAATTTCTTATGCTTATGAGACTAATTATTTCGTCCTGGGTCACAGAAAATTGTCGTTTGAGGATGAAATGAGCATCAATTGAACAAGTGGTGCAAGAGACGGGAGCTGTGGGAGGTGGCCTGACAAGCGTAGCAGCCATCAGGCATGGTGCACACGTTGCCGGATGGCTGCTCCGCCTTATCCGGCTTACGATTGCGTATTGCTATTTCTGGGTGGGGCACTGAATCGTTTTTATCGCCTTCTCATAGGCCGCGCGATCGTTCTTATCCAACGCTCGCGTGGCGCTCTGCACCGCGGTTTTATTCTCAGCCGACTCCAGCACGCGATTGGCAAACTGGGTATCGCTCAGCCCGCTGTTTGCCGGGCAGTTCTGCTTCACGTCTTTCACCACCTGCTGTTTTTGCTGTTCGAACTTCAGACCTTCGAGCGGTGCGGAAAACGCGATGGCTGGCAGCATCAGGCAGGCAGCGAGACAGATCTTTTTCATGACGGATATCCTTATGTTCATACGGTGAATTAACTATAGCTGGAATCCCGCTATACCGTTTTTACCCGACGGCGTGAGTCCAGCGAAATCAGTATCACCGAGGATAAAATCAGTAGCGTGCCTAACCAGTCCGGCAGGGTGAAGCTGATCCCGAGCAGCAGCAGTGACAAAAACGCGCTGCTCAGCGGTTCGGCGCAGCTGAGGATGCTGGCTTTTGGCCCGCCAATCATCTGCGCGCCCTTCAGGTACAGGCTGAAAGTCAGGGAGGTGCCAATCACCACCAGATAGAAAAAGGCCAGCAGTAGGTTACCGGTAATCACGATGTGGGTGCCCTGCCCGGCGTAGAACGGCAGCAGCATTGCGCCGCCAAGGAGCATGCTCCAGCCGACGATCGGCAGCGTGCCGTAACGGGCAATCAACGTTGATGGCCAGGTGGTGTAGAACGCGGCGGCGAAGGCCGAGGCGATCCCCCAGAACAGCGCCGCGCCGGAGATCGAGAGCGACGTTGGGTCGCCGTGGGTGACCAGCAAGAAAGTACCAATAAGCGAGGTGGCGATAGCGGCAAAGACGAAGCGGCCTGGCCGCGCTTTACGCATGATGGCAAACCACGCCACGATAATCGTGGGTGACAGGAACTGTAAAACTGTGGCGGTGGCGGCGTTGGATTTTTCAATCGCCATCAGGAAAGTGAGCTGAACGGTCATCGCACCGACCAGCGAGAAAATCAGCAGACTTATCGCGTCTTTGCGGTTTTTCAGGATACGGAAGATGCCGTCGCCGTGCAGGAAAGAGAACGTCAGCAGAATAAAACCGCCGGAAAGCAGGCGAATCATGGTCAGAAAGGGTGAGCCCATCTGACTGTGTTCCATGATGTACTGCGCGCAAACGCCGGAACTTCCCCACAATATTGCGGCAATTAAAACGTTAAGCATCCCTTTTCTGGTGGCACCCATTTTCCTCAACCCTGTCATATTATTTTGTTCTGACGGGCATCATAGCATGGCGGGAAGCGTGCCCCCAGCGGTGCGCCGGGGGCAAATGGGTTAGCTGAGATCGACGTTTTTGCTGCCAAAAAACCAGGTTAACAGGAAACCGCCGAAGTAGGCGACGGCAAGCCCTGCCGCATAGACCGCCATCCCCGCGTAGATGCCGCTGCCCGAGGTCATCAGCGGCAGCGCGACCAGGCCAGACGGGCCGAAGACCGTGTTCAGACCGACCGGTAGCCCCATCCAGGCCACCAGACCGATAAAGAAGCCGCCGCAGGCGCCGCCGAGACAGGCGGTGACAAACGGCTTCATGCGCGGCAGGGTGACGCCGTAGATCAGCGGTTCGCCGACGCCGAGCAGGCCGGGGATGATGGCCCCTTTAATCTGCGTGCGCAGCAGCGAGCCCTGCTTCGCGCGATAGTAAAGCGCCAGTGCTGCACCGACCTGACCCGCGCCGGCCATGGCCAGAATGGTGAACAGTGAGTTGAAGCCCTGGGCTTCCATCAGCGCGAAGTACACCGGTACAAAACCCTGGTGCACACCAAACATCACCGCCAGCAGGAACAGCCCCGCCAGTACCGCCGAACCAAACGGGTTACCGTTAAGGTGCAGGAATAGCCACGACATGCCGGTAAACAGGTAACCGCCGATAGGCATAATCACCACGAAAGTCACCGCCCCCATAATCAGCAGCGTGACGGCTGACGTGAGGATCATGTCGAGGTTGGCCGGCATAACGCGACGTACCTGTTTTTCCACCCACGCGCCGATGATTGAGGCAATCAGCACGCCGATGATGTTGCCACGGGGGTCAATGGTGTGGCCGAAGAAGTCGGAGATGCCGGAATAGAAACCGACCGCCGCTTTCGGGTCATAGCCGAGGATAAATAGCGCGGCGATAATCGCCCCGTTAACGCCGGAGCCGCCGAACGCTTTCTGCGCGTTATAGCCGATGAGAATACTCAGGAAGGTGAACATGCCCTTACTGAACACCTTCATGTAGCTGATGACATCAACCAGCATGGCGTTCGGATGGGCATTCTCCAGCACGAACAGCTGTTCGGCGAGCGTAGCGAAACCCAGCAGCAGGCCAACGGCGATAAAACCGGGGATCAGTGGCGTAAAAATGGTGGCGAACTTCGCGAGGAATTTCTGCACGCTACTGGTTTGTTTCCCCTTTAGCTCCTGCTTTTTGGCGCTGGCGATATCGGCCAGCGAAGCGCTGGATTGAGCCTCATCTGCCTGCGTCAGCGGCGCTTCTTCCAGCAGCAGGTTCATGATCTCCGAAGCGGTCTGCGCCTTGCCTGGCCCCAGGATAATCTGGAATTGTTCGTTGCTGACCACCACGCCCATTACGCCTTCCACCTGGCGAATGGCGGCGACGTCGGCGCGCGCTTCATCGCGCAGCGTTAAGCGCAGGCGAGTCATACAGTTCCCCGCCTGCACCACGTTTGGCGCTCCGCCAACCAGGGTAAGAATGCGGGCTATCATCTCTTTATTTATTTTTGCCATTCTACGAAATCCCCAGTGTGATGGATTAGTGTTGCAGCGCCTTGCGGATAAAGCCGCCGTTGTCTGCCAGCAGCTGTTTGGCTGCTTCTGCGCTCAGGTTCGCCAGCACCATCACGATGGCGGTTTTGCAGTGGCGGCCACAGGCATCCAGCGCCGCCTGCGCGGTTGGTCGATCGCACTCGGTGGTTTCCATCACGATGGAAATCTGGCGTTCGATCAGCTTGGCGTTGGTGGCCTCAACGTCGACCATCAGGTTGCTGTAGACCTTGCCGCTGCGGATCATCGCCCCGGTGGTGATCATGTTCAGCACCAGCTTCTGTGCGGTTCCGGCCTTCAGGCGGGTAGAGCCGGTCACCACTTCCGGGCCGACAACCGGTGTAATGGCGATGTCGGCGCGGTGCGCCATTTCGCCGTGCGGATTGCAGCTGACGATCGCGACCAGCGCGTTTTGCTGGTGGGCGTAGGCCATTGCGCCCAGCACGTAAGGCGTACGGCCGCTGGCGGCAATGCCGACCAGAACGTCATGTTGGTTAAAGCCCAGCGCCTGTAAATCTTCTGCGCCCTGCGCGGCATTGTCTTCGACGTTTTCAACCGCCTTCAGAATGGCGGTATGACCGCCTGCGATCAGGCCGACAACTTGTTCCGGGCGGGTGCCGAAAGTGGGTGGGCATTCGCTGGCGTCGAGAATCCCCAGGCGCCCGGAGGTGCCCGCGCCGATGTAAATCAGGCGGCCGCCGTGACGGAACGCGTTGGCGACGCTGTCAACCAGCTGTGCAATTTGCGGAATATACGGCGTGATGGCGTGAGCAACCTGCTGATCTTCATTGTTAATGACCGTCAGCATCTCTTCGGTGGAGAGGGTGTCAATGTTGGCGCTGTTCGCGTTGCGCCGTTCAGTCAGCAATTTGCTCAGGTCGATATTCATAGGAAACCTCATCATTCACAGTGGCGAGCAGTATAAGGAATTAATTATTCCATTCATGTGAAGGTTATCACGATTAGACGCGTGAGGTAATGCGGTATTTATAGCTGTGGCGCGGAGGAGTGCGGTAATGAAGATGGAATATTTTATTACCGCAGGGGTTTTTAGCGCACGGTGCGCGGCTTAAGCAGACCGAAAAACAGGGCAATAGCATAGGAAATGGTCATCGCGAGGCTCATTTTCAGCATGGATTCGCCACCTAACCCGGACAACGGAGCGGCGATGCCGCCGCAGACGAACATTAGCGTGCCCATTAACGCCGACGCGGTGCCCGACTGCGCGCTGCTGACGGCGCTCATCGCTTCGGCGCCGGAAACGGTACTGATCCCGCTCATAAACGATACCGTAAAGAACAGACCGACCAACGCCAGAATCGGCTGCTGGGACCAGGCCAACAGCAGCGTCACCGCCGCGCACAGCACCGCCAGCAGCAGGCCGCGGCGGAGTAGCGTTTCAGCGGCCACGCGGCGTGCCAGTTTCGAGGAAATGAGCGCGGCGATGATCAGCCCGATACCGTTCAGGCCAAACAGCAGGCTGAACTGCATGGCGCTCATGCCGTACTCGCTCTGAATGACGAACGACGAGGAGCCGATGTAGGAGAACAGCCCGGCCATCATAAAGGCCTGAATCAGGCAGTAACGCATAAAGCGGCGGTTCTTCAGTACCGGCGTACCCTTTGGCTGCTGCGCGGTGCTGGCGCTTTGGGCCGGCAGCGTTTCATGCAGCACCGTCAGGCTTAACACCAGCAGCACGACGCCAATTCCGGCCATCGTCCAGAACAGAATACGCCAGTCGAAGGCGGTAATGATGTAGCCGCCGAGTACCGGGGAGAGCACCGGGGCGATGCCGTTGACGGTCATCAGCAGGGCAAAAAACTGGGTGAGCAGGGTTCCCTGATAACGGTCGCGGGCGATCGAGCGCGACAGCACCGAGCCGCCTGCCCCGGCGAAACCCTGCAGGAAACGCCAGCCGATCAACAGGTGAATATCCTGAGTGACGGCGCACATCGCGGAAGAGAAGATAAACAGCAGCAGCGACAGTGCCAGCGGTTTGCGGCGACCGATACGGTCGCTGAGCGGGCCGAAGAACATCTGGCCGAGGCCAAGACCGATCAGCGCAGCGGTGAGAGATAGCTGGGTTTGCGTGCCGGTCGCGCTGAGTTGCTCGGTGATTTCCGGCAGCGCCGGGAGATAAAAATCGGTACAGAGTGGGCCAATGGCGGAAAGCAGGCCCAGCACCACGACCCATGACAGGGAAACACGCGGCATGAAAGCTCCTTTTGCGATATTCGGGAGGGGTTAGCGTTAACCCCGTTCGGTAAATAAGAGTGTCATCGTGGCTAAAAAAGCCTACGCCGCCGGGTTACGGCGACGATGAAATAAAGATCCTGACGTTTAGAAAGAGAATGGCTAAACGGAGACGAGCATCTTAATAATATTCTGGTACGTTATTTCCATGTCCTCTGCGGCGGCCTGCTGGGGAATTTGTCGACGGTAAATCGTCCCTTCCACCATCACCGCCATCACCTCGACGCAGCAGCGAATACGGGTTTCGCTGAGGTGCGGGTAGGTATGACGCAGGTGCTCGCAGGCGGTATTGAACATGCGCGCATCGGCCTCTTTCAGCCAGGCGGCCACCTGCGGATTACGGGTCGCTTCAGCGGCCATTTCCAGCATTAACGCATCGTCATCTTCGTTTAACGACATACGCCACGCCAGCATGTGTGGCATCAGATGGGTTTGGGTTTTTCCCGCCATCTCGGCGATCCGATAGTCGATAATCCGGTGGATCATCTCTTCAATAATCGCGTCTTTATTGTTGAAATAACGGTAGATTTGGCCAACGCTCAGCTTCGCTTCGGCGGCAATTTGCGACATGCTGGCAGCGTGAAAACCGCTGTTGCGAAAGCAGCGGCGGGCAGCGGCGATGATCTCGTCCTGGCGGGCTTTTTGCCGGGCTTCCAGCTTGCTGGTCATGCATGTTTCCGTAAGAATTTATAGTGAGAATGATCGTTCTCATTTTTCGCTCATTATACGTAGTGAGCGTCTGATGAAAAGCATTTTCTAATACGGATTTTTTCTTTTTTACGTTGTGCAAAAAAGAATGGAGAAAAAAAGCGTTTTTTGTGAAATTAATCAGGTCGGCCAATAAAAATAAGGAATAAATATGCCATTTGTTATTAAAGAAGTTATTACGCAGGAAGACAAAGAGGAATTGCTCACCGGGCTGCGGGCGTACAACCGCCAGTTTATTGATGCCTCTGGGTGGGGCGATATTTGCGTTTATCTGCGCGACGAGCAGGATGTGATGCGCGGCGGTCTGATTGGCCAGCGCAAAGGCGATTGGCTCAGCATCGACTATCTGTGGGTGTGTGAAACGACGCGCGGTGACGGGGTGGGCAGTGAGCTTATCAGACGTGCTGAGGCGCTTGCTCGGGAGAAAGGCTGTTTGCATGCGTTGGTCGACACCATCAGCTTCCAGGCGCTGCCGTTTTATCAGAAGCAGGGCTACCAGCTGGTGAAGACGCTGGAGGATTTCCCGCTGGCGGGGATGGCGCGTCACTATCTGACGAAGGCGCTGTAAGGGCTGCCGGATGGCGGCTACGCCTTATCCGGCCTACTCCGATCTGTAGGCCGGATAAGCGCAGCGCCATCCGGCACTGTTCTACGCGTGCCGCGTTTTCAGCGGCGCTTCTTTCAGCAGCCACGACAGCACAAACGCCACCACCATAATGCAGGCCGCCATAATGAACGCCGCGTGAATTGCCGAGCCAAAGGCGGTGAGATAATCGCTGCGAATGGCCTCGGGAAGCTTATGAATCGCCACCGGGTTCATCCCCTGCGGAATCGTCGCCCCTTCCGGTAACAGGCTGGTTAGCCGTGATTGCAACACCGAGGTAAACACCGCGCCAAACAGCGCCACGCCGATGGAGCCGCCAATGGAGCGGAACAGCGTCACCCCGGAGGTCGCCACGCCATAAAGGTTCGCCGCCACGGTGTTCTGCACCGCCAGCACCAGTACCTGCATTACCAGCCCCAACGCCATCCCCAGCACGCCGGTAAACAGATACAGCTGCCAGGTTGGCGAGGTAATGGTAATGCGCGTCAAAAGCACCATCCCGATGCAGCCCATCAGCGTCCCGACAATCGGGTAGATGCGGTATTTCCCGGTGCGGCTAATGGCGCGTCCGCTGATGATCGAAGTCAGCAGCAGCCCGCCCATCAGGGGAATCAGCTGTAGCCCGGCCTCCGTCGGCGTGGCGTTTTTCACCACCTGTAGATATAGAGGCAGAAAGGTCACTGAGCCGAACAGCGACATACCGATGATAAACCCGATCAGGCTGCACAGCAGGAAGCTGCGGTTGCGGAACAACGAAAGCGGAATAATCGGCTCAAACGCCAGCCGCTCTTCATAGATGAACCCGGCGATACCCACCAGGCCAAAGGCCAGAATGCACCACAGCTGTGGGTCGCTCCACTCGCGCACCGTACCGCCTTCGGTGGTGAACAAAATAATACACACCAGCGCCAGGGTCAGGTAAATCGCCCCCAGCCAGTCAATCTGATGCTGGCTGCGTTTGTTGCTGGCGTGGAATACCGCGCCGATGACAAACAGCGCAAAGAGCCCCAACGGCAGGTTGATGTAGAAAATCCAGCGCCAGGAAGCGTGCTGGACGATAAAGCCGCCAATCAACGGGCCAATCACCGTCGCCAGACCAAATACGCCGCCGAATAACCCCTGGTAGCGGCCACGTTCGGCGGGAGGAATCACATCGGCCACCGCCGCCATGCTGATCACCATCAGCCCGCCGCCGCCAAGCCCTTGCAGCGCCCGCATCAGCACCAGTTGGGTCATATTCTGCGCCAGACCGCACAGCGCTGAGCCGGCGAGGAACAGCAGAATCGAGATTTGCAGTACCCGTTTGCGGCCAAACAGATCGCCGAATTTGCCGTACAACGGCACCACGATGGTGGAGGTGAGGATATAGGCCGTCACGACCCACGAGAGCTTGTCGAGCCCGCCCAGCTCGCCGACAATGGTCGGTAGCGCGGTTGAGACGATGGTCTGGTCGAGTGCGGAGAGCAGCATCACCAGCAGCAGCGCGCTGAACAGCAGACGAATTGAGGTCACGCCAGCCTGCTGCGGCTGCGCGTTTGTCGTCATATCGGACGCCATCATGTCCTCACTTGAAATTAATTAAATGCATAATTAATATTTATTGAAGATCGTTAAGAGGTCAAGGGATCCCGTTTCTATGCCAGCACAAAAAGATAACCTTAAACCGCGTAGACCGGGTCGTCCGCGCGGCAGCAAACCCGATGCCGACAAGCGTGAACAGCTGATAGATATTGCTTTGCAGCTGTTTTCCCAGCAAGGCGTTGCGCGCACATCACTGAATGCGATTGCCCGCGAAGCGGGGGTCACGCCAGCGATGCTGCACTACTACTTTAATTCACGAGAGCAACTGCTGGATGTGATGATCGAAGAGCGATTTTTACCGCTGCGCGCCGAAATTGGCGGTGTGTTTGGCGATTATCCTGACGAACCGGTGCAAGCGCTGACAGAAATGGTCAAGAAACTGGCGACACTTGCTGCGCAGTACGAGTGGTTCGCCCCGCTGTGGATGCAGGAAGTGATCGGCGAGATGCCGGTATTGCGCCAGCATCTTCACGCGCGTTTTGGCGATGAGAAGTATCAGGCGACGTTAGCGATGGTGAAACGCTGGCAGGAGGAAGGGAAGGTCAACCCGCATCTTTCGGCGGAGCTGTTGTTTACCACCCTGTTAAGCCTGGTGCTGGTGCCCTTTTCCCGGATGCGTAAAGACGAGCGGCTGGCGATGCTGACGCCGGAGCTGATCGTCGGCAACGCGCTGGCGGTGCTGTTGCAGGGGATTGGCCCGGTATAAGCGTAGGCCCGACAAGCGTAGCGCCATCGGGCACGATGCGGCACATTGCCGGATGGCGGCGTAAACGCCTTATCCGGCCTACCGGGTAAAACGGCGTTATTCGAGGGTAAACTGATTACTCTGCGCCAGCGCTTTAAACCACAGCCCGTTGCGCTTAATCTGCCGTTTGCCGGTTTCAAGGTCGAGGCGGTAGAACCCGTAGCGGCGTTTAAACGAGTTGAGCCACGACCAGTTGTCGATAAACGTCCACTGATGTACGCCGAAACAGTTTGCCCCGTCGGCGATGGCGCGGTGTAGCTGCACCAAATGCTCTTCCATCAGACCAATACGGAAACCATCGTCAATCACACCATCCGCCTGTACCGGGCCTTCGGATTGCAGATCCATCGCGATGCCAATTTCGGCGAGATACCACTTAATATTGCCGTAATTATCGCGAATATTGGTGGCAATGTCGTAGATCGCCTGCGGATGAATTTCGTTGTTGTCGCGATACGGGTTAAAGCGGCCGTTCGGGTCAACGTAGTTTTCGAAGTAGAACTCCGGTGTGAAGTAGTCGAGGGTGTACGGCGTTTCGCGCGCCTGCACGCGGCGCGGCACGTAGTAGTTCACGCCGAGGAAGTCTATATGCGAGCCGGTAATCAACGAGACCTCTTCTTTGGTGGTCTCCGGCAGACACTGATGCAGCGCCAGCAGCTCGCACAGCTCTTTCGGGAACTGGTGCTTCACCAGCGGGTCGAGGAAGCTGCGGTTAAACAGCAGGTCGGCGTACCACGCCGCTTTTTTATCTTCCGCCGAGTCGTTGCGGGTATAGGACGGCGTCAGGTTGAGCACCACGCCAATCTCGCCCGTCAGCGCCTGCTCACGATAGCACTGCACCGCTTTGGCGTGCGCCAGCATAATGTTAAACGCCACCTGCGCCGCCAGCTTGCCGTCTTTTTTGCACGGATAGTGGAAGTCATACAGATAGCCGCCTTCCACCGGCACAATCGGCTCGTTGAAGGTTATCCAGTATTTGATTTTATGGCCGAACAGGCGAAACGCCGTGGCGGCAAAACGGGCGAACAGATCGGTCACGTGTTTTGACTCGAAGCCGCCGTAGCGGTTTTGCAACTCTTCCGGCATATCAAAATGGTAGAGGTTAACCATCGGTTCGATGCCGTTAGCGATCATTTCGTCGAAATAGTCGTTGTAGAAGCGGACGGCCTCGGCGTTCGGCTCGCCGGTTTCCAGATCGTCAATCAGCCGCGACCACTGAATGGAGGTGCGGAATGAGTTGAAACCGATGTGTTTCATCAGGGCGACATCTTCTTTGTAACGGTGCAGCGTATTGCAGACCGTCTCAGGGCCGATTCCCCGGTAAAAGCGCTCCGGCTGCGCGGCGTGCCAGCTGTCCCAGATGGAACGG
The DNA here is from genome assembly GCF_001654985.1 of Kluyvera georgiana ATCC 51603. Taxonomy (GTDB): domain Bacteria; phylum Pseudomonadota; class Gammaproteobacteria; order Enterobacterales; family Enterobacteriaceae; genus Kluyvera; species Kluyvera georgiana. Next base: position 11,162 of record NZ_LXEU01000004.1, read on the forward strand.
TGAGGTTTACCCTCTGCGCCTTCGGTTTGCGGGCCAGAGGCGGCGGCGCCCCAGAGGAAATGGTTTGGAAACGCGTACGTGGTCATTTAATCTCCTGAATAAAAACAAAAAACTGCGCCGTTAGCGGCGCAGCAAAGCACTACTCTGCATTCACCTGAATGGACTTGATAAAGATATAGCCCCAGTCACCGGCGTATTTCCCCACGCTGATGGTGTTTTCACCCTGCTTGAGATAGACCGGAATCGTCATCCGCTGGCCGTGCTCGTCAGTTTGCGGAAATTCAATCTGGATAGGTTTATCGCCGTTAATCTGCACCGAGTTCTTCTTTCCACCCCATTTAGCATTGAAATCGAGGTGAAGTAGGTAGTTGCCGTCCCACGGTGCCGCAATCTTCCAGCTCGCTTTATCGCCATCATTGGCAAACGGTCCCAGGAAACCATCTTCGCCGGTTGCCAATTCATTGTCCGCGCTCTTGATCACCGTTTTCTGGCTTTGCTCCAGACCCAGCAACTGACTGTCAAAGCGGCAGAAATCGGCAGGTGCTTTCGCGGTGGCTTCGGTGACGTTGACGGTCAACGTTTTGCTGCTTTTCAGTAGGCCATCGTCGGCAGTGAAGGTCAGCTGGTAGGTACCGGGTGTTGGGAACCAGGCGCGGGTGGAGGCCTTGTTGGCATCGCAAAAATGCGCCTGTTTTTTGCCCGTGCTGGTCCACTTTTCGCTCACTTTTCGTGACGGCAGATTGTCGTCCTGCCAGCGCGCATTGAGGCTAAGCCCGCTGTGCTGTGCGGCGGTGGCAGTTTCCTCAAGCGTAATGACCGGCGCCTTGTTTTTCTGCGTATGGGTGACGCTGATAACGTTAGACGGTGCCGATTGCCCGGTTTCATTTTTAGCAATGACGCGGTAGAAGTAAGTTTTGCCCAACGTCAACGACGTGTAGTCGTCGCGGAAGAGATCCATCGTTTCTGGATTCCATTCCTGAACACCGTCGGAAATATTATGTCCTACGACTTGCCACGGGCCGTCTTTCGACTCCGCACGTTCAACGTCGTAACTGCGACCAACAGCGGCACCCATCCAGTTGATGGCGAACGGCGAAGTGGCTTCACGTAGTTTCGGCGCATCCGGTACGGGGAGCGGGGCCATTTTTTCCTGCCCCGCGATCTGCGCGGCCGCTTTGCGCACCAGGTTGACGATCTCCGTTTCCTGATTGGCATCCCCTTCCGGGAAGCCCGGCAGATGGTAGCTGTAGTGGCCGGTGTACTCTTTATGCCAATAGAAACCGCCGTCGTGACGGTGTCCACGAAAACCCCAGATGAACCCCCCTGCGGCTTTTGCGCCGTTAACGTCGGTATGAACGATCGATTGCATGATGTTGTTCAACGCGTTGCTATCAAGCAACCCGAACTCACCCACCAGGTACACTTTCTTACCGCCGATGGCCTCCAGATCCTTTTTCACCTGTTCCGGGTGATTGTTTCCGGCGTTGGTGTAGTAATGGTTGCTGACGATATCCACGTTGGGATCGTTCACAGAGAAGTCGTTGATTTTTTTATAGGTACCGTCAACCACCAGTTGGTGCGGAGCCATTTTCTTAATCCACGCTGCCGTCTGCTTCAGGAATTCCGCATTTGTGTCTTCCAGTTCATTGCCGGTCTCCCAGGCCATAATGGCTTTTTCCTCGGAGTAGGTACGTCCGGTAAGCGTATTCGTGCGGGTGATCACCTGGCGAATGATATCGAGATACGCCTGGTAGGTTTTACTGCGCGTGTTGTAAAAATCTTCAGGTTTTTCATGGTAAAAAGCCGCGAGTTGTTCGCGACCACCCCACCACCACCAGTGATCGATAAACGGCAGAATCAGGCGCAGGCCCTGTTTATCGGCCTCGGCAATCATGTTGTCGTAAACCACCATCGCCTTTTCGTTCAGGCGCGGCATGCCGCCTGGCGTAGCGGGAGCCAGGATATGCGTTTCTCGTTCACAGGCTTCGTCGTTCTCCTGTTGCACTGAAAGCACGTAGACGCGCTGGGCCCTGGCTCCGGTTTGCACGATGGCTTTAATCCAGTTTTCTTGTTCTTCCGGGGTGGGCCATTTGAAATATTGACCCCAGCCGCGCGGGTCGGCTTTACAGATGCCGCGCGCATCGTTTTCAATCCGATGCAGCTCAGGGGCGTGGATCCCAGCGAAGCGAAATTCCTGGTTACCGTCCATCAGCTGCGCGCCCTGGCGGGTAATGAAGTTATCGAAGTGAGACGGTTCCGCCGCGAGCGCGCCAGCGCTGGTCAGCGCTGCCAGTACGACGAGGAACAGGGATTTTTTTGCAACTCGTTTCATTGCTTCTCTCCTTAGAACCAGACTTCCGCCTGTACGCCAAAGTTGACCGTATCGGTGTCGCCGCTGCGGCTGTAGCCACCGGCGTCGATGGTGTTGGTGCTCCAGTTGTAGTTGCCGTCGAGGGCATCAGAGACGCCTTTATCCCATTTGGCGTAAGTCACGAAGAAACGCAGCTGCGGGCGGCTCCAGAAGCCAGAGTCGAAGGTCAGCGTCGGCGCTATAGTGACTTTCGTCAGCCCGCCTTTGCCTTTGCCGTTAACCCCTTTGTAGTTATCGTCATCGAGGTATTCGTAGCCCAGCTCATACTGCATGGCGAAGTTTTTGGTGATCTGGTGATAAGGACGGATACCCGCGACCCAGCTGGTGCGGCCCCAGCCGTTATCGTCGCTGCTCCACCAACGGTAGTTTTTGTCTTTCTGGAAGTAGGCGAAGGTGGAAATGTCGATATCGCCCATTGAGGCCATGCTGTCGAGAACGATGCGCCAGGACTGAGTATCCTCAAGGTTTGCCCAGCCCCAGCCGTTTTTACCCAGCGAATCGCCAGCCGCAAGGCCCCGCCCATACTGCATGACCAGTTTGGAATAGCCGCCCGTCAGGCCCCAAAAGCCGTCAAAATTATATACACCGGTCACACCGTAGCCTTTCTCTGCGGAGGTAGGGTGGTTTTCGTTGCGATTCATGCGGTGGCCGATCAGCTCCAGATCCAGCCCGGTACCGGCGATCTTTTTCAACCACAGGTTAAGCGAGTAGTCATCCGGGTAGCCCTGATCGCCTTTGTCGACCGGATAGGCTTTGGTTTCATCTGTGGGGGAGAAGGCGTAAACCCCGGCGTCGAAGCGGGCGAAGCCCAGATCCATGTTATCGAAGCCGCCGCCGGTGCCGTTGTACTGAATGTACTCCCAGTCAAACTGGTGGCTGGAGGTGTTGGAACTGCTGTAACGCTTACCGCCCCAGAAGGTCATCTCTGGGGCAAAGTCGAGATTGGTGAGTTCGGCGTAGGCCTCGCGGAACTGTACGTCGTGCCCGTCATCATCTTGACAGTTCCAGTCCGAGGTACATTTGCTCTGGTGGGTGATGTTGGCCTGAACTTTCGCCACGGCGCCGGAATCGGATTTCAGTGTGACGGTAGGAATAAGCTCGATTTTGGTGTCTTCTTCGTTGCCCAGGCGCCATTTACCGTCTGGCATCAACCCGACGGAATCTACGCGGTTGCCGTCCGAGTTCGCCAGGATCCCTGAGCGCATGTAGCCATGGAGCTGGAAGTCATATTTTTCGGCGTGGGCCAGGCCGCTTGTGGCAGCGCTGATAAGTATAGCCAGAGGTATCAATCGGTTAAGTTGTTTCATCTTTCACTTTTCCCTTTTATTTTTTGTACGCAATAGCGCTTTTGTTAATGCGATGGGAAATTTACGGATCAAAAATGGAAATGTACATCCATAACGGAAAGCGCTTTCCATAATTGCCGGATCAAATCACAGATCCAGAGATTGTTCACTTGAAAGCGTGATGTAGACCGACTTTTTATTCGAAGGAGATAAAAAAACCAGCGCCGGTATGGCGCTGGCAAGAAAAAAACTGTGAAGGGAATCGATTAGCGGGCTTCAGATTCCGCTAATTGCCGCTCGTAGACTTTGAAGAATGGGCGATAGATCATCCAGGCATTGAAGAAGGCGAACAGGCACATGAACATGTTTTTCCAGCTTCCGTTTGCCGTCCATGCAGCACCCAGTGGCGCAGGCATAGACCAGGGGAGCATCGCCACGGCGCGGTCAAGCACGCCGAGGTGTGTGAGATACCATGCAATGCAGGCGTTAATCATGGGGACGCCAATAAAAGGTATTAAGAATAATGGGTTAAGTATAATTGGGAAACCAAAAAGTATCGGTTCGTTGATGTTAAAGAGTGAGGGGATCAGGCCAATTTTGCCCACACTTTTTAGCTGCCGGGACCGGCTACGCAGCGCCATAAAAACCAACGGGAGCGTAGAACCAATCCCTCCGATCAGCAGGTAGAAATCCCAGAATCCTTGCAGGTAAATATGGGGCAGCGGCGTGATGCTGTTTGCTAATGCCTGCTGGTTTTCAAAGAGATAGGTCATCCAGAATGGATTCATGATGCCGGTAATAATCAGCGCGCCATGAATGCCAATAAACCAAAGCAAATTGCAGATAAGCAGGGATATCAGTAAGGCCGTTAGCGTATCGGAAGCAATGATAAGCGGCCGCAGCGCTTCGCTGATTAATTCCGGCAGGATCATCCCGGTATGTAGCTTCAATCCGGCATTGACGACCGTAATCGAAAGCATAATCACCAGCAGCGGTGCCAGCAGCTGAAAGCCGTTACGGGTCATGATCGGTACTTCGTCGGGTAGACGAATGCACCAGCCTTTTCGGTAAAAAATTCGGATGATTTCAACGGAATAAAAACTTGAAACCAAAGCACTAAATATCCCCATTCCGCCAAGGAAAAGATTGCTTCCTCCGTTTTCCTTGAAGCCAATGAACACCAGAAAGGCCAGGCACCCCGTCAGCCCGGAAAGACGTTCGGGTAGCTGATACTGCTTACCTAAACTGGCGCTGGCGCCGAAGGCGATGATCAGTGCGATGAGGCCGATCGTCAGCTCAAAGGTCGGTAGCAGCATAGGGCGAATTGCCTGATACCACGCGCCGTTGATGGTAAATGGCGGAAAAATGAACGGCACCATCAGGCTGCCAACGATGACGAACGGCATGGCCAACGCAAAACTATCGCGCATGGCGGTGATGTGCTGGCTGCGGGTCAGAAGATTAGCGAAAGGCGTAACGCGCTGCTCAATCAGCGTCACAGCAACATTCATAAACTGAATGTTCATGGCGAACCTTATATCGGACGGAGGAGCCTGGATCATCGCCTACATCCCAACAAAGTGAAAGCCTGCAACCGGTGATCGTGCTCACATTTAACGGATTCACATACGGAAAGCGCTTTCCGTTTTGTTTCCTCCTGATTATAGTCCGCTCATCGTTACTACTCAGTCAGGAGTGTTCCATGAAGAAAATTATGCTTTGTTGTTCCGCTGGGATGTCCACCAGTCTGCTGGTGAAAAAGATGGTGGAAGAGGCGCAAAAACGCGGCCTGGAGGTCGATATCAAAGCGTTTGGCGTCGCCGAATTTGAACAGCAGGTGGGCCACTATCAGGTGGTGCTGTTGGGGCCGCAGGTCAAATACATGCAGAAAGATTTGCAGCAGAAAGCCAACCCTTACGGCATCAAGGTGGAGCCGATCAATATGATGGATTACGGCATGCAAAAAGGCGGCGCGGTGTTAGATTTTGCCCTGTCCTTAATTGATAACAATAACTAAGGGATAAAGCATGAGCTCTCTGTACGCTAAATTAATCAGCGTGATAGAACAGAAAATCACGCCAATGGCTGGAGCAATTGGCCAGCAAAAATACGTTACTTCTATTCGCGACGGTTTTATTCTCGCGCTGCCATTTATGATCGTCGGCTCCTTCATGCTGGTGTTTATCTTCCCGCCGTTTTCGCCGGATACCAGTTGGGGTTTTGCTCGCGCCTGGCTGCAATTTTCGCTGGATCACCGTGAGAGCCTGATGCTGCCGTTTAATTTCAGCATGGGCATCATGACGTTGTTTATCTCCGTCGGGGTGGCGGCAAGCCTGGCGCGTCATCATGAACTGGACCCGCTAACGTCTGGCATGCTGTCGCTGATGGGCTTTCTGTTGGTGGCCGCGCCGCTGAAGGATGGGCAGATTTCTGTCGCTTACTTCTCCGGTCAGGGTATTTTTACCGCGCTGCTGGTGGCGATTTACACCACCGAGCTGTACGCCTTCCTGCGCCGTCACAACATCACCATTCGTCTGCCACCGGAAGTACCCACCGGCGTGGCGCGCTCTTTTGAGATCCTGATTCCCGTTCTGGCGGTAGCGCTGACGCTGCATCCGCTGAACCTGTTTATTGAAGCGCAGCTGGGGATGATTATTCCGGAAGCGATCATGTCGCTGGTTAAACCGCTGGTGGCGGCCTCCGACACGCTGCCCGCTATTTTGCTGTCAGTCATGGTGTGCCAGATTTTGTGGTTTGCCGGGATTCACGGCGCGCTGATTGTGACCGGCATTATGAACCCGTTCTGGATGGCAAACCTGTCGGTTAACCAGGCCGCGATGGCTGCCGGCACTGCGATTCCCCACATCTACGTTCAGGGATTCTGGGACCACTATTTGTTGATTGGCGGGGTAGGTTCCACGCTTCCGCTGGCGATTTTGCTGATGCGCAGCAAGGCGGTACACCTGCGAACGATTGGTCGTATGGGGGTGGTGCCGGGGCTGTTTAATATCAACGAACCGATCCTGTTCGGTGCGCCAATCATTATGAACCCGCTGTTCTTTATTCCGTTTGTGCTGATACCGATGGTCAATGCCACGCTGGCTTACTTTGCCCTCGACTTCGGCCTGGTTTCCCGCGTGGTGTCGATGACGCCGTGGACCACGCCAGCGCCTATCGGCGCATCGTGGGCGGCAAACTGGTCATTCAGCCCGATCGTTATGTGCCTGATCTGTATGGTGACTGCCGCCGTCATGTACTACCCGTTCCTGAAGGCGTACGAGAAACAATTGCTATCGCAGGAAACCGGCGACGCCGGGGCCGAAAGCCGCGTTGGGCAATCTGAGACCGCGTAATGTGTTGTATTGAGAGGATGTTATGGATTTAGAAGAACAAGTCATGGGGATTATTATCAACGCCGGTCAGTCACGTAGCCTGTGCTATGAAGCGTTGAACAGCGCCAAAACCGGCGATTTTGCCGACGCCGATGAGAAGATGGAGCAGGCGCAGCATTATGCGCGTGAAGCGCATCGGGTGCAGACTCAGCTGATTGAAGCCGATGAAGGCGAGGGGAAAACCAAAATGACGCTGGTGATGGTGCACGCCCAGGATCATTTAATGACCTCAATCCTTGCGAAAGAGCTGGTGGGGGAGTTGATTGAGCTTTATCGCACTCGCCACTAAACCCCATACTCCCCGGTGCCTGGGCGGCGGGGAGTTGGCGAATACCTGTACGTATTTATGTTACTATAGGGAGAAAACCGTAATACAGACGACACCATGCCTACTATTGATGATGTTTCAAAGTTAGCCAACGTTTCCCGTGCCACCGTTTCGCGCGTGTTGACGGGGACGCGTGGCGTTCGTGAAGAGAGCCGTGAGGCCGTATTACGCGCGGTAGAAGAGCTAAACTACCGCCCAAGTTTTGCGGCGCAGAATCTGGCGAGCAACACTTCCAGCTACGTTGGTATGGTGCTGCCCGCGCATGAAGCGGAGTTTAGCGCGACGCTATTGCCGCAGCTGTCGCAGGCGATTAAATCGCTGAATAAATCGCTAATGATTCAGTATGTTAATGACGCTGCCGAACAGCAGGCTGCGGTTGAAAGCCTGCAGCATCAGTGTGTTGCCGTGGTAACGTTGGGCCGTAACAGCGGTGACGTGGCTAGCAATGTCATCGCATTCGATGAGTTCTCCGCAAAAGGCAGCGCCAGCCAGGGCTATAACTACGCCTTTGCCACCGAAAGCGCATGTCGCTACGTGCTGGGCAAAGGCCACCGTAATATCGCGCTGCTGATGGACAACGAACACGACGTCGCCAGCAAGCAGATGCTTGATGGCTATCGCAGCGTCCTGCAAAACTACTCTCTGCCGTTTAATCGTCAGCTTTTGGTGATGGCCGACAACAATATTGAACAGGCGCTGCTGACCTTGATCAACAGCTTCACGAAATACACGGCGATCATCGCCAAACGTGATTGTTACGCCGCTGAGGCGATGCGCCTGCTGCGTGAATTCAATATTGCGATCCCGCAGGAAGTGTCGCTGGTTAGCCTGGAAGACTCTCCGCTGGCATCGCTGGTCTATCCGCCGCTGACCTGCATTGCTTATCCCGTTGAACAACTGCTCGAACATTGCGTGCAGCGTATTCGCGCATTAATTGACGGCCATTCCCTGTTTGTGCCAGAAGGGCGGGCATTCACCGGGCGTCTGGTGGCGCGGTCCTCGGTTGCGGATATTAGTTAATACGATCGAGACGCGGTGAATTGCTTATTTTCACCGCGTAAAGAACATCGGGTTACAGAAATAAATCTAAAATATTTAATAAGTGAAACGTTAGTTAAATATTAGTTCTCCGTCAGTTCTGTGAAATCATATTCAATTAATGCCCATGCTACCGATTTACCCTGGTAATAGGGCATAACATCGCCTCTACGTAGGCTGACGACGGTGGAAAGCGTGGGGTCGGAAATCTTCCGGTTGCCCGCTTGTGGGGAGTACTGGCCGCTGTGGCGCAGGATACCAAGCGGCTTGCGTTCGGTGTTTTCCGTTGAAGAATAAGAAGAAAGTACCGAGAGCGTGTAATTACTACTGTCTATCTTCATAACGTGATAATCCAAAAAAGAACACACGTAATAAACAAGCGACAGCTTATTGCTACAACTTAAGCATGGATTAATTATTTGAATGGTGAATAATTCATGCTGTTTTATTGCAATAAAAGTTTGTTTTCGCCAGAATAAGCGCCACTATTGGTTAAAAAGTATCCTAAATGATTAA
>NZ_LXEU01000005.1 GCF_001654985.1 Kluyvera georgiana ATCC 51603
AGTGATAACGCTACCGGTATAACCGGCTAGATCGTTAAGAAAGTAGGGGAGTTCCTCAACGGTTAAGAACGGAAAATGTGTCTTTTTAGGTGTTGCTAAGGCCGTTGCAAGATCTGCTAAAGGGTTGTAATCCGCTCTACCTGTGATGATTGCATAACGATACACCTCACCACAGCGCTGGCGTACTTTGCGCATTTTCTCTAAAGCGCCGCGCTTTTCGATATGACGAAGAATCTCTAGCCAACCCATTTGGTTAATACCGGTGATAGGGCATTGTCTTGTATAGGGAAAAATATCTTTCTCAAAGGTATCAATGATTTCATCACGATAGCGTAATGACCAGCGATCGGCTTTTGTCTGATGCCATTCACGGGCAATTGCCTCGAAGGTATTTTTCAGACTCATTTGCTGAGCGATTTTTTTCTCTTTCTTTGTCTCACCCGGATCATCTCCTGCAGCAAGAATTTTTCTGGCTTCGCTGCGTTTCTCGCGTGCATCGGCCAGTGAAACATCGGGGTATACGCCAATGGACAGCATTTTTTCTTTACCAGCGAAGCGGTACTTCATACGCCAGTATTTCGAGCCATTGGCGTTAATTAGCAGGTACATACCACCGCCATCTGCCAGCTTATAGGGCTTTTCTTTTGGTTTTGCAGTTTTCACTTTAACATCGGTTAGCGCCATGACATTCTCCGGCTTTTGATGAAGGGGATTTCCGCCAGTACCTAACCTGATACCCCCATATACCCCTTGTATAACAAAGGTGTCGTTGAAAGCCATTGTTATACATCATATTTTTACCATTATGGGGGTGTTAATATTTTAAGAAAAAATAGCACCCCCTAATGCACCCCCATAAACAACTTGATGTAGGTTGAAGTTGGTTGACCTCAGAATACAAGGAAGGCTTGATATATAAGGGATTAGAAGAGGTTTTGTTGACGTCGGGAGAGTTCAGAAGAGGTTAATTGGCGGAGATCACAGGAATCGCATTTGATAGATAATTATATTGAATTTATTGATTATTTTTCTATTCGATTTTCTGACATGCCCCCAATTATGCCCCCACATGTTTTTCCTTAATGATCAGCTGGCTGATTTATGAGCGTTTCAAGCCAAGGGTGAACTGTGCCCGATGAACATCCAAAGGTGTTAGCCAGGGTTCTTGATCCTGCCAGGAGAAACCCTTCTGGTCAATGCGCACAAGCTCGAATCGTTCTACAAGGAAATTAACAGCATCAGTAAGATTCACTCCCGCCTCTATATGTTCCAGAATCGCCGTATCGTTACTGAACGGTGTGTCGTTGATCGTGAGGCCGTAATGATGCTCTAAAAGATACGTTAATAGTTTTTGCCAAATCTGGACAGGAGATAGGCGTGACGAAACCGTCACCGTTGCCGGTACAGTTGGAATATGCATGAGTTGAGTCCCTGATAAAAGAAGAGGAAGGTATTACCTGGTTAGAGCTGACCAGGGATATATGGCGATGTAAACGTAGCCATGAGAGCCGAGAGTGTCAGCTTCACAAGTAAGTCCGTTGTGATGCCGTGTGACGCAGTGCTGGCTGCTGGGATCAAGCTCGCCAGTGGTCAGCATCTGCTCAAGCTGTTTCATCATCAGTGGAAATGCCTGGTCCAGACGCAAAGCTTCTTCGTCACTGAATGAGCCATTAAATCCTGCCCGGTCAGCCAGAAAGTATAAGCGGTTGCCTTCCTGTACCAGGCGAGCGCCGAAGCATGGCGTGATATTACGTTTTAATCCCCACTGAAAGCAGGATGCGTTCTCCGCCGATGTGCCGGATAAGGTGGTCGACTGCATTAATATATTCCTTAATGACTGAGTGGGTTGATTAGTTCACTGTCACGCTGCGAAGAATGGCGTACGGGCCTGCCCGGTCCTGACGACGTTCAATAAAAACAGCGAGTACGCCGCTGATATCCTGAACTTCACGTCCGTAGTAATGGCAGACACTGCCATGCCACTGGTAGTGACCTGTACAGAAGGCAGATAGCCTGGATTCGGGATGCTGACGATAAATATGCATCGCCTGACGCTTACTGATGATTTTCATTCTGCACCTCATAACAAGCCACATTCAGCAAAAGACACCACTTCGTTCCCGACCACAAGATGATCCAACACACGCACTTCCACCAGAGCCAAGGCTTTAGCAATTCGCAGAGTGACATGTTTATCCTGCTGGCTGATTTCTGTCGTGCCGGACGGGTGGTTATGCGCCAAAATGACCGCAGCGGCGTTATGTTTCAGGGCTGATTTAACCACTTCGCGGGGATGCACTTCGGTATGGCTGAGCGTGCCGGTAAACAGTGTTTCTCGCTCCAGCAGGCAATGTTGATTGTCGAGATACATTACGATGAAAACTTCCCGCTCCAGGTGAGCCATTTGCAGTTGCAGCCAGGTTTTTGTGAGGCTGGTTGAGGTAAATGACTCACTCGGTTGACGCTGGTATTTCTCCAGCAGACGTAATGCTCGCTGGATGACTCGCTGCTCGTTTGCAGGAAATATCGGGGACAAATTGATCGTAGGCATGACAACTCCTCAGAAGAAAAAGCCCTTCCGAATCTTCGGAAAGGCGTTAAGGGAAAATGGTGGAATGGTCATGAAGCAAGCTGCAGCATATTCTCAGCCATCACCCAGAGGGCACGGTTGAGCTTCACATCACCGTCAATACCTTTCACTGCTCGGGTATGGGCGCGCTTTCCTTTGGTTGTTCTCCCCGATAGCCCGCCTTTAATCAGATTTTCCTGAATGCGCTGATAAGTGGTCCACAGGTCGTTACTCTCATCCTGCCAGCGGCGTGGGGAAAGTATCTGCGACTCTGTCACCGGTTGGTGCTCCTCACCGAAGCGATATGTCAGCGCCGCTTTCGCCATCACCTGCTGAGCGGGCGGCGGTAACAAAAGCGACTGCATGGCATCGCGTTTCTCTTCTACGCGGTCAAATATTCCCAATACTTCGTAGGCCCCTTCGATGACTTTCTCTACTACATTGCCTTTATGCGGCACGCGCACTTCGCCAAAACTCTCACCGCAAATCAGCCCATTTTGGCAAACTGCTCTGAATAACCCCGGTAGCATCTGATATGAGCTGGAGCCGTCGTGGCTATTCAGTAGAATAATTTCGGGAACCTGTTTGCCAGTAATCTGGCCTTCACGACGCAGGCGCAGCATGTGCTTCGTATGCTCTCGTTTGCTCTGGTCGCGGACTCTGGTCTGGCAGGCGAAGAATGGCTGGAAGCCTTCGCGTTGCAAGTTATCGAGAAGGGTAATTGTCGGGATGTAGGTATAGCGATCACTCCGGGATTCATGCTTTTCTTCGCTGAAGACACTGGGCACATAATGGGCCAGTTCGTCGCGAGTTAACGGGCGGTCACGACGAACAAGGTTGACTGCACCAAAGCGGCTGGCTAAACGGGTCATGGCTGGCTCCTTTAAAATGGGTATAAAAAAGGCCATCCCTGAGGATGGCCTGGATTGAAAGTGGGGATTATTTAAGGTGAAATCTGCGATGCAGCCTTTTCTGAATCTGACTGGGGCAACGCAGATAGTTCGGCAGGACTGAGCTTATCTGCACGGTAAAGTTGTAATTTCTTCAGAATTGGAGCTTTTTGTGACTGCAGGTAGCTCAAACACCATTCCCGCTTCAGTACAATCCTGACTGGGGCAGGCAAAAGCTCATATGCTTTGCTGAAAACAACTTCAACAAAAGCATCATCATTAAGCTTATCTTCAGCGATATTTAACAAACCATTAATTACAATATTCTCCAGTAATAGCCTGTATTTATCAGATCCATTTATCGAAGATTTGACCGTGTTTTCCGGTAGGAGCTCACTTAATGATGCATCCAGATTTTCTGCAGGTGTTTTCTCGCGTGAAAAACTCAGCCTTTCTTTAAGGCTACGGAGTTTCCCTGTTCCATTTTCGACCATAGTCTTTTTATCCTTTGAACTTCCGCCTCCTGCCATCAGGCAAGTGCAGCGAGTTTTTTTATTGCCTTTATCAGGCTAAAGGTGGTCAAACCTGCACCCAGAGCTTTTACCGTGATCGAATGGCTTCGCATCAACGTTATCCCTGTTACGCACAGGACAAGTTGCCACGTACAGTCGGGCCATGGGGATTCATGATCTGGCTGGTTTGTAATCAATTCGCTTTGGCTGTGCATGGAAAATACCTCTACTTATAGCCATTAGGGAGCCATTGGCCCTGTTTGCGGATATCAGTAATAATGCCCCCCTGCTTGACAGAAATGGTGCGCCAGCCCGGTTCTTTACTGGATGCATTCCCATAGGTGTACCCGATAGTCATTGTCATCTTTTCGCCTGAAGTAGTGATGAGATCAGCTTCATATGTGGCTTCGGTATTTTGTTTACGAATAAAACGTACGGCGTTAATTGCAGAACAACGAATACTGCTTTTTGCATATTCAAAGGAATTGTTAGCCATCTGACATCCGTCGTTTTTAATTTCATCCGTCAGGTTTGTTGAAGCATTGAAGTTCTTAGGCGCAGGTGTAAATTTAGCCATATCGTTCCGCATAGTCGGTGGGTCTGTCTGAAAGACGAGGTAAACTGGACAATCTGATTTACCTACTTCACACGCCTTTGCCACGTAATCACGTACCGGCCACCCGGCATTGCCAAAATATTCTGCACCACTTTCATCTTTGCATTGTGACCAAGTAGCTTTTTTAACCATCATAACGCCATCTACCAACACACAGGTGACGGCCTTTACAGGCTTACCATCCCAGCGGACTGCCTCAAAGGGCTGAATGCCCGTATGGTTCACATCAAGCGTGTAGGCCTGTGGATTCTTGGCTAGTCGCTCATTCGCCTGTTTTAATTGGTTGCTTCCTTCTTGGGTCAGGAAAAAGGTATAGCGTTCGGGATGTATATCTCCGTGAACTGTCAATGCAGAAGAGATAGATGGGATAAGCAGAACTGCTGAGCTGAACGATAAAGCTATTAATTTATGCATCATATTTCCTTTTTGATTATTAGTGATGAATACAGTCCTGCCAGGTAAAATCACCCAGCGCTTCATTCAGCCCTTTAGTACTGAATTTTTTAGAAATTGCTGTATTCGAAGAGGTGATTTTTATTACACCGTTATTTCCTGCAGATTTGAGTGCTGTAAAAGCCGTTTCATCTAGAGAATAGTTTGTACCGTTAATACTGATACCAGGCTCAGCAAGGCCTGTGAGGGAAGAAACGCGGTAGTCCTCTGCAGGTACGCTATAAGCTAGAGCTAACGTTCCGCCTGTACAGGTCAAAGTGAGCACTTCGCCTGCAGAATTCTGAGAGTTAATTTCAAACTCCATAACACTGATATTGCCAAACCAGTGGTGCCATTGCTGTTCCTGAATGACTGCATGTGCAGAGGTTGAGAACAATGCTGCACTGAAAAGCAAGGCTGAGGGAGACTTCAGCATAGTTGCTCCTTACTGTGTGTTTTATAAATGAAAAATGGCCTTTTGCTGTACAAAAGGCCATCTGATCGTATGCATTTGAGAGGGGATGTGATAATCGTTAATACAGATCGGTTTTAAGAAATTGATCGTTATTTTCTATGATTAAAACGATCGATATATGCTTATCAATAGTTTTAGCCTATCGTTAATTTTATATCGATCGGCACTACAGATCAGTGTGTTGAGTCACATCAGCATACTTAGCTGCTGTGCCTCATTAAGGTTATATAGGTTTGAAAAATAATAGAATGCTGACAAATAAAATATTCTTACTTGATGTTTTTCTTCTCTTTTATTTTACTCGCTGTTTTAGCAATTGCATCAAGTCCGTCACTCGCCATGCTTATAAGCTGGTACGGTAAAGTACTTTTCAGGGATGAGGATTGCAAATATTTAATTACTGTCCCAGGGGGATTTATACCTTTTTGGTTGCTTCCTGAATGAGTTGGCTTCATAACTTCAATATTCTCATCTTTATTATTTTGATATGCTTCTCTTGGTTCCAAAACGACCTCTGTATTATGCGCAATGTGCAGAGGCTGCGATAAACCAGTATTGAATTCACGAGTACTTCTCTCAGACGAGAAATCCTTATAACTTTCCGGCTTTGAGACCGTAGGCATAGGTGTTGCTACAACTTCTTTGTTGTCAGTTCCACAGCGTCTTGATGATTTATTCTTTTTAGAAGCAGCTGAAAGCCTATACTTATGCAGTTCCCATGCTTTTTTGAACCGCTGAATAAATAAATCATCTTTTACAAATTTAAAAATATATGAAAATTTTACAGCCATGTATTTCTCATAAGCACCTGAGGGTCTTAATGCAGAAAGTATGATACTGTCAGTTGCAGATGGAGCATTTAAGTAATCCGAATACGTGCCATCCGGATTTTTTCTTTTACCACGCATTTTGCTCCTGTCTTTTTGTATGTATTCCCAAGCCCACTCACATTTCTTCTTCTCTTTTGGAGAGAGTGGAAAATTAGCACTTAAATAATAAAGATCGTTCCATTGTTTTCGAATACGATGCATCAGGTTGAGTTTATGTCTCAGAGTTGTGGGGGCACGGTCAAAAAAATCCTCAATTGCAACTATTCTTTCTTTATTATCCACAGGATAGGGATTTATCAGTAACCTTTTATACAAAAAGTCATGCCCGACATAAATGTAATCGGCATTTCTTATCTTTCCTACAATCTCAGGAATAAGTTGTAACTCACCGTTTAAATCATGAACCATAGTTTTTATATACAGCCATGAGAAATAGCAGGCATCAGGAGATTTCTTTATCCACGAAAACTCAGAAGAGGGTAACTGAAGCGATTTAAAGAAGTTAAATGATGCGGAGTAAATCCCCTTAACAGCTTTGTCCTTTATCAGTAACAGGGCTTGATTAATAGCACCTGATGCGATTTCAACATTATTTCCAAATATATCATCTTCACTATAAGTACTCTTTACTGATGCCAGCGTGTTAATAAGAATTGCAATATCCCTAGCTGAGAGATACCAAAGAAAAAGCCTGAGATCTCTTTTGTTCTTTATATTGACATAGTGTAGTGAGTTTCCCACAAATACATTCCTGTAAAAATACTAAATTTTAGATTCCGGCTATTGTACGAGCAGTGTTGAATGTAGTCAAAAAAGTAGAAAAATAATAGATAAAAATGTAGTGTTGAAACAACGCAAAACCAGTGCTGCAGCTGGCGTTAACCAGGTATTTCACTGCTGAAAACCACCATCAAATCACACCAGTATGCACTATCAAAGTGGAACTCAATGGATAGTGTACAGAATGTTGGTTTGACTGCAGGTTATAGACCAGATGCATCAATTAAAAATATTGTCGTATATGCAGAGAAAAATACGGACAGGAAAATGTAAAACCATACATATGCGGACTATCACATGAAAGGATGCCGCCCGGTGTCCTCCTGTTACATCTCCGGAGACTTTCATGAGCATGATTGATATTCACAGCGATAAATTCGTAAATATGCGTTTTATTACGGAACTGACCGGTCAGTCTGACAAGTGGTTTTACAAAATGGCACAGGAGGGGAAGTTTCCGAAACCTGTTAAATTTGGCCGTAGTTCTCGCTGGATTGAACGTGAGGTTAAAGCATGGCTGGAAGAGCGAATTAAAGAATCCAGAGCGTAAAAATCGATGGTAGCCATTATAAAAAATGGTCACTAACTTTACACCATACTTTTATACGTTAATTACAGGCAGCTTAAGGCGTTAATGCTTATTTCATCGCCGCTTCTTATTTTATTGTATCTTGAACTTATTAATTTTATTTTATTGTTATTAAATTAATTATTCCCTAGCTAACACTCTAAAAGATACAAATGCAATTAATGGTCGATGATAAGAGACTAGCTGCAAACTGCCTTATACCCATACAAGCTGATATAACCGAGAATATACAAGCATGAACTTACCAGAAGAGTATTTATTATCGCATGTGGAATATCATGACGATGGTGTGCAATCGTATTCAATCATTTCTGATGACAATATGCTCAGAGATAAAGCAGAACAGTTAGATAAACATCTTAAAGTTTTGGGTAAAGGGAAGTCATTACCCTTTACTGTTTCGTATGACCGTAAAGGTTACAAACCTCATACAAGCGCTTCATTACTCCGCGATGCTATTTGCTGTCTGGAAAGGTTACAGAAAGACTATCTACGGACTAGGTTAGTCAATCCGCGTATAGCAGCTTTCCAGCGTTTATTAAATAATGCTGATTTGTGCGCACGGATACATGAAGGGAAAATAGTCGGAGTAGATCAAATAACGACTGCGGAAAGCCTGAATAAACTTATTCTGGATTATCGCACAGCTATCAGTCAGGCCGGATTTAAGAAGGAATATCTTAAATATAAACGGGCATCGATAAAAAACTTGAAAGGGGTGTTGAATTATCTTCGTCATATGCAGTCTCGTTATTCCCGGTTGTTAATATTGAGAGTAGATTTATCCTGGAATGATGAACATAAGTCTGACGTTACTGCGGACATAGCCCGCCAGTGCCGCCAGCATTTATTCCGCAATATGAAAAAGAACCCACTGTTCCGTAATGTACTAGGAACCGTTTGGAAACTAGAGTACGCACCTGCCCGTAAGTTTCATTACCACATGCTGTTTTTAGTTAATGGTCACAAGGCACGTCAGGATGTCAACCTAGCCCGGGCATTCGGTGAGTACTGGAAAAAACACATCACCGAAAGTAAAGGGCATTACTACAACTGTAACGCCCACAAAGACGATTATGAAGACTGTGGTTTAGGTAAGCTTGAACGAGGGAACTCATCAATGGAAAAAGGTCTGCTTAAAGCGGTGAGCTATATGACCAAGATTGATGCCTGTGCCCGTCTGGTCTTACCGGGAAATGCCCGAACATTTGGTCGAGGTGAAATCAAGGCACTGAAAACGAAAAATAAACGGCGTAGGTAGTAACGCCCATCTTTTCCTTACTTCTCTTCAACCCTATAAAGCCAGTATTTCACGCTGGCTTTTCTAATCTCAAGGAGCCCATTATGCACAACGTTATTTTTGTCCCTAATGCTGTCACAGGTCACGGTGAGTGGGTAACCCCGCTAACCATTGAACAGGCAGATTACGATTCGCTGTTCTGCCTTAGTTGTAAGTTAAAGCTAGGCGTTCATATTGACCCTTTGACCGGGGTTAGGAGTTTTATTCACTTGCCAGGCAGTATTCATAATGTGATGAAAATGAAAACCTGTGAGCACAGGAGTAAATCAGAAATTTAGAAAACATCGGAGCTCCATCTTGCTTCTCTCCTTAGCTTTATCATCCCTTTGTAGTACAAACTGGCGGTGTTCACTATTGGGGTGGCTCAAAAGAATGCCCTTATGCTCCGATGTCTCTTATTGCACCTCGCAGTTTTTTGCTAGGTGCCAGGATGGGCATTACAAAACTGGTAGTACTTTCAGTCCAGACCAAATCCGAAAGAAGCTATTGAAATCAGGCCCACAGTGCGGATACATTACGCACGTTGTTACTTTGTATCATCAGGATGCCGTTGACTGTGTTTATTCGCCGTGAAGTCATTTCCAGAATCGTGCTTATCATCATGGCTGTTGCCGTGCTGAGCAGTTCGTTTATGGCAAAACCACAGGCTGCATACAGCGTTCAGGAAACAACGTCCATCAGTGACCATCAACACGACAGCGATGAACCACTGAATGAGCACGATCCATTGTTGTTTCACTCCCACGGTAGCGTGCATCACCTCAATGCCGATCATTCCCACGATCTGAATAAACTCTTTACTCTGCCTACTCTGCACGCCTGGAATCCGGGCATGCGGGTGATATATGCGTTGAGTTCAGAACAAATACTGCAAATGCCGCAGTCCACCCCCGAACGCCCTCCGAGAATCCTGTCTGCGTAATAACTTCTGTTAATTCGTTATTATTCAACATGTAAGGATTTTTATGTATACCAGCCTTGATACACAGGGCCGGTTGAGCGCTCGCCTGCTTTCAGCTCAGGCGCGTTCGGCTTGTCTGTTTTTCCTGTTGTTACTGCTTTTCTACAGCCAGGGCGCATATGCCCACGGCGTGGCGGAAGGCGATAAAGGGTACATCCAGGAGATCACTGGGATTAACATCATCCCGTTTATCTACCTTGGCGCGAAGCACATGGTGACCGGTTACGATCACCTGCTGTTTCTGTTCGGGGTGATTTTCTTCCTCTACAAAATGCGCGATATCGGGCTGTACGTCAGCCTGTTCGCTATCGGGCACTCGACGACGCTGCTCATCGGCACCTTCTTTGATATCAGCGTCAGTGCTTACCTCATCGACGCCATTATCGGGCTGTCCGTGGTCTATAAGGCGCTTGATAACCTTGGGGCATTCCAGCGCTGGTTTGGCGTTCAGCCCAACACGAAGCTTGCGACGCTCATCTTTGGATTCTTCCACGGTTTTGGTCTGGCAACCAAAATCCAGGAATTCGAAATCTCTCCCGATGGCCTGTTCGTCAACCTGATTGCCTTCAACATTGGCGTTGAAATCGGCCAGTTGCTCGCGCTGAGCGCCATCCTGATCGTCATGAGTTACTGGCGGCAAACGGCGAGCTTTTTCCGACACGCTTATACCGCCAATGTGGTGATGATGAGCGCGGGATTTCTGTTAATGAGTTACCAGCTTTGTGGCTACATTTTAGCCTGAGGGAGACAAAACAATGTACAACACTGATTTACCAACACGCGCAGAATTACCTTCTGCCATCAAACTGATGCAGTCCACTATCCTCGCCGCCATCGTGGCGCTGACGCTGCTGATCACCGTCGTCATGCCTTCGGAATACGGCATTGATCCTACTGGCGTGGGTCGTTTACTGGGGCTTAAGCAGATGGGAGAAATCAAAACGCAGCTTGCCGAAGAGGCTGATGCCGATAATCAGGCCAGCGCTGTTCAGCAAGGACAGCTGGCTGCGCCGGTTAATGAGCGACCGATCCCGGATAATCCTCCGGCAATAACGCAGAACACCTACCCGGAGCTGAGCGTTCCGGCGACCACGCGCGCGCCGGAAGTACCAGCGGCTGGCTCGCAACGTCATCAGATGCTCATCACCCTGAAGCCCAACGAAGCTGCTGAAGTTAAACTGGAAATGCGTAAAGATGCCCGCGTGACCTATCAGTGGACCAGTTCCGGGCCGGTAAACGTGGATGCACACGGCGATCCGGTCAACGCCCCGAAAGGCTTCTACCATGGCTATGGTAAAGCCCGGCAGATCACATCCGGAGACGGCGTTTTACAGGCCGCGTTCGAGGGTAAACATGGCTGGTTCTGGCGAAATCGTGGGTCTGAGACCATCACGATACAGCTTGATACAACCGGCGACTACCTGAACATCAAACGGGTTATCTGATAAATCAGGGGCAGGTTATCCTGCCCCTTTTCACGCTGCCGTCAGCCCGGTCAGGCGGAGTATCAGCCCGGCAAGAGCCGCCAGGGCAATAACGTGCGTAACCTTCCATTTTAATCGGAAAAGCGCAAACGCAGCGGCGACGGCAATCAGGGCTGCAGGGATATCGATCCCTCCCTTTGCGCCTTCCGGCCATACGGTATGCCAGATAAAAAACAGCCCCAGATTAACAATGACGCCCACTACGGCCGCAGTGATGGCGGTTAACGGTGCCGTGAAACCGGCCTTGTTGTGGGTCGTTTCGATAAACGGCCCGCCTGCCAGCACGAAAATGAAGGACGGGAGAAAGGTAAACCACGTCACCATGCAGGCGGCAACGGCTCCGCCGACAAACAGCATATCCGCGCCAAAAACAGCATGGGTATACCCACCAACAAATCCGACAAAGGTCACCACCATAATCAGCGGGCCGGGCGTGGTTTCTCCCAGCGCCAGCCCGTCCATCATCTGCCCGGCAGTCAGCCAGCCAAAATTGGCGACAGCACCCTGATAAACGTATGGCAGGACGGCGTAGGCCCCACCGAAGGTAAGGAGCGCAGCCTTGGTAAAGAACCAGCTCATCTGCGTCACCGGATGCGCCCAGCCCAGCCCCAGCGTCAGCACCGTCATGGGAATAAGCCAGAGCAGTGCGCCCGCCGCCACAATCCTTAACAGTTTCGCCCAGCTGAACAGGGCATGCGCCGGTACGGGCGTATGATCGTCAATAACCGCAGCTCCACCAGCGGCTTTCTCCTGTTTGTTATGTCCGCTGCCGCTGTGAAATTTTTCCGGCGCGATGCGTCCGCCGATATAGCCAGTTATCGCTGCTGAAATAACGATGACAGGGAAAGGTACGTTCAGGGCGAAAACGGCCACAAATGCCGCAGCAGCTATAGCCCAGTGGGCACCGTGCTTCAGCGCACGGGACCCGATGCGATGCGCCGCCTGCAGCACGATTGCCGCCACGGCGGGTTTAATGCCGTAAAAGATACCGGCAATAATGGCAACGTCTCCCCAGGCGATATAGATCCACGACAACGCGATAAGAATAAAAAGCGAAGGAAGGATAAATAACAGCCCGGCGATCACGCCACCCCACGTTCTGTGCATCAGCCAGCCGATGTAGGTCGCAAGCTGCTGCGCTTCCGGACCGGGCAGCACCATACAGAAGTTGAGTGCGTGAAGGAAACGCGACTCGGATATCCAGCGCCGGTTCTCGACCAGCTCCTGGTGCATGATAGCTATCTGTCCGGCGGGCCCGCCAAAGCTGATAAACCCCAGCTTGAGCCAGAACCAGAACGCCTCCTTCAGGGGGATCGGCGAGGGCTTAACGTTTTCCTCTGCCAGCGTCAGCGACTCCGTTTTGTTCATCATGGCCGGACCTCATTTCAAACGTCGTTAACAGACCATCAAACAGCGAACAGGCCGCTGCGAGTAATGTGTCATCATCCGTAATGCTTTCACGCAATCCTGCCAGTACACTTTCAACGCCAGCCGCTTCGGGAGGCTGAACCCCGCCAACATCAAGGTAATGCACCAGCATTGCCAGACCATTCAGGGCATCCCCCGTCAGCCCGAAGCGGACCATCAGTACTTCAAAGGTCACCCGATTGTCGATGTGGCTGAAGGTCGCCCCATCAAAATCAAACCCCACCGCCGCTGTCGGGCAATCATTGCCATCCTCAAGCCAGAGAAACTGCGCATCAGGATCGATAAAACGCCGTATAAGCCAGGCGCTGGCAAGCCTGTCAATCCAGGGTCTGCGTCGGGTTGCCCAGATCCGGTTGTGGAAATCCTCAGGCATCAGTTGTGTCAGCTCGCCGCTGACGGCGTGGGGCTCGCCGGGAGAGATGAACCTGTTAATGCCTGCTTCCAGTTCCGTCAGGCTAAAGACGGCCTGCGCCTGCGCTTCACCAGGAAAGAAATCAATCGCCACAATCCGATCCAGCTCGCGCCGAAGTTTTCTCACCACCTTCAGCTGGCTGACGGCGGTTTCCTCATCCAGGTCGTTTTTACACACCTGTAGCCTTTCCAGCAGGGCCATGTACTGCTGAGAGCGATCAAATAACGGGCGGATTTCCTCTTCTTCGGGCGTTGCAGCGTTAAAAACAAAAGCCGCACCCCCCTCATCGCGGATTTCACGACTTATATCGTTAAAGATCTCTTGGCCCTGTTGCGCTTCAGGCAACAGATAAACGCCGTCGCGCAGCATGGCGGCACCGGTGTTTTTTAATGCCCGCCAGACACGCATACGCAACGTGGCCTGCTGAGTGGGCAGCGTCAGGATAAGAATATGTAGTTTCATGATGTAGAGATTAATACATCATGTAGAATTTGCTACGAATAATTTTTTATATGCATATAACAATGGGGGGCCATCCAAAAAGAGAGCCACTAAAATGTAATACCGCTTGCCAGGCACACCGCTATTCTCTACTCTTTCCACATCCCCCCGGGGGGGATATGGAAAGCCAGGAGAGTTTCTGATGCTAAGCATTCTTTCTGATCGTTCATACCGCCACCTGTTTATGGCGCAAATAATTGCCCTTATCGGTACCGGTCTGGCGACCGTTGCGCTGGGCCTTCTGGCCTACGATCTGGCGGGCGACAGGGCCGGGGCCGTTCTGGGAACGGCGCTGGCGATTAAAATGAGTGCTTATATTCTGGTCGCCCCGGTTGCCGCCGCCTTCGCTGATAAATTTCCCCGCCGCACGATGCTGGTTACGTTGGATCTGGTGCGGGCTATGGTGGCTTTTGCACTGCCTTTCGTGACCCAAATCTGGGAAATTTATATCCTTATTTTCATTCTGCAATCGGCGTCAGCCGCGTTTACGCCAACGTTCCAGGCCACGATTCCTGATATCCTCCCGGACGAGCGTGACTACACCCGGGCGCTCTCGCTCTCCCGGCTGGCCTACGATCTTGAAAGCGTCATCAGCCCCATGCTGGCAGCCGCACTGCTGACGGTGATGAGTTTCCACAATCTTTTTGCAGGCACCGCCGTCGGTTTTCTCGCTTCCGCCATTCTGGTTGTCTCAGTCACCTTGCCCAGAATGCAGGCGCTGACTGTTCATCGCACCATTTACGATAAAACCACGCGCGGGATGCGCATCTTCCTGAAAACGCCAAGGCTGCGGGGGTTGCTGGCGCTGAATATGGCCGTTGCAGCGGCCAGCGCGATGGTGATCGTCAACACCGTGGTTCTGGTGCAGGCCGACTTTGGTTTCTCACAGCGCTCCACCGCGATTGCGCTGGCGTTCTTTGGCGTGGGGTCGATGATATCGGCGCTGATACTTCCGCGTCTTCTCGACAAAATAAGTGACCGGATGCCAATGATGGTCGGAACCGGTTTACTGGTTGTTGGCCTTGGGCTGGGTATTTTCCTTAAGGATTATTTTACGCTGGTCGTGCTCTGGGCTTTGCTGGGCGTTGGCTACTCGCTTTCCCAGACGCCATCCGGGCGTTTATTACGCCGCTCATCAACACCGGAAGACCGGCCTGCACTGTTTGCCGCTCAGTTTGCCCTGTCACATTCCTGCTGGCTGCTTACCTATCCGCTGGCCGGATGGGTAGGGGCAACCTGGGGAACTCAGGCCTCTTTTATTGCGCTTACCATTGTGGCGGCGTTCTCTCTGTTAACCGCCGTGCTGATCTGGCGTCCGGAACACGAGGTTTATTCGCAGTTGCACAGCCATCAGGATGCTGACGCGAAAACGGAAATAACCCATGAGCATGATTTCGTTATTGATGACGAACATCCCTCATGGCCGAAGAGAAAAAAATAATTACCCAACGTTCGTACTATCAGGAGAGGATAAACCGATAAACAGTGTGACCCTTACGTTGATACACATTATCTTATCCCCTCCACCCGGAGAGGATAAAAATGACTGTTCACGCTTCACACCCCGACATTATAAAAAGACTTAAACGTGCCGCCGGGCACCTGAAAAGCACCATCCAGATGCTTGAAGATGAAAAAGCCTGTCTGGATATCGCCCAGCAACTTTATGCTGTGGAAAAGGCGATAACAAACGCCAAGCGTACGCTCATTCATGACCATCTCGATCACTGTCTGGAGGATGCCCTTCACGCCGATCATGCCGGGTCTGACACAACGCTTAACGAATTTAAAGAGATCACCAAATATCTTTAAGGCAAGAGAAACATGACTGATTTTTCCGCTCTGTTACAGCAAGGCGTGGCTAACGCCTGGCTGTTTATTCCCAGCGCTATTTTGCTGGGTGCGCTCCACGGGCTCGAACCGGGCCATTCCAAAACGATGATGGCCGCTTTTATCGTGGCTGTCCGGGGAACCGTTAAGCAGGCTGTTCTGCTGGGGCTCGCTGCCACCCTTTCCCACACTTCAGTTGTCTGGTTAATTGCTCTGGGTGGAATGTATATCAGCCGCAAGTTTACCGCTGAATCTGCAGAGCCCTGGTTCCAGTTGATTTCTGCGATCATTATTCTCGCTACTGCCGCATGGATGTTCTGGCGCACCTGGCGCGGCGAAAAGCTATGGAAGATGGAGCAGGAACAGGAGCATTCTCACGGCCACCATCACGATGAAACACGCGTCATCGACACCGGTCACGGCAGCGTTGAACTCTCTATCTTTGAGGAAGGCCAGCCGCCTCACTGGCGTTTACGCATGCTTAGCGGCAAAAAATGGGAAGCGCGGGATATTTCGCTGGTGACCAACCGTGGGCCGGATACTTTTTCACAGGTATTCGACTTCGTTGAAAAAGACGGTTTTATGGAATCCACCCAGCCGATCCCCGAACCGCACAGCTTCGATGTCCGCTTAACCCTGGGTCATCGCGGCCATGTGCATGACTACGACGTAGCGTTTCATGAGCACGACCACGATCACGAGCATGACCACTCGGCTCTGGAAGGTCTGGACGTGAATTCTCAGGAATATCAGGATGCGCACGAAAAGGCGCATGCGAACGATATCAAAAAGCGTTTTGCCAATCGTAAGGTCACAACCGGGCAGATAGTCCTGTTTGGCCTGACCGGCGGGTTAATCCCTTGCCCGGCAGCCATTACCGTTTTGCTGCTCTGCATTCAGGTGAAAGAGTTTACGCTTGGTGCTGCCCTGGTGCTGTGCTTCAGTATTGGCTTAGCCATTACGCTGGTTTCGGTAGGTGCGGCTGCGGCGTTTAGCGTTCGTCAGGCAACCAAACGCTGGAGCGGATTTGATACGCTGGCGCGTCGTGCTCCGTACTTCTCAAGCGTGCTGATAGCTCTTGTGGGGATATATATGGGCTATCACGGCATGACAGGCATTATGCAATAATTTTTTGAAGCGCCGATATTCACAATACGTTGTAATTCGACCTGAACATTGAGGTTCAGGTTGAGTCTTCTTAAGTATTCATGCCTTTACACTCATGCAAAGAGTCCATGTCAGCTTTAAGCTCATTACACGTTTTGGCTGTGTATTGCACTAGTACGCTGTCCTTTCCCTTAGCAGTAAAGCACTCTTCCGGAATATTGTCTGATAGTGATTAATCACAAACTATGATGCTTTTGCCACCATATGAAGCTCGCATACGCATCTCTGCTTGTACCTGTGGCAGCCCTGTTTAAAAAACCAGCAATAAAAATTTTCACATACTAGGTATTAATATAAATTTTATTAAATAACAATAACTTGTCGTTGTTTGGAATATAAGTTGGAATAATTTGTTGTAAAAAATGTGGTTGCGTTCTATCCTTCATGGTGACATTTCACAACAAATTTTTAGAGATCCTCTATGTCTTTAATCAATAAAGAAGAAGCCCATTTAGTATGCCGTCCTTACTACAACACCTTAACTTCTGTTTTCGATAATGCTTGGAAAAACTGGATTCAAAACGATATTGCCCGTCGCCTGGTCGACAAACGAGTGCGCTCGGCAGTGCTCCGAAACGATGCCTTATTTTTTTTGAAGGATCAGATTGAAGCTGCAGAAATTGAAGGTATTAAGTACGTAAAGATGCCTCATCAAGTGGGATTTTTGATTCAAGATCGCTATTTTGTGAGAATCAAAAAAGGGGACAAGAGCCTTCGCTCTTCTAACTATCCGACGCAAAGAGCATTGGATTTCCACAACCCTGAAGTTGACATGTTTGGTGGTCTGATTCGATTAGAGTTACTTTACATACTTAGTGACGACTGTGTAGGAATTGATAAAATCGTCCTTACTCAGCGCAACGGGAAATTTGTTGCATGGGCAATTGATATAACAGATGAAAATCTGTACGACTTGCCTGTACACGAGCTTGAAGTGAACATACCCCAACCTCAGCCTGTTACAAAAAGTGTTTCACCTGCGAAAAGTGTTGTGAAACCGAAACGGGTTAGAAAGACAGAACCGAAGGTAGAAAATGGTCGTGGAGATTAAGTCAGCAGCCACCGTACGCCCAGAGATGATTGAGTTGCGTCGGAAAATGTTGGGTATGAGCCAAAAGGATTTGGCTCATCGTGTAGCCCTGTCTCAAGGTACGTTGTCCAAAATTGAACAAGGGCTTAAATCTGCAACTGAAGACCAAATCCGCAGTATTGCGGAAGCGCTTAACTGTCCCGTCGAGTTTTTCATGATGTCAGAAAGGCTTTATGGTGGACCAATCAGTGCAAACCCGATGTACCGTAAAAAAGCATCTGTCAGCATGAAAGTGCTGGATAAACTTGTTGCTGAAGTGAATGTACGTATTGCTCATCTCAGAAAGCTGTTGCAGTTCGTTGAGTTCGAGCCCGAATATGAGCTCCCTTACTACGATCCTGAAGACTACGAAGAAAATATCGAACAAATTGCTCGTAATGTCCGTACTGCGTGGCATATCCCACGTGGGCCGATAAAAAACCTTGTTGAGGTACTGGAAAGAGCAGGCATCATTATCATTGATTGCGATATGGAAGATACTGGACTTTCAGGGCTAAGTTACAAAGTGGCGGGATTGCCACCATTAATCTTTATAAATAAAAATCAGCCAGTTGATAGGTACAGATTTACTCTAGCCCATGAGCTGGGTCATTTAGTGATGCATCGGGCTCCCACTCCAACGATGGAGGATGAAGCCAACGCTTTTGCTGCAGAATTTCTTATGCCCGCCTCTGATATTTATAACGATTTACGAAATATCAGTATCGAAAAAGCCGCTGCCCTTAAACCATTTTGGCGGACTTCAATGGCTGCGTTGTTCTATAGAGCAAAAACGCTAAAAGCGATTACGGCAGGTCAAAGCGATTGGATTTGGCGGCAAATGTCCATTAAACGTTACAAAATAGATGAGCCTGTCAAACTCGATGTAAACGGGGAAACACCAACATTACTGAACGCAATAATTGATCATACGAAAGACGAGCTAGGGTATGACCAAAGCGAACTTGCATCTATCTTCAATTTATTCCTTCCCGAGGTTATGCGTCTGTATGCTTTGGGAGCTCAAAACCAACATCTACGGTTGGTAAATTAATCATTTAGGGCTGAGCAATAACGCTCAGCCTTATGGTCTAACCCGCTGTTTTAATATGTAAAAATTAAACTTCTGCCAGAGAGCTAATGTTGTCGGCATACCACTGCATCATCTCCCTACGTCCCTCCAAATACTGAGCATGGTTGTAAGTCCCACGTATCGCATTCTTATCCACATGCGCAAGCTGCGTTTCAATCCACGCCGAGTTAAAACCTTCTTCATGCAGGATGGTACTCATGGTGTGGCGGAAACCGTGCCCCGTCAGCCTTCCTTTATATCCCAACAACTCAATCACTTGATTGACACTTTCCTTTGAGATGGGCTTCGTTCGATCATTCCGTCCGACGAATACTAGGGGGTATAGCCCGGTAATAGGCTTAAGTGACTCAAAGAGCTCGACAACCTGATCCGACATCGGAACAATGTGTGGTCGTTTCATCTTCATCACTTCAGCAGGGATCTCCCAGAGCCGCTTTTCAAAATTAATATCCTCCCAACGAGCAAAACGTAATTCCTGAGTTCGAACTCCTGTAAGCATGATGATTTGAGTTGCAGTCTTGGTAATAACACTCCCGGTATAGCCTGCAAGATCTCTAAGAAAGTGGGGGAGTTCTTCAGCAGTCAGGAAAGGAAAATGCGTTTTCTTTGGTGTAGCGAGGGCTGTAGCGAGATCGGGTGCAGGGTTGTATTCAGCGCGTCCGGTCACGATTGCATGACGGAATACTTCACCGCAGCGCTGTCTGACTTTGCGCATCTTTTCTAATGCACCACGCTTTTCCATACGACGAAGGGTTTCCAGCAATTCCATGGGCTTAATTTCAGCTATGGGACGCTTACCGATGTAGGGAAAAATATCCTTTTCAAAGGTATCAATAATTTCATCGCGATAACGTAATGACCAACGATCCGCTCTCAGCTGATGCCATTCACGGGCAATAGCTTCGAAGGTATTTTCATAGTTAAGCTTTTGGGCAATTTTCTCTGCTTTCTTTACTTCACCGGGATCGCTTCCAGCAGACAGCAGCTTTTTCGCAGCATCACGCTTTTCACGGGCTTGAGCGAGAGAAACCTCAGGATAAACGCCGAAAGCAAGGCGCTTTTCTTTACCCGCATAACGATACTTTAAACGCCAGTAGCGTGAGCCGTTGGTGGTTACTTCAAGGTAGAGGCCTCCACCATCAGATAGCTTGTACGGCTTCTCTTTGGGCTTGGCTGTGTCGATTTGTCTGACTGTTAGCTTCATTGGGGGCATCTCAAAATGGGGCTATAAATCATGCCCCCCATTATGCCCCCAGAACGCACTTGATTCCGGTAGAGACAGTTGACCTCGGGAGAACATAATCAGCAGTAATTGCGGGTATTATAGGGGATTTACTTGAGACAGTGGAGTTCAGTAGAGGCTAATTGGCGGAAGATCACAGGAGTCGAACCTGCCCGGGACCGCTGGCGGCCCCAACTGGATTTGAAGTCCAGCCGCCTCACCGGAGACGACGATCTTCCGCGCCTGCATTGCTACATGGAGGCGGGCGCATTATAGCTACTTTCAATCATTTACCACATCCCCCCAGGGCACATTTTTCGCCCCGTCGCCCCAGCATTTTCGGGCGCTTCAGATAAAACCCTGCTTTTTCTTAGGGTTACATTTTCTGGCTCTCACGCTGCACTTTATTTACCGCACTTCTTGCGCGATCGATGGCGCAAAAACCAGCGGTGTACGCGAATAGTTGACCGTTTTCCGGCCATTTAGCCTCGCGTTTATGCATCTTTGGCCGCCCAGGCGTACGGCGTAAACGAACCGGGACAGTATCAGGACAATCGCAAGCGCTGCTGAGGGGAAGTACGGGAAAAACAGGGGATGGCTTTCGCGGAAAAAGTGAGCGAATTTTGGCGGAGATCGCAGGAGTCGAACCTGCCGGGAGCCGCAGGCGGCTGCCACTGGAAATGAAGTCCAATCGTCTCACCGGAGACGACGATCTTCCGCGCCTGCATTGCTACATGGAGGCGGGGCGCATTATAGCCACTTTCAATCCGTTACCACATCTTTACTTACATTTTTCAGCACTTTTTTTACTTCCTCCGCACTGCATGATTAGAAATTTCTTAAAAATTCGTCATTTACACTTAGTCACACTCTACTCGCCAATGCAGATCACATAAATCAAGAAACGTAATTTGATAACGAGATATCGCAATACACCTTATCAGACTAATGGTTTACAAAACATGTAACCGGTACCACTTCGGCTTCGGTGCGAAAAGGGTTTGAAAGATGAAGAGTGAAGTATTATCTGTCAAAGAGAAAATTGGCTATGGTATGGGCGATGCCGCCAGCCATATCATTTTCGATAACGTCATGTTGTACATGATGTTCTTCTATACCGATATTTTCGGTATACCCGCAGGATTCGTCGGCACCATGTTCCTCCTGGCGCGCGCGCTCGACGCCATCTCCGACCCGTGCATGGGGCTGCTGGCGGATCGTACCCGCAGCCGCTGGGGCAAGTTCCGTCCGTGGGTGCTGTTCGGCGCGCTGCCGTTCGGCCTGGTCTGCGTGCTGGCTTACAGCACCCCGGACTTCAGCCATAACGGCAAACTGATTTATGCGGCAATTACCTACACGCTGCTGACCCTGTTCTACACCGTGGTCAATATTCCTTACTGCGCGCTGGGCGGGGTGATCACCAACGACCCGACGCAGCGCATCTCGCTCCAGTCCTGGCGCTTTGTGCTGGCGACGGCGGGCGGCATGCTCTCTACCGTGCTGATGATGCCGCTGGTGAATCTGATTGGCGGCGACGATAAAGCGCTGGGCTTCCAGGGCGGTATCGCGGTGCTCTCGGTGGTGGCGTTCCTGATGCTGGCCTTCTGCTTCTTCACCACCAAAGAACGCGTGGAAGCGCCGCCGACCAACAACTCGATGCGCGAAGATCTGCGCGACATCTGGCAAAACGACCAGTGGCGCATCGTCGGCCTGCTCACCATTCTCAACATCATGGCGGTCTGCATTCGCGGCGGCGCGATGATGTACTACGTCACCTGGATTATGGGTTCTCCGGCGCTGTTTACCGCCTTCCTCACCACCTACTGCGTGGGCAACCTGATTGGCTCCGCGCTGGCTAAACCGTTGACCGACTGGAAATGCAAAGTCAGCGTCTTCTGGTGGACCAACGCCATTCTGGCGGTGCTAAGCCTGGCGATGTTCTTCGTGCCGATGAACGCTAGCGTCATTATGTTCGCCTTTATCTTCGTGATTGGCGTGCTGCATCAGTTGGTGACGCCGATCCAGTGGGTGATGATGTCCGACACCGTGGACTACGGCGAGTGGCGCAACGGGAAACGCCTTACCGGCATCAGCTTTGCGGGCACGCTGTTCGTGCTGAAGCTGGGCCTGGCGCTGGGCGGCGCGATGATTGGCTGGATGCTGGCGGGCGGCGGCTATGACGCGGCCGCGAAGACGCAGAATCCGGCCACTATCAGCATCATTATCGCGCTGTTCACTATCGTACCGGCAATTTGTTACCTGCTGAGCGCCATCGTGGCCAAGCGCTTCTATACCCTGAAAACACCGTTCCTGGTCAGGATGATGGCCGAACTGGCGAGCGGCGCGCACCGCACTCAGCAGGATTTTGAAAACGTATCTATAAAACAATCTCTTGAGAATTAAAAGGACGAGCTATGAAGATCAGTGATGGAAACTGGATGACCCAGCCGGGTCTCAACTTAATTCATCCTGTCCAGGTGTTTGATGTTGAACAGCATGGCAATGAGCTAGTGGTGTACGTGGCACCGCGCGATGTACGGGAACGTACGTGGCAGCTGGACACGCCGATGTTCACTATTCGCTTTTTCTCTCCTCAGGAAGGCGTGGTCGGCGTGCGTATTGAGCACTTCCAGGGCGCGCTGGAGAAAGGCCCGCACTACCCGCTGAACGTGCTGAAAGACGTGAAGGTGCAAATCCAGAACACCGCCGAATTTGCCGAGCTGAAAAGTGGCAACCTGAGCGTGCGCGTCACCAAAGGTGAATTCTGGTCGCTGGACTTCCTGCGCAACGGCGTGCGGATCACCGGCAGCCAGCTGAAAAACAACGGCTACGTGCAGGACACTAACGACAACCGCAACTACATGTTCGAGCGTCTGGATCTGGGCGTCGGCGAAACCGTGTATGGCTTGGGCGAGCGCTTTACCGCGCTGGTGCGCAACGGCCAGAACGTTGAAACCTGGAACCGTGACGGCGGCACCAGCACCGAACAGTCTTACAAAAACATCCCATTCTATCTCACCAATCGCGGCTACGGTGTGCTGGTGAATCATCCGGAAAACGTCTCCTTTGAGGTAGGGTCTGAGAAGGTGTCGAAGGTGCAGTTCAGCGTTGAAGGCGAGCATCTGGAATACTTCGTTATCGACGGTCCGACTCCGAAAGAGGTCCTCAACCGTTACACCCAGTTCACCGGTCGCCCGGCGCTGCCGCCAGCCTGGTCCTTCGGCCTGTGGCTGACCACCTCATTCACCACCAACTACGACGAAGCGACCGTTAACAGCTTTATCGACGGTATGGCCGAGCGCAATCTGCCGCTGCACGTCTTCCACTTCGACTGCTTCTGGATGAAAGCCTTCCAGTGGTGCGACTTCGAGTGGGATCCGGTGACCTTCCCGGACCCGAAAGGCATGATCCAGCGCCTGAAAGAGAAAGGGCTGAAGGTCTGCGTATGGATCAACCCCTACATCGGCCAGAAATCCCCGGTCTTCCAGGAGCTGAAAGAGAAAGGTTACCTGCTCAAACGACCGGACGGTTCTGTCTGGCAGTGGGATAAATGGCAGCCGGGTCTGGCAATTTACGACTTCACCAACCCGGAAGCCTGCCAGTGGTATGCCGACAAGCTGAAAGGCCTGGTGGAGATGGGCGTCGACTGCTTCAAAACCGACTTTGGCGAGCGTATCCCGACCGACGTGCGCTGGTTCGACGATGCCGACCCGCAGAAAATGCACAACCACTACGCCTATATCTATAACGAGCTGGTGTGGAACGTGCTGAAAGAGACCGTCGGCGTTGAAGAAGCGGTGCTGTTTGCCCGTTCCGCCTCCGTGGGTGCGCAACAGTTCCCGGTGCACTGGGGCGGCGACTGCTACGCCAACTATGAATCGATGGCGGAAAGCCTGCGCGGCGGCTTGTCTATCGGCCTGTCCGGCTTCGGTTTCTGGAGCCACGATATCGGCGGCTTCGAAAACACCGCGCCGGCGGATGTCTACAAGCGCTGGTGCGCCTTTGGCCTGTTCTCCAGCCACAGCCGCCTGCACGGCAGTAAATCTTATCGTGTGCCATGGGCGTACGACGAAGAGTCCTGCGACGTGGTGCGCTACTTCACCGAAATGAAGTGCCGCATGATGCCGTACCTGTATCGTCAGGCGGCGCTGGCGAACGAGCAGGGCACGCCGATGCTGCGCGCCATGATGCTGGAGTTCCCGGACGACCCGGCGTGCGACTACCTCGACCGTCAGTACATGCTTGGCGATTCCCTGGCGGTGGCGCCGGTGTTCACCGAAGCGGGCGATGTGCAGTTCTACCTGCCGGAAGGTCGCTGGACGCATCTCTGGCACAACGACGAGGTGCAGGGCAGCCGCTGGCATAAACAGCAGCACGACTTTATGAGCCTGCCGGTGTATGTGCGCGACAACACCCTTCTGGCGCTGGGCAACAACAACCAGGTGCCGAACTACGCCTGGCATGAAGGCACCGCGTTCCAGCTGTTCCATCTGGAAGAGGGCCGTCAGGCAGTCTGCGAAGTGCCGGCGCAGGACGGCTCCGTTATCTATACGCTGACCGCGAAACGTCAGGGTAACGTGATTACGGTGACGGGCAACGGCAAAGCCAGCGGCTGGACGCTGTGCCTGCGCAATATCCAGCAGATTGCTGGCGTGCAGGGCGGGGCGCAGGCGGGGAGCGAGCTCGGCGTGGTGGTGACGGCGCAGGGTGATGAGCTGGTGATTACGCTTTAGTATTGAGGATACCCCCTCACCCTAACCCTCTCCCCGCGGGGGAGAGGGGACCGATAGTGCAGGTTGTGCGTTTGGTTTTCCCCCTCGCCCCTTTGGGGAGAGGGCTGGGGTGAGGGGGAAAACCCGCGCGACTACCTTATCTCGCCCCCCAGCATCTGCTGGGTCACTTCCTGTTTCTCCATATTCACCGCATGCAGCTGTCCATTCACCGTCGGTTTTAGCGGTGCATCCGCTTGTACATTGCCGCTGGCCGTAAGCTGAACATTGCCATCGCCGTCGATCGGCAATGCGGGCCAGCCCCACTGCTGGAGCACGTTTAGCGGCACGCCGCGGCCGTTAAGCGTGACGCGGGTCTGGCGCTGCGGCTGCTGTGAGACCGTGGCGGTGGCTTCCAGAATCCCTTTTTCGGTAAAGGCGCTCAGTTCGCTGATGTTGACCTGAGAGGCATCAGCGTTCAGCGTCATGGACGGGCGGCGGACGTCAACGCGGTTAAAGGTCGCCGCCGCACCGTTCAGCGTCGCGCTGCCGCCCCACACGCCCCACTGGCGATTTTTAACCAGTTGCAGGTTGGCGCCGTAGCCGTCCAGCGCGGTGATCTGCCACGGGAAGGCCGGGTCGATATCGATAATCAGGTTACGGCTGGCGCCGAATTTCTTCAGCGTTACGCTTTGTAGCCACGGCGGCAGTTGCTCCATCCACAGCGTTTTCCAGTTCTCCGGCAGCGTATACTCCAGCCCGGCGAAGACCGCGTCGTCCAGCACCAGGGCGTTAGCGTCGCGCAACCAGTTGCCGGAGCTGCGCACCATCCCCCCTTCCCAACGTGAGGTGAACTGCCGCAGCGCGATGCCCTGCGGCGAGAATTCCGCGTTGAGAATCGGGTCGAGCAGGTGCAGAGAACCGTAGATAAATTCGCTGGCGTTGAGCGACAATT
Source organism: Kluyvera georgiana ATCC 51603 (assembly GCF_001654985.1). GTDB lineage: Bacteria > Pseudomonadota > Gammaproteobacteria > Enterobacterales > Enterobacteriaceae > Kluyvera > Kluyvera georgiana. Next base: position 25,825 of record NZ_LXEU01000005.1, read on the forward strand.
TCCCGTCGCTGCTCTGCCAGCCGCCCTGGCTGAGCGTCAGGTTGCGCAAGTTCAGGTCCAGATCGGTGACCGCCCAGTCTGGCCCCTGCAAGCGCGCATCGGTCACGTCGAGCCGGCCAATCTGTAATGACGGTACGGTGGTCAGCGGGGCAAGGAAGTCGAGCAGCGATTTATCGCTTTGCATGCGGATATCGTTGAGGCGCAGATTATCAACCACCCAGCTGCCGTCCGCGTTGCGGCGGGCATTGCCCGTCAGCGAGCCACGCGCCATATCCGCGCCGACGGTGGTCAGGGTAACTTCATCGTTATTGATATCGCCCTCAATCAACACGTTGGTGGCCGGTACGCCGTTCAGCGCCAGCGAGCCTGCGCTCATTTGAATACGCGCTTTTTTGCCCAGCACGTTGCCGGCTTCCGGCGCCCACGGCATCACGCCGCCGGAGACACGCTGCGCGCTCAGCTCCCAGCCGGTTTCCGGGCTGTTGAGCGCCATATTGCTCAGCTGTAGGCGGTCGGCGACAAACGGCAGCGGCGCGGTAGATGGCGACAGGTTAAGGGTACCGTCCTGTAAAAGAATGGTATCAACATGCAGCGGATCGGTAATTTGCCGCGAGCTTAGACCAATATCTACGGTTTTCGCGACCAGCGTCGCGGGCTTGCCATCGCGGCCAAAAGTGACGTTTTGCAGCAGGATATGCGACGGGGACGAGAAGCGGTGATCCATCGCATCAAACTTCACCTGCCAGGTGGTGTTGTCGCTTAGCCACTGGCTGATGTGGCGCGCGCCCCAGCGCGTTTGCAGTAGAAAGTAAAAGGCCAGAATCACCAGCAGCAGGGCGATCAGCAGCCAGATAATGAGCTTTCCAAGAAATTTCATGATCTTCCGTCCTGAGAATGGCACATAAACCTGTTATGCATGATTTATGCGCAATCCTCAAGGCGGGAATCGTTTTATTCAATGTCAGCGGCAGTGGCTAACCGCCACTGCCGCGAGGTGAATTACTCTTTCTCTGGCGGGAAAACCAGGTTCAGAATGATGGCGGTGATGCCGCCGGCGGCGATGCCGGAAGAGAGCAGGTTTTTCAGCCAATCGGGGGCAAACTGCAGAATCTGCGGCTGCTGGGAAACACCCAGGCCAACGGCCAGCGACAGCGCGATAATCAAAATGGCGCGGCGGTTCAGCGGCTCGCGGGAAACGATGCGCACGCCGGAGGCGGCGATGGTGCCGAACATCACCAGCGTTGCGCCGCCGAGGACAGGTTCCGGAATGTGCTGTACGAAGCCGCTTACCGCCGGGAACAGGCCAAGCACGATCAGCATCAGCGCTACCACAAAGCCAACGTAGCGGCTGGCGACGCCGGTCAGCTGAATAACGCCGTTGTTCTGGCCGAAGCAGGAGTTCGGGAAGGTGTTGAACACCGCGGAGACGCAGGAGTTGAGGCCGTTTGCCAGCACGCCGCCCTTCAGGCGCTTCATATACACCGGGCCGGAAACCGGCTGCTCGGAAACGTCAGAAGTGGCGGTAATGTCGCCGATGGTTTCCAGCGAGGTGATCATAAACACCAGCATCAGCGGCAGCAGCAGATTCCAGTCGATGCCGAGGCCGTAGTACAGCGGGGTGGGGATCATAATCAGGCTGCTATTGGTCGGCGTCGCGTTCTCCGGCAGCATGCCGAGGAACCAGGCAATCAGATAGCCCGCTGCCATCGCGATCACCAGCGAAGCGATGCGCAAGTACGGGTTACGCTGGCGGTTAAGCAGAATAATAATGGCCAGCACTACGCCTGCCAGCAGCAGGTTTTTCGGTGCGCCGAAGGTATTGTCGGCCATGGCCGCATAGCCGCCGCCGATGGAGGTCAGGCCGACCTGAATCAGCGACAGGCCGATAATCATCACCACCACACCGGAGACCAGCGGCGTAATCACGCGGCGCGCCAGGTGCAGCACGCGAGATAAGACCATCTCGGTGCAGCTTGCCAGCATCAGGGTGCCAAACAGCGCCGCCATCATCGTCGGCACGTCCGCGCCGCCGGTTTTCAACGCCGTGCCGCCCATAATCAGCGGAGCCACGAAGTTAAAGCTGGTGCCCTGAATCGACAACAGACCAGAGCCTACCGGGCCCCAGGCTTTAATCTGAATGATCGATGCCACACCGGAAGCGAATAACGACATGCTGATAATGTGCTGAGTATCTTCAGCCGGCAGGCCAAGGGCCTGACAGATCAGCAGCGCTGGGGTGATCACCGCGACAAACATCGCCAGCAGGTGCTGGAGTGCGGCGAAGAGGGTCTGCGGAAGCGGCGGACGGTCTTCCAGGCGGTAAATCAATTCGCTGGCTTGCTTATGCGCAATCGGTTGCGCATTGGCTTGTTCGAGTGTGTTAGAGGACATCTCAGAGGCAATCTCGTGGTGGAAAAGTGGCGATTTTAGCGGACTGGTTGGTAAAAGCAAACGGTTGCTTTCGTGCGCGGTAAATTATTGCGGAAAATAACCATGCCAGGTGCGCGTGTTTAACCGCGTGCGTTAACGAAAATGCTGACAAATAATACCTTTTTCTATCACTTTAGCGCTTTTCATGATTACACTTTGGGCCGATGCCTCAAGAAGAGGCGATCTCGACATCGGAAAATTGTCGCGTGTGAATGGATCATGCGTTTAGTCAGGAGCTGTAATTATGTTTCATCTCGATACCTTATCGACGCTCGTTGCCGCAACGCTCGTATTGCTGCTGGGACGAAAGCTGGTCCAGAGCGTTTCCCTTCTCAAGAAATACACCATTCCCGAGCCCGTCGCGGGCGGCCTGCTGGTGGCGCTTGCGCTGCTGGTGCTGAAAAAAAGCCTGGGCTGGGAAATTGACTTTGATATGAGCCTGAAAGATCCGCTGATGCTGGCTTTCTTCGCGACCATTGGTCTGAACGCGAATATCGCCAGCCTGCGCGCGGGCGGAAAAGTGGTGGGCACATTCCTGATTGTGGTGGTCGGCCTGCTGCTGCTGCAAAACTCGCTGGGTATTGGGATGGCGAAGCTGCTGGGGCTGGATCCCTTAATGGGGCTGCTGGCGGGCTCGATTACGCTGTCGGGCGGTCACGGTACCGGCGCGGCGTGGAGCAAGCTGTTTATTGAGCGCTATGGTTTTGAGAACGCAACCGAAGTGGCGATGGCTTGCGCAACCTTCGGGCTGGTGCTCGGTGGATTGATTGGCGGCCCGGTTGCGCGTTTTCTGGTCAAACACTCCTCGTCGCCGGAAGGCACGCCGGATGACCAGGCGGTGCCGACCGCGTTCGAAAAGCCGGACGTTGGCCGCATGATTACCTCGCTGGTGCTGATTGAGACCATTGCGTTGATCGCCATTTGCCTGACCATCGGCAAAATTATTGCGCAACTGCTAGTGGGAACCGTACTGGAGCTGCCAACGTTTGTCTGCGTGCTGTTTGTTGGTGTCATTGTCAGCAACGGCCTGGCATTATTGGGTTTTTACCGTGTTTTCGAGCGAGCGGTTTCCGTATTGGGCAACGTCAGCCTGTCGCTGTTTTTAGCCATGGCGCTGATGAGTCTCAAGCTGTGGGAACTGGCGTCGTTGGCGCTGCCGATGCTGATTATTCTGTCGGTGCAGGCGCTGGCGATGGGGCTGTATGCGATTTTCGTCACCTACCGCCTGATGGGCAAAAACTATGACGCGGCGGTGCTGGCGGCGGGCCACTGCGGTTTTGGTCTTGGCGCGACGCCGACGGCGATTGCCAACATGCAGGCGATTACCGAGCGTTTTGGGCCATCTCATATGGCGTTCCTGGTGGTGCCGATGGTGGGGGCGTTCTTTATTGATATCGTCAACGCGCTGGTGATTAAGCTGTTCCTGCTGCTACCGATGTTTGGTTGAAATAAAAATGCCGGAGCTTATCTCCGGCATTTTTTTGCCTGATGGCGCTACGCTTATCAGGCCTACAGGCGGTATCTCACCGTAGACCGGATAAGGCGTGTTCGCGCCGCCATCCGGTATCCCCGCTCGGTGCTTACTCGTCGTGTTCTTCCCACGCTAACGCGCGTTTCACCGCTTTCTTCCAGCCGCTATAGCGGAAGTTACGCTCGGTGGTCTCAATCCCCGGACGGAACTCGCGCTCAATCACCGCTTTCTCCTGCAGCTCATCCAGATTCTGCCAGAAGCCCACCGCCAGACCGGCCAGGTAGGCCGCGCCGAGCGCCGTCACTTCGCGCACTTCCGGACGCTCAACTCGAGTACCCAGAATGTCGGACTGGAACTGCATCAGGAAGTTGTTGGCCACCGCGCCGCCGTCTACGCGCAGGGCGTGTAGACGAATGCCGGAGTCGGCCTGCATCGCTTCCAGCACGTCACGGGTCTGGTAGGCGATGGATTCCAGGGTGGCGCGAATAATGTGGTTTGAATTCACGCCGCGCGTCAGGCCGAAAATCGCGCCGCGCGCATACGGATCCCAGTACGGCGCGCCCAGGCCGGTAAAGGCAGGCACCACGTACACGCCGTTGGTGTCTTTCACTTTGGTGGCGAAGTATTCAGAGTCGAATGCGTCGCTAATCAGCTTCATTTCGTCACGCAGCCACTGAATGGACGCGCCTGCCATAAACACCGCGCCTTCCAGCGCGTAGTTCACCTCGCCGCGCGGGCCGCAGGCGATGGTGGTCAGCAACCCGTGGCTGGAGGCCACCGCTTTCTCCCCGGTGTTCATCAGCATAAAGCAGCCGGTACCGTAGGTGTTTTTTGCCATCCCTTCTTTCACGCACAGCTGGCCGAACAGTGCCGCCTGCTGGTCACCGGCGATACCGGCGATAGGAATACGCGTACCGCCTTTACCGCCAATGTTGGTCTGGCCGTACACTTCGGAAGACTTGCGCACTTCCGGCAGCATGGCGCGCGGGATGTCCAGCGCGTCCAGCATCTTGTCATCCCATTCCAGGGTGTTGATGTTGAACAGCATGGTGCGCGAGGCGTTGGTGTAGTCGGTAACGTGCACGCGGCCCTGGGTCATTTTCCAGATAAGCCAGGTGTCGACGGTGCCGAACAGCAGTTCGCCGCGCTTCGCACGCTCACGGGAACCTTCCACGTGGTCGAGGATCCACTTCACCTTGGTGCCGGAGAAGTACGGGTCCACCACCAGGCCGGTCGCTTTACGCACGTACTCTTCCATCCCGTCACGCTTGAGCTGCTCGCAGATATCCGCCGTACGACGGCACTGCCAGACGATGGCGTTGTAAATCGGTTTCCCGGTTTCACGCTCCCACACCACGGTGGTTTCACGCTGGTTGGTAATACCGATTGCGGCAATCTGATCGGAGTTAATGTCGGCTTTTGCCAGCACTTCAACCAGCGTGGAGCTTTGGGTCGCCCAAATTTCCATTGGGTCGTGTTCTACCCAGCCTGGCTTCGGATAAATTTGTTCAAACTCACGCTGCGACACGCTGATGATGTTGGCGTCATGATCCATAACGACGGCGCGGGAGCTGGTCGTGCCCTGGTCGAGCGCAACGATGTATTTTTTGTCAGTCATAATGAACGTTCCGTAGTCAGATTACAGCGAAGCATTGTGTTGATTTTGGCTGGAGACCGCTTTCGGCTCTTCAACCTCGCAGGTGTCGCAGGGCAGGTGGCGACCGATCAGCTTGCGATAGCTGAACGCACCCAGTGCTGCACCGACGATAGGCGCGCACAGCGGCACCAGGAAATACGGGATATCTTTGCCGCCGGTGAAGGCTACGTCTCCCCAGCCTGCCAGCCAGGCGAACGCTTTCGGCCCGATATCACGCGCCGGGTTCATCGCAAACCCGGTCAGCGGGCCCATTGAGGCCCCAATAACGGCGATCAGCAGGCCAATCAGCAGCGGCGCCAGCGGCCCGCGCGGAATGCCGTTACCATCGTCGGTCAGCGCCAGAATCACGCCCATCAGGATAGCGGTAATCACCATTTCTACCGCGAATGCCTGCACAAAATTGATATGCGGGTTTGGATAAGTAGAGAAAATACCCGCCAGCTCAAGACTTTCGACGCTGCCGCGCACCATATTGTGCGTGTGTTCGAAGTCGATGAAAAGATTGTAGTAAAGCCCGTAGACCAGCGCGGCGGCGCAGAACGCCCCGGCAAACTGCGCAACGATGAACGGGATGACCTTGCGGCCATCAAAGCAGGCAAACAGCCACAGCGCGATGGTGACTGCCGGGTTAAGATGTGCGCCGGAAACCCCGGCGGTCAGATAGATGGCCATCGCCACCCCCAGACCCCAGATGATGCTGATTTCCCACTGGCCGAAGCTCGCACCCGCGACTTTCAGCGCCGCAACACACCCCACGCCGAAAAATATCAACAACCCGGTACCAAGAAACTCTGCGATGCACTGGCCTTTTAACGTTGATGACTGGCTCATAATCGGAATCCTGAAGACTAATTGATGATTATTGTGTTCATGAGCATTCATGACGCTCATGTTACCTTGTAGGTATAGTGTTAATTTATCGTTAACGAGCGTAAACGAGAAATATCGAAATAAAAATGTGTGTTGTTCGTCAAGAAATGAGCGTTTTCGCGCCAAAAAGCGAACGATTTCGCCGCAAAAAATGTGAGGAGAGAAACATTCCGCACGCTAAAGCGTTAACAATTTATTGCATATTGACGCTAACGCTCCAGGTCTATGCCGAAAATTGCGGAGAACCGCAATCTACAGGCTCTGGCGCTGGACAGGGGCGGCGGGGCTTCATACAATCGACCACAAGCCGTGCGCTTATTTACGTTAAGGCGTCACCGGGGTTCCGGGACGATATCAACGCCTTGCAAGATCAGGAGAGGTATGACGATGTCATTAGAAGTGTTTGAGAAACTGGAAGCGAAAGTTCAGCAGGCGATTGATACCATCACGCTGTTGCAGATGGAAATCGAAGAGCTGAAAGAAAAGAACAACACGCTGGCGCAGGATGTACAGTCTGCACAGCAGAGCCGCGAAGAGCTGGAGCGTGAAAACAACCAGCTGAAAGAACAGCAGAGCGGCTGGCAGGATCGTCTGCAGGCGCTGCTGGGCCGCATGGAAGAAGTCTGATTCCACCTCTCCCCGGGCAGTCATTATCGCCTGGGGAAGTTTTCCCCTCCTCGCTGATTTTCCCTGTTGAGTGAATTCGCGCATCCGCGCATTGCTCGTTTCCGTATATTTCAAAACGGCATAATCAATCTTTTTTTATTCTTTAATCATCATTTCGATTTCTGGCAGGCTAGCCTCATTACAACACAACAGATAAGAGAGCGGGCGATGAACAAGTGGGGCGTAGGGTTAACTCTTTTGCTGGCTTCCACCAGCGTACTGGCTAAGGATATCCAATTACTGAACGTGTCTTACGATCCGACGCGTGAACTGTACGAACAATACAACAAGGCGTTCAGCGCGCACTGGAAAAAAGAGACCGGTGATAACGTGGTGATTCGTCAGTCACACGGCGGCTCTGGCAAGCAGGCCACTTCCGTGATCAACGGTATTGAAGCTGACGTCGTGACGCTGGCGCTGGCCTACGATGTTGATGCGATTGCCGAGCGTGGCCGTATCGACAAAAACTGGATCAAACGCCTGCCGGATAACTCCGCGCCGTACACTTCTACCATCGTGTTCCTGGTCCGCAAAGGCAACCCGAAACAAATTAAAGACTGGAACGATCTGGTGAAACCGGGCGTTTCCGTCATTACTCCGAACCCGAAAAGCTCCGGCGGCGCACGCTGGAACTACCTGGCTGCCTGGGGCTACGCGCTGCATCACAACAACAACGATCAGGCCAAAGCACAAGATTTCGTGAAAGCGCTGTATAAAAACGTCGAAGTTCTGGACTCCGGCGCCCGCGGATCCACTAACACCTTCGTAGAACGCGGCATTGGCGATGTGCTGATTGCGTGGGAAAACGAAGCGCTGCTGGCGGCGAACGAACTGGGGAAAGACAAGTTTGAAATCGTCACCCCGAGCGAATCTATTCTCGCCGAGCCGACCGTCTCCGTGGTTGACAAAGTGGCTGAGAAAAAAGGCACCACCGCGGTGGCGGAAGCCTACCTGAAGTACCTCTACTCGCCGGAAGGCCAGGAAATCGCGGCGAAGAATTTCTATCGTCCGCGTGACCCGGATGTAGCGAAGAAGTATGAAAATGCGTTCCCGAAACTGAAGCTGTTCACCATTGATGATGAGTTCGGCGGCTGGACAAAAGCCCAGAAAGAACACTTCTCCAACGGCGGCACCTTCGATCAGATTAGTAAGCGTTAATCTCCCTCTGACGCCCGGCAAATTTGTCGGGCGTTTTCTTTTAGTCATCAAAGTACGCTACTCTTCCCCCTGGTTTTTTCTGGGGAGACAACATGACAAGGTTAAAATACCTGCTGGTCGCGCTGCTGGTGATGGTGATAGCGGCGAGTGCTGGCGGCTGGTACTGGCTGCATTCCGGTAACCCGGATGCCCTGCGTCAGATTGTGCTACAGCAGTGCGTGCCGAACCAATTGCAGCATCGGACCCCTGCGCCGTGCGCTGACGTGAACCCGACAGGCGGCTACGTGCTGTTTAAGGACCGCAACGGCCCGCTGCAATACTTGCTGATGCCAACCTACCGTATCAATGGGACTGAAAGCCCACTGCTGCTGGACCCACTGACGCCAAACTTTTTCTGGCAGGCGTGGCAGCGTCGCATGATCATGAGCGACAAACGGGGTTCAGAGGTGCCGGATAGCGCCATCTCCCTGACCATCAACTCCCGTACCGGGCGGACGCAGAACCATTTCCACATCCATATTTCCTGCCTGCGCAAAGACGTTCGCGAGCAGTTGGACGGCGATATCGCCGCCATTAGCAGCCGCTGGCTACCTTTGCCGGGCGGGCTGATGGGGCATCAATATCTGGCCCGTCGCGTCACTGAAAATGAGCTGGCGCAGCGCAGCCCGTTCCTGATGCTGGCGGAAGAAGTACCGGAAGCACGCGACCATATGGGGCGCTTTGCGCTGGCGCTGGTGAAGCAAAGCGATGACTCGCTTCTGCTGCTGGCGACCGAGCGTAATCTGCTGACGCTGAACCGAGCTTCTGCCGAGGAAATTCAGGATCATCGCTGCGAGATTCTGCAATAACCCTACCTAATCTGGCGTTTACCTGTCTGGCCTGTCGTCGTATTCTTGCTGAAAAAAACGACAGGAGACAGGTATGTCGCTCTGGTTTTCTCATCCTCTGTTCCTTCCCTCACTCATTGTTGGCGTCACCATCCTGCTATGGGCCACCTCTCTACTGCCGGAGTTTATTACCGCGCTGCTGTTCTTTGCGGCGGCCATGACGGCGAAAATCGCGCCGCCGGACGTTATTTTCGGCGGTTTTGCCTCGTCGGCGTTCTGGCTGGTATTCAGCGGTTTTGTGCTTGGGGTGGCGATTCGCAAGACGGGATTAGCCGACCGGGCCGCGCGAGCGCTGTCGGCAAGGCTAACGGATTCCTGGCCGTTGATGGTCGCCAGCGTGGTGCTACTGAGCTATGCACTGGCGTTCGTGATGCCCTCCAACATGGGGCGTATTGCGCTGCTGATGCCGATTGTGGCGGCGATGGCGAAACGCGCGGGCATCGAGGACGGTAGCCGTGGCTGGTATGGACTGGCACTGGCGGTGGGGTTCGGCACTTTCCAGCTTTCCGCCACCATTTTGCCCGCCAACGTCCCCAATCTGGTCATGAGCGGGGCAGCGGAAGGGGCTTACGGCATTCATCTGAACTATGTCCCGTATCTGCTGCTGCATACGCCAGTGCTGGGTTGGCTAAAAGGCGCCGCGCTGATTGTTCTTATCTGCTGGCTGTTCCCGGGCAAACCGCATCCGCCGCGCGAACTTGAGCCACTGCCGCCGATGAGTCGTGATGAGAAGCGCCTGGCGTGGCTGCTGGCGGTAGTGCTCACGCTGTGGGTGACCGAGAGCTGGCACGGCATCGGGCCTGCCTGGACGGGGCTGGTCGCCGCGGTCGTCACGCTGCTGCCGCGCGTTGGGTTTATTACCGGTGAGGAGTTTGCCAGCGGGGTGAATATTCGCACCTGCATCTATGTTGCCGGGATCCTCGGGCTGGCGATTACCGTTACCCAGACGGGCATCGGTGCGGTGGTGGGCAACGCGCTATTGCACATCATGCCGCTGAATGAAGATGCGCCGTTTACCAGTTTCCTCGCTTTGACCGGCATTACCAGCGCGTTGAACTTCATTATGACCGCCAACGGCGTTCCGGCGCTGTACACCACTTTTGCCCAGAGCTTCTCCGATGCGACCGGCTTCCCGCTGCTGAGCGTGATTATGATTCAGGTGCTGGGCTATTCCACGCCGCTGCTGCCCTATCAGGCCTCGCCGATCGTGGTGGCGATGGCGTTAGGGAAGGTGCCTGCGCGCGCGGGCATGCTGCTGTGCCTGGCGCTGGCGGCGGTGAGTTATCTGCTGCTGTTGCCGTTGGACTATGCGTGGTACCAGGTGCTGGGGAAATTATAATAACTTGCGCGGATGGCGCTGCGCTTATCCGGCCTACAAAATAATAAAACCGGCCGTAGGGCCGGTTTAACCAGGCATCGTGTGCGTAACTCGTAGGCCGGATAAGGCGTTTATGCCGCCATCCGGCACGAATGCCGCGTCAATGTCTTACGCGTTTTTAGCGGCTTCCGCTGCTTTAACGATCACCGCGAAAGCGTCAGCTTTCAGGGATGCGCCGCCAACCAGCGCGCCGTCGATGTCCGGCTGGGTGAACAGCTCTGCCGCGTTGCCTGCGTTTACGGAACCGCCGTACTGGATGATAACCTGTTCAGCGATTTTCGCGTCAGCTTTAGCAATGTGGTCACGGATGAATTTGTGCACCGCCTGAGCCTGCGCAGGAGTTGCAGATTTACCGGTACCGATCGCCCATACTGGTTCGTAAGCGATAACCGCGCCTTCGAAGGCCGCCGCGCCCTGAGTTTTCAGAACGGCGTCGATCTGGCGTGCACAGACTTCTTCAGTTTTGCCCGCTTCGTTTTCTGCTTCGGTTTCACCGATGCACAGAACCGGAATCAGACCCTGTTCTTTCAGCACGGCGAATTTCTTGGCGATCAGCTCGTCAGATTCTTTGTGGTAGGTACGACGCTCGGAGTGGCCGATGATGATGTAGGTTGCGCCAACATCTTTCAGCATTTCAGCGGAGGTTTCACCGGTGAAGGCGCCAGACAGGTTCAGGTCAACGTTCTGCGCGCCCAGGTGGATGTGGCTGCCCGCCGCGGCGTGTTTAGCCATATCGATATACATTTCCGGCGGAGCGATAGCCACGCCGCAGCCAGCCACGCCAGCCAGCTCTTTACGCAGGTTAGCAATCAGCTCGTTTACCATGTGGCGGCTGCCGTTCAGTTTCCAGTTACCCATCACTAAAGGATGTCGCATTTCGATTCTCCACGCTTGTCAGCGAATTAAGGAATATGGCCGCCCGTCAGGGCAGCATGGTCTGTGAAACAGTATAGAGATTGAAAGGCATGAAGGCTTTGCTTTTTATCATTTATTCTCCCCTTCAAGATTTTCAGATAGCGCCAGCTTAATCGGTTCAACGGCGAAGGTCAGCCCTTTTTCGCCGTTATCTGCGACAACATAGCGCACTGCGCCTTCGGTACTGGCAAAGTAATGTTTGCCTTTCCCTTGTGTCAGCAGCTTCTGTAATTTCTGCTGGCTTTGCTGTTTGGTTAGCGTGGGAATGACCGCACGCATCAGGGCGCTCATGTACTCCTGCGCTTTGGCTTTTGCCGCCTTCTGCTCCGGCCCCTGAATCGGCAGCCAGGTAATCTGAATCGACTTAATCTTCAGCGTGCCGCGCTCCAGCGCCGTCGAGGCGTAGAGGTTTTCATTTATCTTGCTGGCGGCACGGGTAATGGTGAGCTGATCGCGGCTGGAGGTAATCGAGCGGAACTCGCCGAGCGGCAGGCTGGGGTTTTCGGTATTAAACTTTTCCCGGAACTGGCTGATGGAGAGATCGAACGCCGGGGCGCCCGTGAGCAGGTATGGGGCAACGGCTGCAGGCGTTTCCGCTGACAGTACGGTCTGACTAAAACTCAGCGAGATGAGTCCTGCCAGACAGAGCATTATCCATTGTTTCATGCCAATCGTCCTCCTCTTTTCAGATGACGATTAAAACGGGAACCGCCTCGCTTGTCAAAATGTGCCCACTTCAGGGTAAACTACGCGGCACAACGACAAAGGAAAGGGTACATGACTCTACAGCAATGGTTATTTTCCATTAAAGGGCGCATTGGACGCCGTGACTTCTGGATCTGGATTGCCATCTGGGCCGTGACGATGGTCGCACTGTTCAGCCTTGCGGGCGGCGGGCTCGTCGACTTACAAACGGCGGCATTTATGTTGGTGTGTCTGCTATGGCCAACGGCAGCAGTGACCATTAAGCGTCTGCATGACCGGGGTAAATCTGGCCTCTGGGCGCTGCTGATGGTGCTGGCGTGGATGCTGCTGGCGGGCAACTGGTCCATGCTGCCCGGCGTATGGCAGTGGGGCGTGGGGCGTTTTGTTCCGACGCTGATTATCGTCATGATGCTGATCGACCTGGGCGCGTTTGTCGGCACCCAGGGCGAAAACAAATACGGTAAAGACACCCAGGCCGTGAAGTATCGCGCCGATCACCAGTAGTGTTCGGCGGTCATGTGGCCCGGACGACGGCGCAGGTGTTTGGTCATCTGCCGGGTCTCTTTCAACAACTGCTGGGTGTCGCGCACCATCTGCGGGTTGCCGCACAGCATGATATGGCTGGTTTCCGCGTTGAGCGGTAACCCTACCGAGGCTTCCAGCGCGCCGCCTTCAATCAGTGGCGGAATGCGCCCATTCAGCATCCCCGGTACGTTTTCCCGGCTGACAACGGTCTGAATACGCAGTTTGCCGTTATAACGCGCGGCTAATGACTGCATTTGCGGCAGATAGCTTAAATCGGCGGCGTAACGCGCGGCATGTACCAGCACCAGATTTTTAAAGCGATCGAGATCTTTGCCTTCTTCCAGAATCGACAGGTACGGGCCAATTGCCGTGCCGGTTGCCACCATCCACAACGTCTCGCAGTCAGGGATTTCATCCAACACAAAGAAGCCGGCTGCCTCGCTGACGATTTGGACATCATCACCCGGTTTTAGCGCCGCGAGCCGTGGGCTGAGCTTGCCCTCCGGAACGGTCACCAGATAGAACTCGAGGTCGGGATTGCTGGGGGCGTTAACGTAAGAGTAGGCGCGCTGTACTCGCTCACCGTCGATATCCAGCCCCAGCTTGGCGAACTGCCCGGCGGTAAACGGATGAACCGGCGCGTGGACGGTAAGGCTAAACAGTGCATCGGTCCAGTTCTGCACTTTGACTACTTTGCCTGTAACCCAGTCTGCCATGGCGTGTCTCCTCTCATTCGCGTTATCTTATCTTCACCGCGACGAGAAAAGATTTCCAGCCCGAAAGGGCTGGAAAGCTCGATTGATCAAATGATTTAAAGAATGTGGCGCTGGATTTCAGCGTCTTTGCGATCGAGGTAGTGAATAGACTGAATGCGGCGAATGGTGCGCGATTTACCGCGGATCAGCAGCGTCTCGGTGGTGGCGATATTTCCCTTGCGGGTAATACCGTCGAGCAGATCGCCCTTGGTGATGCCGGTGGCGGAGAAGATAACGTTATCGCTACGCGCCATGTCGTCCAGCGTCAGTACGATACCCGCCTCAATGCCCATCGCCTTGCAGCGTTCCAGCTCGCTTTCACCGATACGACGGTTCTCTTCGCTATCGCCCTTCACGTGATGACGGGCCAACAGACGGCCATGCATATCGCCATCCAGCGCGCGAATCACCGCCGCAGAGACCACCCCTTCCGGCGCGCCGCCGATGCCGTACATCACGTCGACTTCGCTATCCGGCATGCAGGTCAGGATAGAGGCGGCAACGTCGCCGTCGGGAATCGCAAATACGCGCACGCCCAGCTTTTGCAGCTCGACAATCACCTGGTCGTGACGCGGCTTGGCAAGAATGGTGACGGTTAATTCGGAAAGCGGCTTGTCCAGCGCGCGGGCAATGTTGCGCAGGTTTTCTTCCAGCGGTTTGTTGAGGTCGATGGAACCTTTGGCGCCTGGGCCGACAATCAGTTTTTCCATATACATATCAGGAGCGTTGAGGAAGCAGCCTTTGTCGCCAACGGCCAGCACTGCCAGGGCGTTTGCCTGGCCCATCGCCGTCATGCGGGTGCCTTCAATCGGGTCGACGGCGATATCCACCGCGTCGCCGTTACCGGTGCCGACGGACTCACCGATGTAGAGCATTGGCGCTTCATCGATTTCGCCTTCGCCAATGACGATGGTGCCGTCAATGTTGACCTTGTTGAGCATAATACGCATGGCATTGACCGCTGCGCCGTCGGCGGTGTTCTTGTCGCCACGGCCCAGCCATTTGTAGCCTGCCAGCGCCGCCGCTTCGGTGACGCGCGAAAATTCGATTGCCAGTTCTCGTCTCATTACAAACTCGTCCAGGGAAGTAAAATGGTGCGAAGTTTAGCACAGCCCTTTTCGGGCTGTGGGTATGGCTACGCGTTGGAATAACGTTCGGTTTCCGGCATCCAGCGCTCGATCAGGGCATTGGCCTGCTGCGGGTAACGGTCATGAATATGGCGCGCCAGGCGCTGAACTTCTGGGATCATTGCCTGATCGCGCAGCAGGTCGGCGACTTTAAATTCGGCGTTGCCGGTCTGGCGAGTACCGAGCAGTTCGCCGGGGCCGCGAATCTCGAGATCTTTCTGAGCAATCACGAAGCCGTCGTTGCTGTCGCGTAGCACCTGCAGGCGCATCTGCGCGGTTTTCGACAGCGGCGCTTTGTACAGCAGCACGCAGTGTGAGGCCACCGCGCCACGGCCTACGCGGCCTCTGAGCTGATGCAGTTGCGCCAGCCCCAGACGCTCCGGGTTTTCGATAATCATCAGGCTGGCATTGGGCACATCGACGCCGACTTCAATCACCGTGGTGGCAATCAGTAAATGCAGTTCACCCTGTTTAAACGCCTGCATGACGGCCTGCTTCTCGGCGGGTTTCATTCGCCCGTGGACGAGGCCGATATTCAACTCCGGCAGCGCCAGCTTCAGCTCTTCGCTGGTAGCTTCCGCCGCCTGCGCTTCCAGCAAGTCTGATTCTTCAATCAGCGTACACACCCAGTAGGCCTGGCGGCCTTCGGTGGTGCAGGCGTTGCGCACGCGGTCGATGATCTCATGGCGACGGGTATCGGGGATCGCTACCGTTGTCACCGGGGTGCGGCCCGGCGGCAGTTCGTCAATCACCGAGGTATCCAGGTCGGCATAGGCGGTCATCGCCAGGGTGCGGGGGATTGGGGTGGCTGTCATGATCAGCTGATGCGGGTGGAAGCCCTGCTGCTGGCCTTTTTCCCACAGCGCCAGTCGTTGATGCACGCCGAAGCGGTGCTGTTCGTCGATGATCACCAGCGCCAGCCCGTTAAACTGCACCTGTTCCTGGAAGATAGCGTGGGTGCCGACAATCATCTGCACCTGACCGCTGGCAATGGCCTCTTGCTGTGCCTGACGCGCTTTACCTTTCTGTTTACCCGCCAACCAGCCCACTTCAACGCCCAGCGGTGCAAACCAACTGCGGAAGTTGTTGGCGTGCTGTTCGGCGAGCAGTTCGGTTGGCGCCATCAGCGCCACCTGCTTGCCATGGGCGATGGCGCGAAGCGCAGCCAGTGCGGCAACCAGCGTTTTCCCGGAGCCAACGTCGCCCTGTACCAGACGCATCATCGGCACATCCAGCGCCATATCGTGTTCAATTTCCGCCGTTACGCGCGCCTGGGCACCCGTAGGCTTAAACGGCAGCGCTGCCAGCAGTTTATCTTTCAGCGCATCGTTGGCGCTGAGCGGCTGAGCGTGGAAACGCTGCGCGCCCGCGCGCAGGGCCAGCATACTCAGGTTGTGCGCCAGCAGCTCCTCAAGGATTAGGCGCTGCTGCGCCGGGTGTTTACCGGTTTCTAAATCAGCAAGCTGGAGCGTCGGTGGCGGGCGATGCAGCGTACGTAGCGCTTCCGGCAGGCTCATCATTCCCTGTGCCAGCTCTGGCGGTAGCAGTTCGCTGATGGCGCAGGTATCAAGTAAATCCAGCGCCTGGTCGGTGAGTTTGCGTAACGTGGCCTGTTTGATACCTTCGGTCGTGGGGTAGACCGGCGTTAAGGTCTCCTGCAAATCCGGTGTGCTGAGGTCTCCCTGTACGCGGTATTCCGGATGGATCATCTCCGCGCCGTACTTGCCGCGTTTGGCTTCGCCATAGGCCAGCACTCGCCGCCCGGTGGCGAGGCTGTTTTTCATTGCCGCGTTGAAGTTGAAAAAGCGCATCGTCAGGATACCAGTGCCGTCGCTAATCTGGCAGGTCATCATCCGTCGGCCGCTGAAGGTGATATTGCAGTTCAGGACTTCGCCTTCCACGGTCACGTAGATGCCGGGAAGCAGTTCACCGATGGGATAAAGTTGGGTGCGGTCTTCGTAGCGTAGCGGCAGGTGCAGAAGCAGATCCTGCACCGTGTGTAGACCAATTTTTGCCAGCCGGCTGCTCTGCGCGGCGCCAACGCCGGTCAACGTGTTGAGCGGAACGGCATCCAGCAGACGGCTTTGCATGACGGTTACTCCGAGGCCTGCATAGTGGACCACCACGCGGCATCGGCTTCAATTTCGCCCTGCTCGTTAACGTGGGGATAAGGGAGCCCTTTGCGTTTAGCAACGTTTGCCAGCACCGGGTAGCCGCCTTCAAACAACAGGCGCTGCTGTTCTTCGTCCGGTAGCATACTGTTTTCCCGGCGGTACATGCCGGCGTTCTGCCGCTGGCGCTGCGCTTCGTAGAGAATCAAGGCTGAGGCGACGGAGACGTTGAGCGACTGCACCATGCCAATCATCGGGATGATGATGTCCCGATCCGCGAGGGCTAATGCTTCCTGGGTGATACCGGTTTTTTCCTGGCCCATCAGGATACAGGTCGGGCGGGTATAATCGATTTCACGGAAGTCGACGGCTTTGTCGGACAGATGTGTCGCCAGAATCTGCATGCCCTGGCTTTTCAGATGGCCTACCGCGTCACCGATGGTCCGGTGGGTCTTTACCTGCACCCAACTGTTGCTGCCCGCTGCCGCCGAGGCCATCGTGCGCATGCGGTTACCCGGCCACACGGCGTGAACTTCGTGAACGCCTACAGCATCGGCGGTGCGAACGATCGCCGAAACATTATGAGGTTTGTGGACCTCTTCCATGCAGACCGTCAGGTCAGGCTGACGCCTGGCGAGCATCTCACGGATACGCGCATAACGCTGTAAGTTCATTTACACTTCATCCTTCAAATTGCCTCGGCGTTGGCCGCACTCATTCACCCCAGTCACGTACTGTTGTACGCTCCTGGGGACTCATTCGCTTGCCTCGTTATTCGGCTTATCGCCTCACCCCTTCGGGGCCAGCGCAAGCGCTGTTCAAAGCGTTAAAACGCTTTGTGATGCAATTCGAATGATTTTGTGTAAAAAGCTAGTTTCGGTTACGGGTGACTTTGATGACGTCCGGCATCACGCGGATTTTGCGCATGATATTCGCCAGATGCACGCGGTCGCGGGCGGTCAGGCGGATAAAGGCGCTATATACGCGGCCGTCTTTCTCTTCCGTATTCAGGCTTTGAATATTGGACGTCGCGGTATTGATGGCTGCCGTCAGGTTGGCCAGCGCCCCCTGATGGTTGAACATATCAACCTTAATCTCGGTGATAAATTCCTGCGCCGTTTCTTTGTCCCACTCAACCGCCATGAACTTCTCTGGTTCTTTCTGATAACCGCGAATGTTGCGGCAGGATTCATGGTGGATAACCAGCCCTTTACCCGGGCTGACGTGAGCGATGATCGGGTCGCCAGGGATTGGGCGACAGCATTTCGCGAAGGTGATCAGTACGCCGTCTGCGCCTTTAATCGGCAGATGGGTATGCCCGGAGGCACCCGGTGCAGACGGGATAGCTTCGCCCTGCTGGAGGTTTTTCGCCACCACCACGCTCATGGCGTTGCCGAGGCCAATTTCGGCCAGCAGATCGTCAAGGGTGGCAAGACGCATACGGTCAAGTTCGCGCTGAACATGATCCGGCGGGATTTCCGCGAGCTTGCGGCTACCGCCCAGCGCGTGGTTCAGCAGACGGCGACCCAGGCTGACGGAGTCGTCGCGCTTGAGGTTTTTCAGCATCTGGCGAATTTTTGCGCGCGCTTTTGAACTGACGACAAAGTTGAGCCATGCGGCGTTCGGGCGTGCGCCCGGCGCGGTGATGATTTCTACCGTCTGGCCGCTGGAGAGCGGCTGCGACAGCGGGTAAGGCTGCCTGTCGACGCGCGCGCCGACGCAGGCATGACCGATGTCGGTATGCACGGCGTAGGCGAAGTCCACCGGCGTCGCGCCAGCGGGCAGTTCGACGATGCGGCCTTCCGGGGTGAAAACGTAAATCTCATCCGGGAAGAGATCGGATTTAACGCTCTCGATAAATTCAAACGAACTACCGGCGCTCTGCTGCAGTTCCAGCAGGCTTTGCATCCAGCGTTGGGCGCGGATTTGTGCGGTAGTACTGCTTTCGCCACCGTGCTCTTTGTAAGCCCAGTGTGCGGCAACACCCATCTCTGCCATTTGATCCATATCTTCGGTACGGATCTGGACTTCGACCGGGACACCGTGTGGCCCAATCATCGAGGTGTGCAGGGACTGATATCCGTTGGCCTTTGGAATCGCGATGTAGTCTTTTACGCGACCCGGGCGCGGCTTGTACAGGCTGTGCATCTGGCCCAGTACGCGGTAGCAGGTATCCAGATCGTGGACGATAACGCGGAAGGCGTAGATATCCATGATCGAGTGAAAACGCTGCTCTTTCAGCACCATTTTGCAGTAGATAGAGTACAGATGTTTCTCGCGGCCGCTGACGCGACACGGAATTCCCGCTTCCTGCAAACGCCCTTCAATTTCAGAAAGAATCTTCTGAATCATCTCTTTACGGTTACCGCGCGCGGCTTTCACCACCTCTTTAATGACGCGATAACGGTTAGGGTACAGCGCTTCAAAGCCCAGCTCTTCGAGCTCGGTCTTGATGTGATGGATACCTAAACGGTGCGCCAGCGGGCTGTAAATTTCGAGCGTTTCACGGGCGATGCGGCGACGTTTGTCCGGGCGTAATGAGCCCAGCGTGCGCATGTTGTGGGTGCGGTCGGCAAGCTTGATGAGGATGACGCGGATATCCTGCACCATCGCCATAATCATTTTGCGAAAGTTTTCGGCCTGCGCCTCTTTCTTATCGCGGAACTTGAGTTTATCAAGTTTAGAGACCCCCTCTACCAGTTCAGCAACGCTTTTGCCAAAGAGCTGCTCCATGTCCTGGTAGGTGGCAGGGGTATCCTCAATCACGTCATGCAGCAGGGCGGCCATCAGCGTTTCATAGTCGAGTTTCATCTCGGCCAGAATGCAGGCTACCGCTACCGGGTGCGTGATATAGGGTTCACCGCTTGAACGTGTTTGCCCCTCGTGAGCGTCACGTGCAACGAGATAGGCCTGCCGAAGACGCTTAATCTGGTCTTCCGGCAGGTAATTTTGAATCAGCTGATTCAGGCTCTCAAACAGATACAAGGGCGACCCGCTATCTAATTAACGACGACCTTCAGCAATAGCGGTAACAGCTTGTAATTCAGCGGCTTCCTGCTCTTGCTGTTCCTGGCGCTCGCGCACGTCGAGGATCTGGTTGTTGATCAGACCTTCTTCGATTTCGCGCAGCGCGATCACGGTGGTTTTATCGTTTTCTTCCGGTACCAGCGGATCCTTGCCGCCTACCTGCATCTGACGAGCGCGACGCGCGGCGACCAGTACCAGGTCAAAACGGTTACCAATTTTCTCTACAGCGTCCTGAACAGTTACGCGTGCCATACTTTAATGCTCCACAGGTGAAGAAATGACTGGGCATGATACTGAAAGTGGGTTCAGTCTGCCAATAATTTGCTGATTAAAGCGTCATGTCGCTGCTTTTGGCGGCTCATACGCAGACGTTCAGCGCGGAGGATGGTCTTAAAATCACTCAGCGCGGTATCGAAATCATCATTGACGATAAGGTAATCATATTCCGCGTAATGACTCATTTCTGCAACTGCCTGAGCCATTCGTTTAGCGATGACTTCCTCGCTGTCCTGGCCACGGCCACGCAGGCGGCGGTCCAGTTCAATTTTAGACGGCGGCAGAATGAAGATGCTGCGCGCGCCCGGCATGCTTTTACGGATTTGCTGTGCGCCCTGCCAGTCGATGTCCAGGAAGACATCAACGCCGGTCGCCAGGACCTGCTCGATAGCCTGACGCGAGGTGCCGTAATAGTTGCCAAAGACTTCAGCGTGTTCCAGAAACGCACCTTCGCCAATCATCGAACGGAATTCGTCGTGATTTACGAAGAAATAGTGTTCACCGTGCACTTCACCCGGACGCGGCGAGCGCGTGGTATGTGAAACAGAGACCTGGGAGTCGTACAACGGTTGGGTTTTTAATAAAGCCTGAATCAGGCTGGATTTACCCGCGCCACTAGGGGCGGAAACAATATAGAGCGTGCCTTGAGCCATGAGTGTCTTTTGTATGTGATGATCGAAAGAGAACTTACATACGAGCCTATTATACACGGCGGCGCTGCGCGACGTAGCCTTTGTCACACTTTTTGCGCCAGTTTCTTTCATTTTGCGAGTCGCTTTCCTGAATTATCCCCATGTTGCTGCAACGAATGCGTTTTCCCTGAAGCCTGCTCGGGAAACGATACGATCGCCCTCGCGTGCAGAAAACGGCTGCATTACAAACAGAGCCAGCGTACTGACGGGGAAAGCATATGAAGGCATGGATGATGGGGCTGGGGTGGCTGCTAGCTATGCAGGCGCAAGCCAGCTGTCCAGTCTGGTCTGCCGCGCGGGCCGAGCAAGAGATTGCGCAGCTACAGGGGCAAATAGCAAAGTGGAACGCCGATTACTGGCGACAAGGGGTCAGCGGGGTGAGCGACGGCGTCTATGACCAACTCACTGCTCGGCTTACACGGTGGCAGCATTGTTTTGGTGCGAAATCAGTAGAGAGCACGAGTTTGCCGCCGTTACACGACGCGCTTAAGCATCCTGTCGCCCATACCGGAGTGCGAAAACTGGCGGATGCACGGGCTGTGGGGCAGTGGATGCAAGACAAAGGTGAGCTATGGGTGCAGCCAAAAGTCGATGGCGTTGCGGTAACGCTGGTTTATCGCCACGGGCAACTTTATCAGGCGATTAGCCGAGGGGATGGCCTGGTGGGGGAAGACTGGACGGATAAAGTCAGGCAGATACCGTCGTTGCCGAAGGCGGTACAGGGAGCTCTGGCAAACAGCGTTTTACAAGGTGAGATCTTTTTACGCGCAGAGGGGCATGTGCAGCGCAAAATGGGCGGCATGAACGCCCGTGCAAAGGTGGCGGGTATGTTAATGCGGCGAGGTGAACGCGAGCCGCTATCGGCATTGTCGCTGTTTATCTGGGCATGGCCGGATGGTCCGGCGGCGATGTCTGAACGGCTGGCGCAGCTGTCTGCGGCTGGATTTGAGCTTGCCCAGCATTATTCTCATCGGGTTTCCCGCGTTCAGGAGGTGGCGAACTGGCGCGAACGCTGGTTAACCACGCCGTTACCGTTTGCGACCGATGGCATTGTGATTCGGGAAGCGAAAGAACCCGCGGGCGCGTACTGGCTGCCGACGCAGGGAACCTGGGTGGCTGCATGGAAATACGAGCCGGTGGCACAGGTCGCGCAGGTGAACGGTATTCACTTCTCGATAGGGCGTAGCGGCAAGGTCTCGGTTGTCGCAGAGCTTGAGCCGGTAAAGCTGGATGACAAGCAGGTCAGGCGGGTTAATGTGGGGTCCGTTGCGCGCTGGCGGCGTCTGGATTTCACCGTGGGCGATCAACTGCTGGTGAGCCTGGCAGGCCAGGGGATTCCCCGGCTGGATAGCGTTATCTGGCGCGGGCTGGATCGAACAAAACCTAATCCTCCGGTGGGAGAATACCATTCGCTAACCTGCTTTTTTCTGACGGATGGCTGTCGGGCACAGTTCTTATCTCGCCTGAACTGGCTGTCTTCACCGCAGGTTTTTAATCTGGAAGGTTTGGGAGAAGCAGGCTGGAACAGGCTGATGATGGCGTTACCGTTCGACCACCTTTTTTCCTGGCTTGAACTGCGGGCGGCCCAGCTAAAAGAGATACCGGGAATCGCGCCAGAACGCGCCGAACAGCTATGGCACCGTTTTGAGATGACGCGTCGCCAGCCTTTTCGGCTGTGGGTCAAGGCGCTGGGGACGCCGTTGCCCGAAGCCGCGCTCAAGGCATCCGGCGATACCTCATGGCAACAGATTTCAGCGCGAGATGAGCTGGCCTGGCAAAGGCTACCCGGGATTGGGCCGGAGAGGGCCCACCGCCTGGTGATCTTTCTCCACCACCCCACGATCGTTGCGCTTGCCGACAAGCTACATACGCTGGGCGTGGCGGGATTTGATTAGTGTGTTTCGTGACGGTAGTGAAATACCGGTAGACCGAGCCGCAATCTCAGCGCCAGCATGCGGGCGGTAAAGCCGAACAGCAGCGTTGAAATCACCACCACATCGTGATTGCTGACGTAGTGCTGTAGCGCGACGTAAAGCACGGCGGCGGCAAAAGAGATGCCGGCGTAAAGTTCTTTCTGGAATACCAGCGGAATGCGCTTGCAGAACATGTCGCGCAACACGCCGCCAAAGACACCGGTAATCACCGCAGCAATGACGGCGATGATCGGGCCTTCACCCATATCCAGTGCAATCTGTGCGCCGATGATAGAGAAAACGATAAGCCCTACGGCATCCAGCACCAGAAACAGGCGGCGCAGATACGGCATTACCGGCGCGACAATGGTCGTCAGCACTGCCGCAACGGCAACGGTGATGATGTATTCCGGATGCTGTACCCAGCCTAACGGATAGTGGCCAAGCAACATATCGCGTACGGAACCGCCGCCCAGTGCGGTGGCGGTGGCGATAATAATCACGCCAAAGGTATCCATGCGGCGACGCCCGGCGGCCAGCGCGCCAGTCATGGCTTCGGCGGTAATGCCAATCAGGTAGAGGATGTGCAGTAACATGTTTGCTCCCGGAATGAATGGCAGAAGGGTAGCGATTTGTGCGTGGGATCACGATTGAGATTTTCTAAGGAGAGTGGGTTTTAATTAGTAAAACTAATTTTAATTGCTGTGCTTATCGCAGTGATATTGGTATGTGTTGATTTTTATGATTAGTTAACGCATTAAGAAATCTAATTAAAAACTTATGCTAACAGCCTAAAACGGCCACTTCATGATGAAGTGGCCGGAAGATCGCTTACTGATTACCCGTTAGCTCGCCGTACGGCAGCGTATCGTAATCTCTCAGTGATTTCTTGTTGTACGGGTTGCCAATCCAGCGCGTACTTTCCTCAAACTGAGGGTTGGTCAGCGCACGCGTTGGGTCGAAACCGTCATAGCTCAAGCCTGCCAAATCTGACCAGGTATGAATAAGCTCGGAACTGCTGTATTTGCGGTTCACGTCCTGCGAGAAATCGCGCGGATGCGCCTCATGCCACTTCTCCGAGGTCCACAGCAGGAACGGGATGGTGTACATGTGACGCGTCGGTTCTTGCTCATTACGCCCCTGAGTCTGATGCGGCGGCGTATCGTAGACTTCTTCCCCATGGTCAGAGAAGTACAGCAAGAAGCCGTTAGGATCCGTCGCCCTGTAGTCTTTAATCAGCGTAGAAACGATATAGTCGTTATACAGGTTGGCGTTGTCATAGTTGTTGTACGTGTCCTGCTGATCCTTACTTAAACCAGCCGGCATGCTGTCGGTTTTACCGGAGAATTTGTTCCAGTTCTCAGGATAGCGGTACTGGTAGTTAATATGCGTACCCAGCAGGTGAACGATAATGAACTTTTTCGGCGCAGGATCGGCCAGCACCTGCTTAAACGGTGCCAGCACGTTGGCATCGTATTCGCGGGCGCTTTGGGTGCGCTGCTGGTTCATGTAGAACTGCTGGTCGGTCTGCTTCGAGAACACCGTCAACATCGTGTTGCGCGACGTCATCGTCTGCTGGTTGGTTATCCAGAAGGTTTTATAACCCGCCTGCTTCATCAGGTTCATCAGCGAGGGTTTGGTCAGATACAGGTCCGGGTTCTGCTCATTCGCGAAGGTCAGCGCCTGCTGCAGAATCTCAATGGTGTAGGGACGAGACGTAACCACATCATTGAATACGGTAAAGTTAGGATCGGACTTACGCAGCGCATCCAGTTCTGGCGTGGTTTCACGTGGATAGCCGTACAGGCTCATATGCCCACGCTGCGTTGACTCACCGATAACCAGCACCAGCGTACGCGGCGCATTACCGGTGCTGTCTTTTAAATTCGCCAGCGGCGGCAGAGCGTGGTTGTCGTTGAGCAGTCGCGTCAGGCTATTGAGCTGATGACGATACTGGTAGTAGCCGGTAATGAACTGCCATGGTGCGGCAGGAGCAAGGCGGGTTGATACGCCATCCAGCACATCGGCAACCGGTTTGTCCTTCATCACTACCCCAGTGACGATCGGATGCAGGATCAGCCCGTACAGCAGGGCGAATGATACCAGCCAGCGCCAGGGCGTTGGGATATACACAGGACGCAGACGTGTCCACAGGAGGATAGCGATCGCCGTATAGACCAGCGCGACCAGCACTATTTTGAGGCTAAAGTACTGGCTGAAGAACTCGCCCGCTTCGTTGGTGTTGGTTTCGAACATCACGAATAGAACGCTTTGCGAGAACTCTTGCCCGTAAATTACGTAATAGCTAATTGCCGCGAGCGAGGCAGCCCAGAGAATGATGCCAATTAAGGCGCCGATAATGCGGGTTTTCCGGGGAAAGAGAAATACAGGCACCAGCCATAACAGGCTAAAGAGAATGGAATCTCTTAGGCCAGTCGAGCCGCTGTAACCTGTGGCATAGATAACAATCTGCAATGCTGTTGAAAAGAAGCAAAAATACAATACGGCCCAGCCAAGGGCTTTCCAGCTGTAGGCTGGCGTACTCTGAGTAGTCGTGAATTGCATGTGATTAACTTTATTTACGGTGAAGGCGGCCAGTCTAGCTACCAATGCTTAAGATATAATTAGATCGATATCAGGGCGTAAAAACAGATAGGCCTATTATCTGCAGGGATAAAAGGATGGCGTGAAATATCTGAGCAATAACGTTCTGAAATACCGTATCTCTTCCATAATCACCCTTTCATGAAGGGGTGGCTCATCATGCAGCGATACGGCAGAAAAATAAACTACCTGAATTAAAAATGCCCGCAGCATGGCGGGCATTGATTTTTAATATAACGCTTTGGTGTTACTCGATATTTTGAATCTGCTCGCGCATCTGTTCAATGAGAACCTTCAGCTCGATAGCGGAATTTGTGACGTCGGCATTAATTGACTTCGATGCCAGGGTATTCGACTCACGGTTGAATTCCTGCATCATGAAGTCCAGGCGACGGCCAACGGCCTCTTTTTTCTTCAGGATGTTATAGGTCTCTTTGACGTGGGCTTCCAGGCGATCCAGCTCTTCGGCCACATCAATACGCTGGGCCATCAACACCAGTTCCTGCTCCAGGCGGTTGTTTTCCAACTGCACTTCCGCGTCTTCCAGCTTCGCCACCAGGCGATCGCGCTGCCACTGCAGAATTTCCGGCATATGGGCACGTACTTTGGTCACTTCGCTGCTAACACCTTCCAGGCGTTGTTCAATCAGCGCTTTCAGCGCCTGACCTTCGGTTTCGCGAGCGACGATGAAGTCGTCCAGCGTACCGTCCAGCGCATTCAGGATCTCGGCGGCGATAGCGTCCAGATCCTGCTCTTGTGCCGCCATAACGCCCGGCCAGCGCAGAATATCGACCGGGTTAATTTCCCCTTCGTCGCTCTGCATTTTGACCCAGTTCGCGGCGTTAACCAGCTGCTTTGCCAGGTTTTCGTTAAGAATAAGTTCGCCTTGCGCACTGGCATCCGGCTCAAAACGCAGAGTGCACTCTACTTTCCCGCGCGTTAAGCGGGTACGTAGACGTTCACGAACAACGGGTTCGAGGCTGCGGAACTGCTCCGGCAGACGGAAATAGGTTTCGAGATAACGCTGGTTAACAGAGCGCAGTTCCCAGGCGGCGCTGCCCCAACTGCCCTTAATTTCGCGGCGGGCATAGGCGGTCATGCTGCGGATCATAGACGTTCCTGTTTTTAAAGGAGAGATGGGGGGATTATAGCCCTCGGGGGCTTATGAGGATAGGAATAAGCACCGTTAATCCGTATAACACTTCATCCTTCAAGCTGTCTCTGTGTTGGCTGCCGTCGCTTACCCCAGTCAGGTACTTATGTACGCTCCTGGGGATGCGCGCCTTTGTCGCCTTGATACAGCTGGAATGATTTTGTGTATAATGCGCAGCCACATTCGTTTCAAGCCGGAGATTTCTATCATGCGTCCAGCAGGTCGTAGTGCCAACCAGGTGCGTCCCGTCACCCTGACCCGTAATTATACAAAACACGCAGAAGGTTCCGTGCTGGTCGAATTTGGCGATACTAAAGTGCTCTGCACCGCCTCTATTGATGAAGGCGTGCCGCGTTTTCTGAAAGGTCAGGGTCAGGGCTGGATCACCGCTGAGTACGGCATGCTGCCGCGTGCTACCCATACCCGTAACGCCCGTGAAGCGGCGAAGGGCAAACAGGGCGGTCGTACTATGGAGATTCAGCGTCTGATTGCTCGCGCGCTGCGTGCAGCGGTAGATCTGAAAGCGCTCGGCGAGTTCACTATCACGCTGGACTGTGACGTTATCCAGGCCGATGGCGGCACGCGTACCGCGTCTATTACCGGTGCCTGTGTGGCGCTGGCCGATGCGCTGGGCAAACTGGTTGCCGCAGGTAAGCTGAAAACCAACCCGATGAAAGGGATGGTCGCCGCGGTTTCCGTCGGTATTGTCAACGGTGAAGCGCTGTGCGACCTGGAGTACGTTGAAGACTCGGCGGCGGAAACCGACATGAACGTGGTGATGACCGAAGACGGTCGCATCATTGAGGTTCAGGGCACGGCGGAAGGCGAGCCGTTCACCCACGAAGAGTTACTCACCCTGCTGGCGCTAGCCCGAGGGGGAATCGAATCTATTGTAGCGACGCAGAAGGCGGCGTTAGAAAACTGATTTTTAAGGGCGACGTGGTCGCCCTTTTTTTTGTCCGTAATAAAGTGAGATGAGGAGCGAATCCATGAAACCGTATCAGCGCCAGTTTATTGAGTTTGCGCTTAACAAGCAGGTACTTAAGTTTGGCGAGTTTACGCTGAAATCCGGGCGAAAAAGCCCCTATTTCTTCAACGCCGGGCTGTTTAATACCGGGCGCGATCTGGCACTGTTAGGCCGTTTTTATGCTGAAGCGCTGGTGGATTCCGGCATCGAGTTCGATCTGCTGTTTGGCCCTGCGTACAAAGGTATTCCGATTGCGACCACCACCGCGGTGGCGCTGGCGGAACATCACGACAAAGACTACCCGTACTGCTTCAACCGTAAAGAAGCCAAAGATCACGGCGAGGGCGGTAATCTGGTTGGCAGCGCGCTGACCGGGCGCGTGATGCTGGTGGATGACGTTATCACCGCGGGAACGGCGATTCGTGAATCGATGGAGATCATCCAGGCCAACGGCGCGCAGCTGGCTGGCGTGCTGATCTCTTTAGATCGTCAGGAGCGTGGTCGCGGTGAGATCTCGGCCATTCAGGAAGTGGAACGTGATTACGGCTGTGACGTTATCTCGATCATTACCCTGAAAGATCTGATCGCTTATCTGGAAGAAAAACCGGAGATGGCTGAGCATTTAGCCTCGGTACGCGCATATCGCGAAGCGTACGGCGTGTAAAAATTGCCGGATGGCGCTGCGCTTATCCGGCCTACAGAACGTTTGTAGGCCCGTAAGCGTAGCGCCAACGGTGTTTACTGCAGTTGGGCGACAATCAGCGGCCAGCGGGCGTCAAAATCGTCTGTCGGGCGATACTTAAATTCGCTGCGAACAAAGCGCGAGAGCATGCCTTCGCAGAACGCGAGTAGCTGACTTGCCAGCAGCGTCTCATCGGTTTCGTAGCCTTCCCCTTCACGCATTTTGCGCTCGCGCAGTACCTGACGCAGTTGAGCCTCAATGCGCTCAAACAGCTGGTTAATACGGCCCTGCAGGCGGTCTTGCTCAAACATCAGCGCGTGACCGGTGAGGATACGGGTCAGGCCTGGATTGCGTTCGCCGAAGCCCAGAATCAGCAGCACAATCAGACGTAAACGCGCGGTCGTATCCTTTTCGTCTTTCAGAATCAGGTTGATACGGGTAATCAGGCTATCTTCGATAAACTCGATAAGGCTATCGAACATGCGGGTCTTGCTTGGGAAATGCCGGTACAGCGCCGCTTCAGACACGCCAACGGACGCGGCCAGTTTTGCCGTCGTGATTCGCTGGCTGCCATCGCTGGATTCAAGCATCAACGCCAGGGATTGAAGTATTTCCTCGCGACGATTCCTTTTCGCAGTTTGCTTTTCTGCCATGTTCTAAAATACCCCTGAAAATAAAACACTTGTCAGGCGAGCATCCACACGGTGACCGCAACCATAAATTGCAGTGATCTTTTTGCATTATGACGCCGTGAGATGCGTAAAAAACGGGCACATCACATCCTGCATGATGTGCCTGAGGGCGAGTTATTGACGCCCGGAGTGGCCGAAGCCACCTTCGCCACGATCGGTGGCTTCAAACGATTCGACCAGATTAAACTCGGCCTGTACGACAGGAACAAACACCATCTGCGCGACGCGTTCGCCTGGCTCGATAGTGAAGGTGGTTTGCCCACGGTTCCAGATGGAGACCATCAGTTGCCCCTGATAGTCAGAGTCGATAAGCCCCACCAGGTTACCCAACACGATACCGTGCTTATGGCCGAGGCCAGAGCGCGGCAGCATCACCGCCGCCAGAGACGGATCGGCAATATGAATTGCCAGGCCGGTCGGCAGTAAGGTGGTTTCCCCTGGCGCCAGTTCCACGGCGTCATCAAGACAGGCGCGCAGATCAAGGCCTGCAGAGCCAGCGGTGGCATAGGTCGGCAGCGGGAACTGCTGGCCAATACGCGAGTCCAGAATCTTAACGTCGATTTTTTTCATCATAACGGTTAACGATCTCGTCCAATAATAGTTGGCCCAGGAGTGACTTACTGGCGAGAGGTAAACGCTTCTCGCCGTCCTGCCAGAAAAGGTGCAATGCATTGTTATCGCTATTAAAGCCTTGATTTGATTGCGATACATCATTGGCGCAAATCAGATCAAGGTTCTTGCGGCTACGCTTTTGCCGCGCATATTCTTCCACATTATTCGTTTCGGCGGCAAACCCTACGACGTAGGGACGGTGCTCTTTCAGTGCGGCAACGCCGGCGACGATATCCGGGTTTTTCACCATTTTTATTGTGAATTCATTGCCCTGGGTGTCCTGCTTCTTAATTTTTTCTTCGGCAATAACCGCTGCGCGATAGTCGGCGACCGCGGCGCAGCCGATAAAAATCTGCTGTTGTGTGATGCTGGCCTGAACGGCGGCGTTCATCTCTTCAGCTGTGGTGACGTCAATACGTTGCACAAAGGCGGGCGTCGGCAGCGACACCGGGCCGCTAACCAGCGTGACGTTGGCGCCACGGCGCGCTGCGGCTTCGGCGATAGCAAAACCCATTTTGCCCGAACTGTGGTTGGTGATGTAACGCACCGGGTCCAGCGGTTCGCGGGTCGGGCCTGCGGTAATCATGATGTGCAGATGTTGCAGATCGTTGACGGCAGAAAAATGTGCTGCGGCCATGTCGACAATCGCTAACGGGTCGAGCATACGACCGGGCCCGACGTCGCCACAGGCCTGGCTGCCGCTGTCCGGGCCCCAGATCAACATATTGCGTGAGGCGAGTACCTCAAGGTTGTGCTGCGTGGCAGCGGCACGATACATCTGCTGGTTCATCGCGGGAACAACGGCAACCGGCGACGGGGTGGCGAGACAGATAGTCGACACCAGGTCGTTTGCCATCCCGGCGGCCACGCGGGCAATTAAGTCGGCGGTGGCCGGCGCAAGGATAACGAGGTCAGCCCATTTGCCCAGCTCAATGTGGCCCATCGCCGCTTCGGCAGCGGTATCGAGCAGGCTGTCGGAGACCGGATAGCCGGATACGGCCTGCAGGCTCAGCGGGGTGATGAAGGCTTTTGCTGCGTCGGTCATTGCGACGCGCACGTCAGCGCCGCGCTCGCGCAGGCGACGCACCAGCTCCGGCGTTTTGTAGGCAGCGATACCGCCGCTGACGCCAAGAACAATTTTCTTACCGGCCAGGCTCATCATGATTTTTCCTGTTAGGGGGACACCAGAATTCGCGCATTTTATCACAATCCTGACAGGGTCGTGCGCTTACGACAGCGACACTTTGCGAGCCGCTACGCAAGGGTGATATCCGTGTCGTGCAGGGGGGATCGTACTGTGACATCCTAGCGGCAGCCATCAGAGGAGGCCATCATGGAGAGTCCAGAAGCCCTCATGCCGCGTGAAAAGATGCAGCGGTACGGGATTGAGTCGCTCACGGATGTTGAGCTACTGGCGCTATTTTTGCGCACCGGCACGCGGGAAAAAACCGTATTATGTTTCTCGCAGGACCTGTTGCGCCATTTCGGTTCGCTGTATGGCCTGCTTTCGGCGACCGAAAAAGCAATAACCCAGATCGACGGTATAGGTATTGCCAAGTATGCCCAGCTTAAGGGCATTGCCGAGCTGGCGCGTCGCTACTTTAGCCTGCGGGTGCTGTCTGAAGATTCCCTGCTGAGCCCGGAGATGACGCGTGAGTTTCTGCAAAGCCAGCTCGCCGACGAGGAGCGGGAAATCTTTGTGGTGATCTTTCTCGATAATCAACATCGGGTACTCAAACACAGTCGACTTTTTTCCGGCACCCTCAGCCACGTTGAAGTGCATCCGCGCGAAATTGTACGAGAAGCCATCAAAGTAAATGCTGCTGCGGTGATCCTGGCACATAATCATCCATCGGGTCATGCGGAGCCGAGTAAATCAGACAGACTTATTACCGAAAGGGTGGTAAAATGTTGCCAATTCATGGATGTACGTGTGCTTGACCATCTGGTTATTGGCCGCGGTGAGTACGTTTCTTTTGCCGAACGCGGTTGGATTTAGCGGTTTATTACGCGATCCACCGGGATCTTTGTCTGTTCGGGACTTGAGCATAACGCCGGGTCAGCGTATACTACGCCACCTTTGAGAATCTCGGGTTTGGCATTTGGGCCTGGCAATCGAGAGTTCACTTAGAACTACGCGATGACCGGGCTGTAAAGCCTGACGAGGCGCCGATACCCCATACGAAGCTCGAGCTAATTTGATTTTTGGAGAATAGACATGTCCCGAGTCTGCCAAGTTACTGGCAAGCGTCCGGTGACCGGTAACAACCGTTCCCACGCACTGAACGCGACTAAACGCCGTTTCCTGCCGAACCTGCACTCTCACCGTTTCTGGGTTGAGAGCGAGAAGCGTTTTGTCACCCTGCGCGTATCTGCTAAAGGTATGCGTGTAATCGATAAGAAAGGCATCGATACAGTTCTGTCCGAACTGCGTGCCCGTGGCGAAAAGTACTAAGTACTTAACGAGGAAATAAATCATGGCTAAAGGTATTCGCGAGAAAATCAAGCTGGTTTCTTCTGCTGGTACAGGTCACTTCTACACCACCACGAAGAACAAACGTACTAAGCCGGAAAAACTGGAACTGAAAAAGTTCGATCCAGTTGTCCGTCAGCACGTTCTGTACAAAGAAGCTAAAATCAAATAATTTTAGTTTCGATGTAGCAAAAAACCTCGCCTCGGCGGGGTTTTTTGTTTTCTGCGCGTCCCCATAATAGAGACATCAGTATTCGAGCCGGAGACGTTATGCCTGAATTACCCGAAGTTGAAACCAGCCGCCGCGGCATTGAACCCCATCTGGTCGGAGCTACCATTCAGTACGCCGTGATTCGCAACGGACGCCTACGCTGGCCCGTCTCTGATGAAATCTACCGTCTGAGTGACAAACCGGTGCTGAGCGTCCAACGACGCGCCAAATACCTGCTGCTTGAGCTGCCTGACGGCTGGATCATCATCCATCTGGGTATGTCGGGAAGTTTACGCATTCTGGCGGAAGAACTGCCGGCGGAAAAACACGATCACGTGGACCTGGTGATGAGTAACGGTAAAGTGCTGCGCTACACCGACCCAAGGCGCTTTGGCGCCTGGCTGTGGACGCCGGTACTGGAAGGACACAGTGTGCTTGCTCATCTCGGCCCTGAGCCGTTGAGCGCGGAATTTAGCGCGGATTATCTGCAGGCGAGATGTGCGAAGAAAAAAACGGCGATTAAACCCTGGCTGATGGATAATAAGCTGGTGGTGGGCGTCGGCAATATCTATGCCAGCGAGTCGCTGTTTTCCGCGCGGATCCATCCGGATCGGCTGGCGTCGTCGCTATCGGTGGAAGAGTGCGAACGACTGGTTGCGGCGATCAAAGCGGTGCTGCAACGATCGATTGAGCAGGGTGGAACCACGCTAAAAGATTTCCTGCAAAGCGACGGCAAGCCGGGCTACTTTGCGCAGGAGCTACAGGTGTACGGGCGGAAAGGGGAAGCCTGTCGGGTATGCGGGACGCCGATTATCGCCAGCAAACATGCGCAGAGAGCAACATTTTATTGCCGGCAGTGCCAGAAGTAACCACGTTGCCCGGCCAGGCTAGCGCCGCCGGGGGAACGCACAGAGGCTTACTTCAACTTCTCCATCAGCGCCTGATGCACATTCACGGGTAGAAAATGGGTTACATCGCCATCATGACGTGCGACCTCTTTTACCAGCGATGATGAGATAAACGACCACTCCTTCGACGGCATCAGAAAGACGCTTTCCAGCTCCGGCATCAGGTGGCGGTTCATATGCGCAAGCTGCATTTCATATTCGAAATCCGCCACCGCGCGCAGGCCGCGAATCAGGATATTGGCCTGCTGGGTACGGGCGAAGTTAGCCATCAGATCGCTAAAACCCATCACTTCCACGTTGCCAAGGTGCGCCGTTGCCTGCTGGGCCAGCGCCACGCGCTCGCTCAGGTCAAACATCGGCTTTTTACTTGGGCTGGCCGCAATAGCGAGGATGACCTGATCGAACATGCAGGCCGCGCGGGTCACGATATCAAGATGACCGTTGGTGATGGGATCGAAAGTGCCCGGATAAATCGCCCGTTTTTGCATAATCATCCTCAATGCGTTTTCGGTGGCAGGTACGGTTCCAGGAGTTGTAACAGGCGTTGTAGCGCGCCCTGGTTCTGATACAAGACCTCAACGGCGTGTCGACCGTAGAAGCTACGGTAATCTGCATCGCCCAGCAGTGAGGATACCTCTTTTTCGAGGCTTGCGGCATCGGTCACGGTGATAAGACCGCTCGCCTGTTCCAGACGGGCGCAGATATCTTTGAAGTTGAAGGTGTGCGGGCCCATCAGTACGGGAATAGCATGCGCTGCGGCTTCCAGCGGGTTATGCCCACCACGTTCAACCAACGAGCCGCCGACAAACGCCAGGTCGGCAATGCCATACAGCAGCATCAGCTCACCCATGGTGTCGCCAATGACCACCTGTGTTGTGGCGGAGGGGACTTCACCGGAGGAACGGGTGATAAAGCTCAAGCCAGCCTGACGCGTGAGGTTGATAGCGTCCGGGAAGCGTTCCGGGTGACGTGGCACCAGAATCAGCAGTAAGTCTGGATAGTGTTGTAGCAGCGCCTTGTGGGCGGCAATAACGATACTCTCTTCGCCCTCGTGGGTGCTGGTGGCTATCCATACCGGGCGGCGCGGCGCCCATTGGCGACGCAGCGTGACCGCTTTGGCAGCCAGCTGTGGCGTAACGGAAATATCGAACTTCAGGCTGCCGGTAATGGTTACCTGATTATTTTTGGCACCGAGCGCGACAAAACGTTGGCCATCTTCTTCATTTTGCGCGGCAATCAGCGTAATACGCTGCAGCAGCGTGCGTACGAATGAGCCCAGTTTGGCGTATCCGGCGGCTGAGCGCTCGGACAAGCGTGCGTTGGCAATCACCAGCGGAATATGGCGACGATGCAGAGCGGCAATCAGGTTCGGCCACAGCTCCGTTTCCATAATCAACACCAGTTTAGGGTCGATTTTATCGAGAAAACGGTTGAGGGCATCGGGTAAATCATACGGCAGATAGACGTGCTGAACGTCTTTGCCAAACGCCGACTGCACACGCTCGGAACCGGTTGGGGTCATCGTGGTCACAGTAATCGGCAAATCGGGGTAACGATGACGCAGCGCGCGAACTAATGGGATCGCCGCCAGCGTTTCGCCAACGGACACCGAATGCAGCATGATTCCGCCGGGCTTCAGCGGCTGGCGATAAAAACCGTAGCGTTCACCCCAGCGTTTTCGGTAGGCCGGAGCCTTACGTCCGCGCACCCAAAGCCGTATCCAGATGAGAGGCTGGATAAGGTAAAGAAGGGCGGTGTAAAGCAATTCAAGCATAATAAATAGCTGAGTTATGAATGTGCTGTGGATTCTAAGTATTTAGCTAAGGCTTTACCATTACTTTTGCTGTTTTTGGTCTAAATTATCCACAGCACAGGGGCTGGCCGTGGATATCACTGCCGAACCCCCTTTTTTATACTGTTCATTGCGGTTAACACCCATGGATATTTGGGGGCTGGCAAAGCCGGCGTTATGGCAAGGGTAATGATTTTAATTAAATGATTTATAAGTGAAAAAAACTTTATTTGCGCGAAAGCTATCCGGTTCGGATTGCGGCTCAAGAAGTGGTACACTAGCGCATCAAAATAAGTGCAATATCAGTAATCAGGTAGCTGTTGAGCCTGGGGCGGTAGCGTGCTTTTTTCCTACTTTTACCGGAAAATCTCAACCAAAGAGTCGCTTGTGGAAAAGCCATTTCGAAAAATTCTGGTCATTAAAATGCGTTTTCACGGGGATATGTTGCTCACTACTCCCGTTATTAGCACGCTGAAACGCCATTATCCTGAGGCGAAGGTTGATGCCCTGCTGTACCAGGACACGATCCCTATTTTGTCTGAGAATCCTGCAATCAACGCGCTGTATGGTATTAAAAATAAAAAAGCCAAAACGGCAGAGAAAATAACCAATTTCGTCAGTCTCATTAGGGTATTGCGCGCCAATAAATACGATCTCGTCATCAATATGGCAGACCAGTGGATGGCGGCGGTGCTGGTACGCCTGTTGAACGCGCCAATGAGTA
This sequence comes from Kluyvera georgiana ATCC 51603, assembly GCF_001654985.1. Taxonomy (GTDB): domain Bacteria; phylum Pseudomonadota; class Gammaproteobacteria; order Enterobacterales; family Enterobacteriaceae; genus Kluyvera; species Kluyvera georgiana. Next base: position 61,206 of record NZ_LXEU01000005.1, read on the forward strand.
TCTCGCAGGACTATCAGCACCGGCAGTCGGCCTTTTGGCGCAACAGTTTCACACATCTTGCACCTCTGACAGGCAGTAACGTCGTTGAGAGCAACCTCTCGGTGCTGGCCCCTCTGGGGCTTGATTCGCATGTGGCTGAGACGACCATGAGCTATAACCCAGTCTGCTGGCAGCGTGTGCGCGCCGAGCTTGATAAAGCTGGCGTTGGCGAGCGCTACGTGGTGATCCAGCCGACGGCGCGGCAGATATTTAAGTGCTGGGAGAACGAGAAATTCTCCCGGGTGATTGATGCTCTGCACGATCGCGGGATAGAGGTGGTGCTGACTTCCGGGCCGGGTGTGGACGATCTGGCCTGCGTGAACGCGATTGCTCAAGGCTGTCAGCAGCCGCCAGTGACGGCGCTGGCCGGTAAAGTTAGCTTCCCGGAACTGGGGGCATTGATTGACCACGCCGCGTTGTTTATCGGCGTCGACTCCGCGCCGGGACATATTGCGGCTGCGGTCAAAACGCCGCTGATTGCGCTATTTGGTGCGACGGACCATATTTTCTGGCGCCCGTGGTCGGACAATATGATTCAGTTCTGGGCCGGTGACTATCGGCCGATGCCGCCGCGCGAGCAGCGTAACCGCAATGAAATGTATCTTGCGGTTATTCCGGCCGAGGACGTCATTGCAGCTATCGACAAAATTCTGCCTGTTCACGAGGCCGAATCTGCAACAGGTGAAGCATGATGATCGTTGCATTCTGTCTGTATAAGTACTTTCCCTTCGGTGGTCTGCAGCGCGACTTTATGCGCATTGCTCAGACCGTTGCGGATCGCGGCCATCAGGTGCGCGTTTATACGCAAGTCTGGGAGGGGGAGTGCCCCGATGCTTTTGAGTTAATTCGGGTTCCGGTGAAATCCCATACCAACCACGGTCGCAACGTGGAATATTATACGTGGGTGCAAAACCACCTGCACGAGCATCCGGTCGCCAGGGTCGTGGGCTTTAATAAGATGCCTGGGCTGGATGTCTATTACGCCGCCGACGTGTGTTACGCCGAGAAAGTGGCGCAGGAGAAAGGCTTCTTTTATCGCCTGACGTCACGCTATCGCCACTATGCGGCGTTCGAGCGCGCCACGTTTGAACACGGTAAGCCGACGCAGTTGCTGATGCTGACGGACAAGCAAATTGCGGATTTCCAGAAGCACTATCAGACCGAGCCTGAACGTTTTCATATTTTGCCGCCGGGGATTTATCCGGATAGAAAATACAGTCAGCAGATTCCGAACGCCCGTCAGGTTTATCGACAGAAGAACGGTTTGACTGAATCGCAGAATGTATTGCTGCAGGTGGGATCCGACTTTACGCGCAAAGGCGTGGATCGCACTTTGTCCGCGATAGCTTCACTGCCGGAAAGCCTGCGTCATAATACGCAGCTGTTTATCGTAGGCCAGGATAAGCCGGGGAAATTCGCCGCGCTGGCTGAGAAATACGGCATTCAACGCAACGTCCACTTTTTCTCCGGGCGCAATGACGTGGCGGAACTGATGGCGGCGGCGGATTTACTGCTGCACCCGGCCTATCAGGAGGCGGCAGGCATCGTGCTGCTGGAGGCGGTGACGGCCGGCCTGCCGGTGTTAACCACCAGCGTGTGCGGCTATGCACACTATATTGCGGACGCCAACTGCGGCACGGTGATTGAAGAACCCTTCCGACAAGAAGCCTTGAATGAGATTCTCCTTAAGGCGTTAACCCAGCCAGCGCTTCGCGCAGCGTGGGCGGAAAATGCGCGCAACTACGCCGATACACAGGACTTATACAGTCTGGCAGAGAAAGCGGCAGACATCATAATAGGTGATTTGGATGGTTGAGCTGAAAGAACCGCTGGCCACGTTGTGGCGCGGAAAAGATGCTTTTGAAGAAGTGAAGCATCTGCAGGGCGAAGTCTTCCGGGAACTGGAAACGCGTCGCACCCTGCGTTTCGAACTGGCGGGCAACAGCTATTTTCTGAAATGGCACCGTGGAACCTCTCTCAAAGAGATCGTCAAAAACCTGATTTCACTGCGTATGCCGGTGCTGGGTGCTGACCGCGAGTGGAATGCGATCCACCGCCTGCATGACGTGGGTGTTGATACCATGCACGGCGTTGGTTTCGGCGAGAAAGGTCTGAACCCGTTAACCCGTACATCCTTCATCATCACCGAAGATCTCACACCAACCATCAGCCTTGAAGACTACTGTGCAGACTGGGTGACAAACCCACCGACGCCCGTGGTGAAACGTATGCTGATTAAACGCGTCGCGACGATGGTGCGCAAAATGCACCTGAGCGGGATTAACCACCGCGACTGTTATATCTGCCATTTCTTGCTGCATCTGCCGTTTAGCGGTGAAGAAGAAACGTTGAAGATTTCGGTTATTGACCTGCATCGTGCGCAAATTCGCGATCGTGTTCCACGTCGCTGGCGCGATAAAGATCTGATTGGGTTGTATTTTTCATCGATGAATATCGGGCTAACCCAGCGCGATGTTTTTCGCTTTATGCAGATTTATTTTGCGCAGCCGCTTAGAGACGTGATGAAACAGGAACAGGCGCTGATGGCGAAAGCTGAAGAAAAAGCGAATAAAATCAAAGAGCGAACGCTCAGAAAGTCGTTGTAACGTTTGGGGCAGAGCATGGCATATTCGTATTTAAATGCGGAAGAGATGATCACAGAAACGATTGTCTTTGATGAGCGTGAAGCGGCGCAGGGCCGTTTGCCGTTCCATATCGCTTACGGTATTGATAAGAACTTTCTCTTCGGTTGTGGAGTCTCCATTGCCTCGGTTTTGCTACACAACCGCGATATGGATTTTGTGTTTCACGTCTTTATTGACACCCTTCCGGAGGCGGAGAAGCAGCATTTCTTGCAGCTTGCAAAAGATAATAACACCTGTATTCAGATTCATATCGTCAACTGTGACCGTTTGAAGTCTTTCCCGACGACCAAGAACTGGTCTGTGGCGATGTACTTCCGCTTTATTATCGGGGACTACTTCATTGGCCAGCAGTCGCGCGTACTTTATCTGGATGCGGACATTGTGTGCCAGGGGAGTATAAACGAGCTGCCGACGCTGGCATTAGGTGATAACGTAGCGGGTGTTGTTCCGGAGCGTGATAAAAAGTGGTGGCTGTCACGCAGCCAGAGCCTGGAATGCCCGGCTATTGAGAATGGCTATTTTAATTCGGGCGTGCTGTTGTTGAATATCCCGGCATGGGCCGGTGAATATGTTTCAGGAAAAGCGATGTCGCTGCTGTCCGATAAGAATGTGACTCGTAAACTGAGCTTTATGGATCAGGATATTCTGAACATTATTCTCGCAGGGAAAGTCGCCTTTATCGCGGGTAAATATAATACGCAGTTCAGCCTCAACTATGAGCTGAAGGATTCATTTACCAACCCGATTAATGACGGTACCGTGCTTATCCACTACGTGGGGCCAACCAAGCCATGGCATAACTGGGCGACTTACCCTAGCGCAACGCCTTTCCTGAAGGCGAAAGACGTGTCGCCATGGAAAGCGGTATCGCTGCTAAAACCGAGCAATGCCAACTATGCCCGCTATTGCGCTAAGCATAACTTTAAGAATAACCAGCCGATTGCCGGCATCATGCACTACATTTACTACTTTTATTTGCGGTTGGTGAAGTCGGCCCGCTAGTGTAGCGTAAAGAAGATAATCGGCTTTGGGTAATAATATTTTGGTGACAGTCTTATGAGCGGTAAATTGCACAGCATCACAACCGAAGACATTAACGAAATCAAACGTCACAAGACCTCTGAAAACAGTATTATTTTCCTCTCAGGACCTTCGTCACTGAAAACTCCCCTGGATCTGTTGATGGCATCAGACGTTATCTCCGTCAACGGTTCTGCCCGCTATCTGCTGGACAACAATATTCAGCCTTTCATCTATGTGTTAACCGATTCGCGCTTCTTACTGCAGCGTAATGATGATTTTCGCGAGTTCGTGAAGAAGAGCAAATACACGATCGTTAACGGTGAGGTGTACGATAAAGCCTCTGCAGAAGATAAGCGCTTTATCGACAATAGCGGTTTTATCATCCGCTCGCTGTATCAGCGGGAAAAGGGTGGCTTCTTTAAGAAGTTAAAATTTACCCTGCTGGCAAAGTTTGACGAAAAAATTCTAATAGACGTCCCGTTGTCAAAAAAGAAACGGTTGGTTGGCTTCAGTCTGGACATCTCGCACGGGTATTGCTCATGTCATACCGTGGCGTTTGCCGCCCTGCAGGTGGCATACAGCTTAGATTACAAGAAAATTATCCATTCCGGACTGGATTTAGTCGACAATTGCGCTCGGTTTTATGATGAGAAAACCAACAAGCAGGCATCAGAACTGAGTCGGGATTTAGGTAAAATCCTGCCGTTCTATACTTTTATGCGAGAAAAGGTTCCTGATATTAACGTCTACAACCTTTCGGACAATACCGCCGTTAGCTATGATGTCGTTCCTTTTATTACGCCACAGGAAGTGTAATCTGAGGGAAATAAAAA